>NZ_LR134327.1:0-333879 GCF_900636915.1 Aggregatibacter aphrophilus ATCC 33389 | reverse complement strand
ATAGCTACGGTGCGCACAGCGAAAGCCGCGAGGCCGCTTTTACCTCTGAAGCCTGGGCATTTTTCCGCGCCGACTATTTCCGTAATGAGCGCCCTCAGTTTGGATCTTGTTATGAACGCTTGAAACGTGCGGCAAGTGCGAACGGTTGGGTTATCCCAAGCCCCTCTAGTATTAAGCGCAAAATCTTGCGCGAAATCCCAAAAACCCACCAAACCTATTTAAGAGATGGCACTTATGCGTTGAGCCGCATGTATCCATCGCTCATTCGTACCGTTGCCGGCATTGAAGCAATGGAATGGGTCAACGGGGACGGTTATAAGCATAACGTTTGGGTGAGATGGCATAACGGCCACATTATCCGCCCTAAAACGTGGCTTTGGCAGGATGTGCGCACCCGCAAAATCTTGGCGTATCGGTGCGATGAGTCGGAAAACACCAACATGATCCGCTTGGCGTTGCTTGATGTCGTGAATAAGTACGGTATCCCGAAACACTTAACCATCGACAACACCAAAGCGGCAGCCAATAAGAAAATGACAGGCGGGGTGAAAAACCGTTACCGCTTTAAAGTGCGGGAAGATGAGGTGCAAGGGATTATTCCGGCGCTTGGCATCCAACTGCACTGGACAACGGTGCGCTACGGCCGAGGACGGGGGCAAGCCAAGCCGATTGAGCGTGCATTTTCGCACGGTGGCTTGGGTGAGCTTGTGGATAAGCACCCTTTACTTGCCGGCTACCACGCAGGTGACAACGCATTAGACAAGCCTGATAACTACCAAGGCAACAAGGCGGGCGTGGACTATGAGAGTTTTATTTTAGCCCTCGAAGAAGGCATACAGATGTTTAACGAACGCCAAGACCGCGCCACTGAAATTTGCCAAGGCAAACTGAGTTTTAATCAAGCATTTGAACGGGATTATGCGGTTGCCGAGAAACGTTGGGCAACGCCTGAACAACTGCGCTACTTACTCACATTACACGAAGAAGTCACGCTAAAAGACAACGGCACCTTTACGTTAAAAGCCGGTGGCGAAGTGCAAGGATTACGCAACCGATACGAGGCTTACGAGTTGATTGGTACAAGCCACAAGAAAGTGGTGGTGCGTTACGACCCGAACAATTTGCACGATGCGGTTTGGGTGTACAGCTTGGATGGAAGTTATTTAGCCGAGGCGCACTGTACGGTGGATGCCGCCTTTGGCGACACAAGTGCGGCACAAGACCACTCTCGCAAAGAGCGCGAATTTGTACGCCACACCCAAAAAGCGGCGAAAGCGGCACAGGATATGGCAATCCAAGAGGCAGCCGCCTATATGCCACCGGTGGAGTTTGAAGAAAACCAAGAGGCGGAAGCCCAAATGTGGCAAGTCATTAAAGAAGGCACCGCATTACGCAAAGTGGAAGTCGTGCCGGAGGATGAACAAGAAGACGAAGCCGAACAATGGCTGATGAAAGGCATCGCCATGTTGAAAGAAGAAAAAGGGCTTTAAAGCCAGTTTAAACCACCTTTAAGGAGCGAAAAAAATGACATTAAGAGAGCAAATTAGCTTATTAATCAAACAAGGCAAGCTCACGCAAGCCAAGTTAGCGCGCGAAACGGGCGTAAACGGCGGGGCATTGAGTGCATGGCTAAACGAAAAATACACCGGCAATGTAGAAACAGTGGAAGAACCCATTAAAAACTGGATGGCCTTAAACGAACGTAAAGTGCAGGTGTTTGTTGAAGCGCCAAGTTTTATCGAAATCCCGACTGCTAAAACGGTGTTTGGTGTGCTTGATATGGCGCGCATTTTGCCAACGATGGTGACCATTTACGGCGCCAGTGGCGTAGGCAAAACGAAAGCCTGCCAAGCCTATCAACAACACAACACCAACGTGTGGATGATTACCGCAAGCCCGGCACGCGCCACGTTAAGCAGTATTTTGTATGAATTGGCATTAGAGCTTGGCATTAATGATGCGCCACGCCGTAAAGACCGCCTAAGCCGTTTAATTGTTAAAAAGCTACAAAAATCAAAAGGTTTGGTGATTATCGATGAAAGCGACCACTTGCCTTATGACGCTCTTGAAGAAATCCGCATTATCCAAGAAGAAGTCGAAGTCGGCTTTGCCCTAATCGGTAACGACAAGGTTTACAACCGCATCCAAGGCGGGGTGAACCAAGCGCACGAATATGCGCGCCTTTGGAGCCGTATTGGTAAGCATACGCCTATCAAGGGGAGCAGTAAGGCCGATATTAAAGCGATTGCAGGTGCTTGGGGTTTGGATACTGACGATAAAGATTTGATGACCGTACTTAATAGTATCGGCACCAAGGCAGGCGGTTTACGCGCGTTGACGCAGTATTTAAAACTTGCCGCTATCACCGCCAAAGCACAGGGCACCGCAATTACATTAGACCTGATTTTAATCGCACAAAAACAAATGACCGGGGGCAACTGATGAAAACCTTAAAAACGGCTTTGATTTTGACCGCACTTTTGAGCGGTGTCGCCCAAGCGGAAACGCTGAAATGTGCTGATAGCGATGAGTTGTGTTGGCAACAAGCGGCAAATGCAGAATGGCGCGAAGAATTTGGCGATATGCCACCGCCATTGACGGCCGAAGCCGAAAAAGAAGTGCGTGCATGGCTCGCCAAACACTACCCAAACACTGATTTTAGTAACCCGTAAAAAAAGGAAAAACAAATGGAAACTCAAAAAGTAACAATCCCCGAAGGCTATCGCAAAGACGCACGCGGCGCGCTTATCCCTGAGGCATCAATTAAAGAAATCGACAAAGTGCGAGATGAGTTGGTGCTTGAAATTGTGCGCAAGGCCGTAGCGACTAACCAAGTCATGAAAGACTTTAAAAGTGAAGTGTTTGGCGACATCGCCGCCTTTGTCGAACTTTCCGCTGCGCAGTATGGCGCAAATTTAGGCGGTAAAAAAGGCAACGTCACACTTTATAGCTTTGACGGTGAATACAAAGTGCAACGCGCTATCGCCGAATCATTGCAATTTGATGAACGCATCCAAGCGGCTAAAGCATTAATTGACGCCTGTTTGCAAGACTGGACAGAAGGCAGTCGCCCTGAGCTTAAAACCATTATTGACCGCGCGTTTGACGTGGATAAGGAAGGCAATCTTAACTCAAACAAGATTTTAGCCCTACGCCGCGTGGACATCCAAGACCCACGCTGGAAATGCGCGATGGACGCTATCTCCGACAGCGTGCAGGTGGTTGGCTCAAAAAGCTATATCCGAGTTTATAAACGCGTCGGCGACACCGACAAATACGAACCAATTAGTCTTGATTTAGCAAGCATTTAAGGAGCGCAAAATGAACTACTTAGGATTAACAGGAAGAAAAGAATATCCGGACCTAATTAATTTAGACCAAGTAACCATCATTAAAGCGGATAAAAACGAAGATGGGACCGTAAAACTGACATTTAACTTTGTCAACGGGTCAACTGTGACGGCGGATAGAGTCACCGCAGCAGATTACACCCGAATATTAAACTCAATTAGACGGGATTAATCATGGAAATGACCTACAAGGACTTATCCGAGCTGGCCGTTGAAGTGGAACGTGCGGGGGATTTGAGTTATGCCGCGACGCTTTGGTTTAAGGCGGCAGATATCGCCAAAAAAACGGTTAATCAAGATTGGGCAATTACGCGCGGTGAATTTTGCGAACACTGGCACCCAAGATTAAAACGCAAGAAACAAACGGAGGTAAAGCAAGATGGATGAACGCTTAATAACACTGCTGAGTATATGGGGGTGGGCTAGCTTTGCATTGATTGTGATCTTGCTTGCTTGCAAAGGCCGATAAAGCCCATTTACAGCGCATTTAAGCACGGTTTAAGTGCGCTGAATAATGAGTTTTAGAATAACAACTAAGGAGCGAATAATGGCTAAATATCTCGTCAGGCTAGATTGCACGGTGGAATTTGCAATTGAAGCCGAAAACATGCAACAAGCGATGGACGCTTGCGATTTGAATAACAATGACCTCACCCAAATGGCGCACATCATCACCGAAGTGTATGACGTGATTGAGGTTGAGCCTGTGCCATCCAAAGGGGATGAATACTATGATTGACAAAGATAAAAAGTCGCATGTAACTATCCAATTGGCACAGATTATTGAGCAGTTAGAAATGGCCAAGGAAATGTGGCAGGAAGATGATGATAAAGCGTGCTTGAAGCTATTACAGGCAGCAAGCAGAGAAATGAAATGTGTGGCGTGGAAGATTACGCCGGTGTTGGAGTGAGTATGGCAGAGCTAACAACAGAAGACCTAAAAGTTGGGCATGTTTATTCGGCGAAACGCCCTCAAACATACGGATTCGCCCGTTTATTGGGAGATAGACAAATCCTTTGGGTTGGGATGATTTATGACAACAAAGAAGGGTTCGTCCAGGGGTTGCAATATGACAGCCCGTCAGTAAAAGATGGACGGCATTATCCGAAAATTAGCGTAACCAAATTTTTAAAATGGGCAGACGCCGACATAACCGAAATAATGCCTAAGGGCGAATGGAGAAAGGGGTAAAAATGAAACCTGAATTTAGATATTTTAAATGTGCATTAAATGTTGAACCGGTTAAATCACTTTATCAACAATGGAATATCGACCACGAACAACGAAACAAAGAATTAGACGTAATTTTTGACACTATCCCGTTTTATGAGTTTTGGCGCGGCAGTGAAAGTCGAATTTATGGCATTGTATGTAGCGAAAACAATCCTGAATTTGAAAAAATTAAAGAGGATAAAACCTATAAATTTGAAATGATTGAAGGTGGGAAAGTGAATATTACCGGCAACAATCGCACCAAAGCCGGCAAGGCGTTTAACGCTAAAATCCAAGAACTCAGAAATATATTAAATCAATATCCAAGTTTTAATGATTTTATGATAAGCGAGTTAGCGCTTAATTGTTGGGTGTTTGCGAGTAACATGGCATATATCGCAGTGTGTGGTGTGGCAAGCGATCACTTTATCGCAAAAATACCGGTGAAATCAGAAGGCTTCGGTGGTGATGATTTTCCGGCAATCCCTGAGTGTTTAACGGAAATCAAACAAAGTGAATTTTTGATGTTACAAGGAAAATAAAAATGAACAAATATTTTGCTTATGACGCGTTAGAACGTGAGTTCACAACGCACGATACATTAGACGAAGCTAAATCACAAGCACAAGACTGTGTCGACCAGATATTTGAATTTGGCACAAATGATGGATTTGATACTGACCTTGAAGACGCTATAAAAGAGGGGTGTTTTGGGGTTGTGTTAGGCGGATTTGATTTACCGACCAGACCGCTCACCGAAGAGGAAAAAGAACTCTATGCCGATGAGTTCATTCACATGGTTGAAAATCCTCCGGTGCTTGTTGAGTATCCACAAAATGGCTGGATTAAGTGTTCGGAACGGTTGCCAGGCGATTGGAGTGAAGTTTTATTTGCAATGAAGGTACCGGAATCCGAATCCGGGTGGCTAATTAGAACGGGCAGCTACTTTGAAGATGGTATGGGATTTTGTAGTTTTGACGGTGTAGAGTTTGAAGGTGTAACACATTGGAAACCGTTGCCACAACCACCAATCGACTAAAACCCATTTACAGTCCATTAAATCTTCCCTAACCCCTCTTTACAAAAGAGGGGAATAAGTTAGATGAAGTGGGCTGAATAATGTGTTTTAAACCTAGTTTAAAGGAGTTTTAAAAGTGAAATTATGCCGTTGCCCGGTTTGCCATAGTGACATCCACTTGGATGTGCTATTAGAAGATGACGCGGGGCGTGAAATGTTGGGTATTATTACCAATTTACGCGGCGACAATGCCCGTGCGTTGGTGAGTTATATTTCCCTATTTAGACCGGGAAAAGCGGCATTATCTAACTCAAGAGCATTAAAATTAATGCAAGAGGTGTTGGATATGTATCAGCCGAGTCCGTTGTTGTCCCATGCGCTCACCGAAACTGTCAGTGGCGTGATGAAAAACCGCCGTGAAACCCGAAATGTGGTAGCGTTAACAAATCACAATTATCTCAAAAAGGTGTATGAGGGGGCGAAACCGTTATTTGCTGTGGTGCGCAATGAGCAAGGTAAAAGTACGGTGGAAAATACGGAAAAATTGGAAGAAGACAAGCGTACGGCTGCAATACAGTACATTGAGCAATATGCTGCTATTGGGCAATTGGAATTTGTAAAGAATATGCCGGAATATACAATTTGGTTGGAATGGAAAAATGATACTAGACGTTAAATTAACTAAACCTAAACTTATCCAGCTGATCCATATTGCAAAAAGCAAGTTAAATATGGATGAGTTAAGTTATCGTGTGTTGTTGGATAATCTAACCGGCAAAACAAGCACCACTAAAATGACGATTGAGGAGCTTTTAAAAGTGTACGAAAGCATGAAAGATAAGGGGTTTAAACCACAAGTCAGAAAAGGCAGAACACCGGTAACTGAACATGCGATTGTGAAATCCCGAATCACTCACAAAATCCGCGCAATTTGGATACAAATGCACAAAGCAGGCATTGTTAAAGACGGCTCGGAGCGTGCGTTAAATCGGTTTATGCACAATACATTGTTTAAAGCAAAAAACAATCAACCAAATCAGCTAATCAAGCTCAATGTGCAAAGTTTAGATGACGACGAAGCAACAAAACTACTTGAGATTTTGAAAAAATGGCAACGGAGAGCGCAAGTATGACAGACGAACAACACGATTTATTTGCAGATGACCACGAGATGGTCGGGCAGTTATTTGATAAGTTAGATCACATTCCGGATGATGAATTATCCAAGTCTTGGGAAAGCGTGTTAGTCAAATTAGTGCAGTTGATTAAAGCCGAATTTAGCCGACAAGGAAAGAGCTTTGATGATAAGACTATCGAAAAAATAATCCTTGTCATATCGCACTATCTCGGCGGTCGTGCTATCTACCTGCCGCGCGCAGACAGACTAAAAGAAGCACTCCGCGACTATGCTATCTATAATGATTTTAACGGCGGTAATGTGCGGGCATTAAGTGAGCGTTACGGCTTGTCTGAGCCGCATATTTACGCTATTATCCGCAAACAACGTAACATCATCAAAAAACGCTATCAGCCTGAATTACCCTACTAAATTTAGTGATAGACAATAAACCCGAATAGCTCCTTACTTTGTTTAAACTCCCTTTAAAACATTAAAGGGAGTTTTTTTATGTCTTTACCCATCCACAAAATAGTGATCCATTGCTCGGCCACACAAAACGGCAATCAATTACGCACTGCCACACAAACCGCCGCACAACGCATTGATGAGTGGCACAAAGCGCGCGGATTTAAACGTGACGCCGCAAAATGCAAACAATTTAACCCGCACTTAACCTCTATCGGCTACCACTTTGTGATTGATACTGACGGCACCGTGGAAACAGGCCGTCAAGTTGGTGAAGACGGGGCGCATGTAAAAGGCCACAACCAACATTCCGTCGGCATTTGCCTAGTCGGTGGCGTCACCAAAAGAGGCAAAAACCACGGTGAATACACCGAGGCGCAGTGGATTGCACTGCACAAACTCTTACGCAAACTCGAAAGTCAACATCCCAGTGCTCGCATTTGTGGACATCGTGATTTAAGCCCTGATTTAAACGGCGACGGCACGATTACGCCGAACGAGTGGCTGAAAGATTGCCCTTGTTTTGATGTATGGGCATGGCTTGATAGTGAGCAAATGATTAACTTTGACCATTTGTATAAGGGGTAAATGATGGGGCTTCCGATCTGTTTATTTGCCGTTTGCAGTTTTGGTGCTGTTATATCGTTTATGCATGACAAGACTGACATAGCGATTTTATTTTTGATTGTCGCAGTATGTCTAATTGGCATTATGTTTACTGTGATTAGCGTCAGTTTTGATGTTGTTACCGATTGCCAAGATTACGGCAAATTCAAAATAGGCGTTAATTTTTACCGTTGCGAGCTTATACAGGGGCAATAATTATGTTTTCACAGCTTTACACTAACGCGGACGGCCGATTGTCCACAACCGCATTTATCCAGTTTTTCGGCGCGATTTTAATGGCCGTTATCCTCTGCTTTTGCGCATGGGTTGACCGTCCTTATGTGCCGGAAATGTTTATGTACTTTGCCATTTTTTGCGCAGGCGGTGCAGCAACCAAGGGCTTTGCTAACGCATTAAATCGCAACAGACACAGAGACCCTAATTATGATTAATTTAAGCCTAATTGGCGCGCTTGGCGCCGTTATCTTGGCCATCATCGGCTATGTGTATTTTAAAATCCGCAGAATTAAATCTCACGCAGAGAGCCTGTCTCGTGCAAACGCGGAATTAACAACCAAAAACGAACAGCTCAAGACCGAAAAAGCGGTCGTTGAGAAACAAGTTAAAAACTACAAAGTGAAGCAAAAAAATGATGAAACAACTCATGGTCTTGGTCGCGACTCTGTTGTTGACGAGTTGCGCAAAAACAACGACTTACGCGCCGAATAATAGTTGCGCAGGCTTTGCCATTATTAAAGCCTCGGAAAAGGACACGCTAGGCACGTTGCGCCAAGTGTTAGCCCATAACAAAACCTATCGCACCATTTGCGAGAAGGAATCACAACCCAATGAATGACATTGTTGATAAAACCCAAGAAAGGGAAGAAATAATGTGGGATAACTGGCGCAAACAACAGGCATCGGCGCAACAATTTGCCAATGCCATGAACACGGCGCGGTATTGTATGGATTGCGGTGCGCTTATCCCCCCAGCCCGCATTAAAGCCATGCCGCACTGTGTGCGTTGTGTAAGTTGTCAACAAGAACACGAAGAATCACAAAAATGATGGAAATTATCTCTTTTATCCAGAAAAACTGGAGCATTATCGCCACCCTTTTTGGCGTTATAGGAACCCTTTTTTGGCTCAAAATGGATAGTAAATATGCCAAAAAAAGCGATATTTACATGCTGCAAGATGGCATCGAAAAAAACGATGAACGGTTGACAAAAATGGAATTAAAAGTGGACGCGTTACCCACTGCAAAAGATTTTGCATCACTTGAAAAATTGATGACAAAAATTGAAGGCGAAACGAAGGCCACTAACGCCACATTAAGCGCAATTAGCCGCCAAACGGGCTTATTGCTGGAAGATAAAGTTTTGAACCGAAAGGAATAAATCATGCACGATATTTTTACTAAAGACCAACGTCTTGTCATGCTCCGCACGCTTGCGGAAGACGGCTACGACGCTAACGAGTCCATCTTACAAGATGTATTAACCGCCTACGGACACAACATCAGCCGCGATTTGGTGCGCAATCATGCGATTTGGCTCGAAGAACAAGGTTTAGTCAAAATCAAGCGCATTGACACCGGCAAAGGTGAGTTTTTTGTCCTCGTCATCACTCAAAGAGGGTTAGACGTGGCACAAGGGCGCGTTATCGTGGACGGCGTTAAACGCCCGTCACCTCACCTTTAAACCGACTTTAAAGGGGCTTTAAATGAGTGATAAAACCACCCGCGGGCGCGCATCAAAAGTTGATTTATTACCACCGGACATCAAAACCCGCCTTGCCATGATGTTGCGCGACAAGATGTTTTCACAGGCTGAAATTTTGGAAGAAATTAACGATCTCATCCGCGATTGTGGCTTGCCGGAAACCGCACTTTTGAGCAAAACAGGGCTTAACCGCTATGCCAGCAAGATGGAAAAGATGGGGGCAAAAATCCGCGAAAGCCGCGAGATGGCCGAAATCTGGACGAAGCAAATCGGCGAAGCGCCGCAATCGGATGTTGGCAAACTCTTAATGGAGGCGGTCAAGACCATTGCCTTTGATAAGGCCATGGCGTTAGGTCAAGATGATGATGTCGACCCTAAAGTCATTAATCAGCTTGCTTTAGTAGCCAACCGAATTGAGCAAGCACAAGCTATCAACGAGGAGCGGGAGCGCAAAATTCGCAAAGAGGTGGCGCAACTTGCCGCAGAAACGGCGGAAAAAGTGATTTCGCAAGCCGGACTATCGCAAGAAACCGTTGACCACCTGAAAGCAAAAATTTTGGGGATTGCATGATGAAGTTACCGGATTTTATCCCGTTTGATCCGAAAGAATTATTATTGGGCTATCAAAAGCGCTGGGTTGCTGATGATAGCCCTTTAAAAATTGCCGAAAAGTCCCGTCGAACAGGTTTAACCTGGGCGGAAGCGGCAGATGATGTATTAATTGCGGGCAGAGCAAAATCAGACAGCGGGTCTGATGTTTTTTATATCGGCTCCAACAAAGAGATGGCACGCGAGTTTATTGACGCGGCGGCCATGTGGGCGGAAAACTTTAACCAAGCCGCCGGGCAAATCCAAGAAGAGATTTTTGATGACGAAGACAAGGACATTTTAACCTACGTCATCTACTTTGCATCGGGCTTTAAGATTAAAGCACTCTCATCCAACCCTAAAAACTTGCGTGGTATGCAAGGGGTCGTGTGTATTGACGAAGCGGCATTTCACGAAAAACTAGCCGAAGTTCTGAAGGCGGCTCTTGCGCTTACCATGTGGGGCGCAAAAGTGCGGTTAATCTCAACTCATAACGGCGTGGACAATCTGTTTAACCAATTAATCCAAGATAGCCGCGCGGGTCGCAAAAGCTACTCCATCCACACTATTACACTAGATGACGCGTGCAAAGAGGGGCTTTACCAACGTATTTGCCAGGTGTCAAAACAGGAATGGTCACCAGCAAAAGAAGATGCCTGGAAGCGCGGTTTATTGCGTGACACCTCCACGGAAGAAGACGCACTGGAAGAATACTACTGCGTACCAAAACGAAGCTCCGGTGGTTATATCCCTCGTCCGCTAGTTGACCGCGCGGCGAATCCGGATAAGGTCAAACTTGCATTTGAATGCGACAGCAAGTTTATAGACTACAGTGAGATGGAGCGTATTACGCTAGTCAATGAATGGCTAATCAAAGACGTTTTACCGCACTTAGACGCGCTAGATAAAGATATGCGTCACTCGTTTGGGTGTGACTTTGCGCGTAAAGGCGACTTGAGTATTTTTAGCGTTTGTGCCGTGCAACCGACTACGGCACGCCACATGGATATCACCCTTGAGGTGCGTAATTGCCCTTATGAGCAACAAAAACAAATCGTATTTTTTGTGTTAAAACACATCCCACGTTTTATCGGTGCGGCATTTGATGCCACCGGAAACGGGGGGTATTTAGCGGAGTCCGTGCTATTGCGTTATGGCGCAAGCATGGTCGAGACGGTGCAGTTAAATGATAAATGGTACCGCGAGTGGATGCCAAAATATAAAGCGCTATATGAAAGCGGACTGATCCAAATCCCGCAAGATGAAGAAATCATCTTAGACCAAGGGCACATTGTGGTGATTAATGGCGTACCGAAAATCGACCGCGCCCGCAATCAAGGCAAAAGCGGACAGCGCCACGGAGACAGCGCGGTGTCGTATTGTATGGCAGTGCGAGCAAGTTATATGACGGGCGGAGAAATTGAGTTTACACCACTGCCCGCCAAACACCAAAGCGCGACAGGCGGCCGAAATTTTGAATACTCCAACAGCGAAAAAGAAGACCTTAAGGCCGAGTTTGGCTCTGATTGGGATAATATTTAAGGATTACTTATGCAAAGCAAAATTTTAGACATCCACGGCAAACCATTTGCTTTTGATGACGAGCTACAAACCGAAAATGACAGCCGCTTAGGTTGGTTGCAACGTCATTATAGTGAGCACCCGGCAAGCGGTCTTACCCCATCCAAAGCGGCAACATTATTACGTGCCGCTGAAATGGGCGACTTAATCGGACAATGTGAATTGGCCGAAGATATGGAGGAAAAGGACTCACACTTGCAATCGGAGCTCGGCAAGCGCCGTAATGCCATCTTGACAATGGATTGGCAAATTGCCCCGCCGCCTAATGCCGGTGCGGCAGAACAACGAGACGCACAAATGCTCGAAGAAATCTTGCGTGACGCAACGTGGCTGGATGATTGCATTTTTGATGCGACTGACGCCATTTTGAAAGGGTTTAGTTGCCAAGAAATCGAGTGGGAACCGGGCCTTGTCAGCGGCCTGAAATTAATCCGTAATGTTAACTGGCGCGACCCTGCGTGGTTTATGACGCCGCAATATGACCGCAATACATTACGCTTGCGCGATGGCACAGAAAAAGGCGTGGAGCTGGCTAAATTTGGATGGATTACGCATATAGCCAAGGCGAAAACGGGTTATTTGTCCCGTATTGGTCTTGTGCGCACCTTGGTTTGGCCGTTTATTTATCGCAACTACTCCGCCCGAGATTTTGCCGAGTTTTTGGAGATTTATGGCCTGCCATTGCGCCTTGGTAAATATCCGGAAGGGGCTACCAACAACGAGAAAAATACATTGTTACGGGCGGTAATGAGTATCGGTCATAACGCAGGCGGCATCATCCCGCGCGGCATGGAGATTGAATTTGCCAAGGCGGCTGACGGCAATGCGGCAGAATTTATGGCGATGATTGACTGGGCGGAAAAATCCATGTCTAAAGCGATTTTAGGCGGCACGCTCACCTCGCAATCTGATGGCAAGACCTCGACCAATGCCCTTGGCAATGTACACAATGAGGTGCGCCAAGAATTACGTGACGCCGATTTAAAACGCTTAGCCGCAACGCTAACCCGTGATTTGGTGTACCCGCTTTATGCGCTTAACTGTAAGTCATTTAACGACGCGCGCCGCATACCACGATTTGAATTTGACACCGCCGAAAGTGAGGATATTAATAGCTTTGGTGAGGGATTGGGCAAGTTAGTTGACATCGGGTTTAAAATCCCGTTGCAATGGGCGCAAGATAAAATGCAAATCCCTGTTGCAGCCGAGAATGAAGACGTATTAAGCCGAACACAGCCCAAAGCCGAACCGGAAGACCCGCGCAAAAAAGCCATATTAAGCGCTAACCTACCGGAGCTTAAATTTAACACAATCCACCGCGACCCCGACGACTTAATCGACGAGCTGGAGCCTACGGCAGAAGAATACGAGTCGGTGATTGACCCGATGTTAAAACCGATTGTGGACGCTATCCGCACAGGTGGCTATGAATACGCACAAACCCGCCTGGCCGAACTCTATCAAGATTTGGACGATGACGCGTTGGAGCAAATGCTTACCCGTGCATTATTTGTTAGCGACTTGATAGGACGTCTCAATGCCAACCGCTAATCTAGATATGCGCGAGCTATTGCGCATGGAGCCTAAACTTGCCGTTGACTATCTCAAGGCCAAGGGGTATGCCATCGCCTGGAATTGGCAAGAAGCCCTTGAGGATGCCCACGCGCGGGCGTTTACCGTGGCAAAAGTCACCCGCATGGATATTTTAGAGACTATCCGCACGGCCACCGTGGAAGCCATTGAAAAAGGCATCCCGGAGCGCGAATATATCAACAATTTGCGCCCCAAACTGGAGGCGTTGGGATGGTGGGGAAAAGTTAAAGTGTCTAATACCAACGGCACGGAGCAGACGATACAGCTCGGCAGTCCGCGCCGCTTACAAACGATTTTACGCACCAATAAAATCACCGCTTACCATGCCGCGCGCTACGCCGAACAAATGGCCAACGCCGATGAACAGCCCTATTGGCAATATTTGGCGATTAAAGATAGTCGCACTCGGGCAAGTCATTTAGCCTTGCACGAGAAGGTGTATCGTTATGACGACCCGATTTGGGATGTCATGTATCCGCCCAATGGCTGGAATTGTCGTTGCCGGGTGCGTGCGTTAAGCCAAAGACGGTTAGACAAAATGGGGCTTGAGGTAAGTCAATCGGGCGGCAGAATTAAACAGGATTGGGCGCTTGCGGGCGTGGATAAGGCCACCGGCGAAGAAACCCATGCCAAAGTGTATAGCCTAACGACCGATAAAGGCACCATTACCACGGACGCAGGATGGAGCAATAATGTTGGCAAAAGTGCGGTAGGAAATGACATCGTTTTAATCCGTAAAATCTTAGATGCAAAAAACCGTGATTTACGTAGTCAGACTATCCAAGCAATCAACAAAAGTGAAGCGCGGCATAAGGCATTTGAGAATTGGGTTAAAGCCAACCTGAATAATCGTGGGGCAAGTGACCGATATATTAGCGCAGGTATTGTGTCTGAGGATATTGCTGACGATGTTAAGCAAATTACCGGACAAACAAGCCAACGCCTGCTTGTTATGACCGAAAGAAACTTATTACATGCCAATAGTCATAAACATCACAAAGGCGGCATAGGCTTAAATGAAAAAGAATACAGCTCATTATCACGTATTATTGCGGATGAAAGTTTGGTCGTCTTTGATAGGAGTGAGGGGCATAACAATCTGATCTATTTTAATGCCGACCGTAGTATTAAAGTGATTGTAACAGCCGATTTTAATCGTCGCAGACTGAAACCAAAAGAACAGGTGGATGCTGTCATTAATGCTTATAAGGTCGAAGACTTTGATATGGTATTAAATGCGATAAAAGGCGGTGTGTATGTAGTATTGAAAGGAAAGCCTTAAATGACTAAGCGCTGGGGCAGGATTTGAACCTACAGTATACATGATTTTGTCATCATGCCGCGTTGCCGTTTCGCCACCCAGCGCGTTAGTTGAATTGATTTAACCCCTTTTGAAGGAGTATGTCAAGTGGAACTCGATATAAAATTTGACGAAAAAGACATGCGCATTGTACAGGGCGCATTTGCTAAACTGGTGCAATTAGGCAAATCTGACGGCATTACACGCAAAATGGCTAACGTATTGCGTGAAGATGCTGAAGACGCTTTAGAGGATGAGCGGTCACCAAAAGGTGAAAAGTGGGAAGATCTCGACCCCGCCTATAAAAAAAGTCGTTATGCCAAGGGTTATGATGGTAAGATATTGCACCGCACCGGCTTATTGATGGCAAGCCTTAATATTGATTATGGTGATGACTTTGCCGCCGTGGGTGTGTCTGAGTCTTACGGCATATATCATCAGCTTGGCACCAAAAAAATGCCTGCGCGTCCGTTTTTAGGGATATCCGAGCAGGGAATAGATGAAATCAAGGATATTTTAAAAAACGCAATAAAACGCGCGTGGAGCGATTAAAATATATTAAGGCGATAAATCGTATTAACTTAATTTTTTAAACGCACTTAAACGCATTTAAACCCCTCTTAAACGCGATAGCAAATCCAATCTTAATCACAAATCACAAAATCAAACTAAAACATCATTAATTATTGCGAGCCACAATAAACCCACCACCCCCTCAAATTGGCGCATTATTGCGCCATGAAAACGACAAACCACCCTATTGCCGTCTTAACGGCCCAAATCAACAAAACCTCGGCGGACGGCTGGCAACAGCTTTTGCCGAAGGGTGAATTTAGATCTCGTGACGGCTCCCCGCACGACGTGCCGCATTGGTATATCGATGAGACGATTGCAAAACGTCTCATTGCCCGCTTACGTGCGCTAAAACAAGACGCCTTAGTTGACTACGAGCACGAAACCATCCTCAAAGCCAAAAAAGGCGAAGGCGCGGGAGAAGTGCTTGCCGCCGGGTGGTTTAATGCAGATGAAATCAAGTGGTTTGACGATAACGAGCGTCAAGGCTTGTGGATTAAGCCGCGCTGGACGCCAAAAGCCTATGACCACATCAAAAACGGCGAATTTGCTTTTTTAAGCGCCGTATTTAGTTACGACGACAAAGGCAAACCCATCGAACTCAGAATGGCAGCGCTAACCAACGACCCCGGAGTCACCGGCATGCGTCGGTTGGCGGTGCTGTCAGCCCAACTTAATCAACCCAACCCCAAGGAGAAAGCAACAATGAATCCATTGTTAAAGCAGTTGCTTGGCAAACTGGGTGTGACCGTGGAAGACAACGCGGAACTCACCGAAGAGCAAGCACAAACCGCACTTTCTGCGCTGGACGGCATTACCGCCGCCAAAACGACAGCCGAAACGCAAGTCGCCGCATTAAGCGCCAAAATCAATGATGTGGATTTAAGCAAATATGTGCCGAAAGCAACGTATGATGCCACGGTGCAACAGCTTGCCGTGTTATCCGCAAAAACCAATGAAACCGACGTGGCGGGCGTAATCGCAAAAGCCAAAAACGAAGGCCGCGTAATGGAAACCGAAGTGGACTATTTAACCGGCTTTGGCAAACAGCAAGGCGTTGCGGCGTTATCCGCCATGCTTGATGCACGTCCGAAACTTGCCGTGTTATCCGCACAACAAACGGAAAATCTGGAACAGCCGAAAGAAAAAGGCGTAGCAGTATTATCCGCAGAAGAACAAACCGTCGCAAAATTGTTAGGCATTAGCGAAGACGATTTTGCCAAAGAAAAGGAAGCTAAATAATGGCTAATGTAACCCCTGAAATCGTAAAAGCGTTATTTACCGGTCTTGGTAAAAACTTTCGTGAGGGCTTAGAAAAAGCCCCGAGCCAATACACCAAAATCGCTACTGTGGTTAACTCTACCACCAAAAGCAACACCTACACCTGGCTAGGTCAAATGCCTAAACTTAAAGAATGGGTAGGCAAACGCGCAGTCACCGCTATCCAGTCTCACGGTTATGCGGTAGTCAACAAAGACTGGGCGTCAGGGGTAGAAATCCTTCGTACCGACATTGAAGATGACAATATCAGCGTATATGCCCCGCTTGTCATGGAGTTAGGCCGCTCCGCAGGTGAACAACCGGACGAATTAGTGTTTGGCGCATTAAAAGCAGGCTTTAAAACAGCGTGCTATGACGGCCAGTACTTTTTTGACACCGACCACCCGGTTGGAAAAAATCCGGATGGCACGGACCCGGTGCAGGTGAGCAATATCACCGATGACAGCACTAATGTCACCGAAGATGGCGCATGGTACCTGTTAGACTGCTCCCGCGCGTTAAAACCGATTATTTTTCAAAATCGCAAAGCGCCCACGCCGGCTCAAATGACCGACGCTAACGCACAGAAAGTCTATGAAGAAAACATGTACAGCTACGGGGTGGACTTCCGTTGCAACGTGGGCTACGGCTTTTGGCAGATGGCACACGCCGTAAAAGGCAAGCTAACCGCCGAAAACCTGTGGAAAGCCATTAAAGCAATGCGCAAAGTAGAAGGTGACGGTGGCCATAAATTGGGCATTAAACCAACTCACATTGTGGTGCCGGTAGATTTGCAAGAGGAAGCCACCAAGTTGTTAGATCGTGCATTCCGCGTTGAAAACGGTGCCACCGTGGACAACGAATTACGCAACTTAAAACTTGAGTTGATTGTTGCAGACTACCTGTAACCGTTCATCAAAAAGTGCGGTGATTTTTAACCGCACTTTAAACCCCTTTTAAAACCTCTTTAAGGATAAAAATGCAATGCTTAACTTATTTAAAGTTGCGGTCCACAACCGTATTAAAGATGGCTATTGCCGCGCTGGGCGTGTGTTACCTCTCGGCAAAAGCACCCTTGAAGCGCTTACGGCTGAACAAGTGGCGGCGTTACAAGGTGACCACCGGTTGGTTGTTGGAACGCCTGAACCCATGGAGCCTAATCAAGAAGGTGACGGGCAACAAGTACCTCAAAACGGCGAGAACGGAACGCCGACAAAAACCGTGGATGACGGTGCATTACCAGCCGATTTAAACAGCCTGACCGTTGAGCAGTTAAAGGCCGCATTAACCGAGCGTAATGTGCAGTTTGCCGGCAATGCGGTGAAAGCGGATTTGGTTGCCTTATTGGCTGACGCCGTTAAGACCGTGCAGGACGGGCAATAATGCTTTACGCCACCCCGGAAGGCTTAGTTAAACGCTATGGCGAGCAAAGCATTAAAACGCTTGCCATAAGCGCGGACAGCCCCAAAGTCGCCGAAGCGCTTGAAGACGCCTCTCAGACGATTGATAGCTATCTTGCCGGGCGTTATACCCTGCCGCTAAAAAGCGTGCCTGCGGTATTAGAGCGCCACTGTTGTTACATCGCCCGCTATTTTTTGGAAAAAAATCGAGCAACCGACCAAGCCCGCCGAGATTACGACGACAGTATCCGCTACCTCGAAAAAGTGGCCAACGGCACTATCTCGCTCGGGATTAGTGAGGACGGCAAAACAGTGGAAGGCGATAATGTGGCCATCATTGAATCACAGGGCTCCGTATGGGCGCGTGATAAAGCAAAAGGGTTTATCTGATGAGCAATATTGCGAAAACCAGTGACGCGCTACAAGCGAGAATCCGTGAGCTTTGCGGTGATGTATTGCGAGAGGTGACCTCACATCCCGGGCACTGGGATGACTCGGCGGTCACACGCATTGTAAGTAATCCGCCCGCCGCTTATACCGCATGGCTTGGGCATATGCCGGGCGAACATCCGGGTATTGTGCAGGCACGCTGGGCGGTGTATGTCGTCGCAAACGTGTTAGACGGCGAGCGCGAAAATGATGTCGGCATCTATCAGTTGGTTGAGCGGTTAAGCGCGGGCTTGCACCGTTATCGACTACCACCAAGTGGCACATTTGAGCTGTTAAGCGTGCAAAACCTGTGGTCTGACACGCAAAGCGGCATGGGTGTGGCAGTTTACGGCATGTACTTTAAAGCACCAATGCCAAGCTATGACAAAGGGTAACTATGGCACAAACTAAAATTATCTTAACCGCTCCGCATACCCATGCAGGGCAACAATATCAGGCGGGAGAGACGTTGGAGTTAGACGAGTCCTCCGCAGAATTTATCTTAAAAATGGGCGCCGGCAAAGCTACCGCGACCCGTCGAGCAGAAGCACCAAGCGAGGAGACAAACAATGGAGCGCAATGAAACTTATAGCTACGGTCAAGGCCGTGTGTACCTTGGCGAACGTTTGCCAAACGGCGAACCGAAAAATTTACGTTGGGTAGGTGATGTGTCCGAAGCCAACCTATCCTTAAGCACGGAAGAATTTACCCACAAAGAATCTTACTCGGGTCAGCGCCAAGAAGTACGCAAAATCAATACCGGCAAATCAGGCGAGGTAAGCCTTAAATTCCACGAGTTAAGCCCTGAAAACTTGGCGTTGTTGTTACTTGGTGAGTATACCAAAATTGCCGCGGGTACAGTTACCGGCGAAGCGTTACCAACGGAAATTAAGGCCGGTGATCGCATTGCATTAAAACACGTCAATGTCAGCAATGTAGAAATCGCCAATATGACCGAAAACACCGATTATGTAGTGCATAAGGTATTTGGCGCGATTGAATTTTTGAAAGACAAATCCGGCAACACCGAAACAGTGAAATACAGCTACGGTGAGTCGCAAAACGTGGCAATGCTAACAAGCAACCCGAAAGACTTATTTTTGCGTTACGAGGGCGTCAACCTTGCCGAGCAAAACGAATGGGTGATGTTGGAGTTGTACAAAATCAACTTTAACCCAACCGATGCACTTGCGTTGATTAACAACGACAACTCGTTGGCCGCCTTGAATGCAAAAGCGAAAGTGTTGGCCGATACCTCTAAACCGGGCGATGCAGTCCTTGGGCGTTTTGGCCGCGTAGCCACTATTAAGCAGTAGCCATTCTGCAAGCTCCCCCGCTCAATCATTGCGGGAGCAACTTTTGATTGAGCGGGATTTTTTAAAATTGCAAGGATAATAAAAATGCAAAACCAAGCCACCTCCGAACTTGACATCCTCTACCCAAATCGCGACATCACCGTGGGCGGGGAAACCGTCACTGTGAAGGAATACACGCTTATCCAGCAAATGCAACATAACGCTAAATTGGCAGCGTTTATCGCAACTTTGCGTGACCAATTAGCCAGTGTCGATAAGCCCGAAAACGCGCGCTGGGATGAAATCATGCAGGCGCTTGCCGATAACTACGAAGCCATTATTGAGCTGGTTGCCGTATCCATTAACAAGCCCGTGGAGTTTGTTGCAAACCTAAATGCCCAAGAAGGCGAAGATTTGATGTTGTTGTGGTGGGCGGTCAACAGTAATTTTTTTACCCGCAAAGCGGTGCAACCGCTAGTCGAGCAAATAGCACAGACCAATGCGCGCCGCCTGATTGGGGCGAAATCATAGAGCACTTGGTGGCTAACGGTCACCAATTTAACGAGCTGGGGCAATACACTGCCCGGCAACTCATCCTATTTTACGAAAAATCCATGCTCCGCGCCCGACGTGAACGCGCCGCACGAGCAATAGATTGCGCCGTGGGATTTAGCGGCGGCAAAGACTTAACCAATTATATTAACGACCTGACCGCATAAAGTGCGGTCAATTTTTAAGGTGAATTTATGGCAGCAGATACCTTGACGCTTGCAATGCGCATTAAAGCCGATGTGGATGCGGCGGTGCGCAATTTTAAACAGTTTAAGGCGGAAATCACAGGCGTTGGCACGGCAAGTGATCGCTTGAGCGCGCAAGGTAAAGCGGGTGCGCAAGGTTTAAGCGTGCTAGATACTGTCACCGGGCAACTTAACAACAAGCTAAAACAAACAAAAACCGAATTAAACGGTGTCAGCCAACAATTAAACGGGTTTAAATCCCAATTGTTAGGGTTTACCGCTATTGCCGGCGTGTCTCTTGGCGCTAAAAGTATCTTACTTGATGCGGATGCCATGACTAGCTATCAGGCGCGCATTAAACTTGTCTCCCGCACAAACAACGAGGCGAAAGGCACGTTTAGAGAGTTGATGGACATCTCTAACGAGACGGGCAATGCGTTTAAATCCACTGCGGAGCTTTACACTCGTGTTTACCGTGCTTTGGGCGATAAAGCCAATAGCGCGGAACTCCTCCAATTTACCCGCACATTGCAACAAATGGTGGTCGTCTCCGGGGCATTACCCGAGGAGGCTAAGTCCGCCATTATCCAGTTATCCCAGGGTTTAGCCTCCGGCACCTTGCGCGGCGAGGAATTTAACTCCGTCGCCGAGCAAATGCCTATCTTTTTAGAGGTACTGCAAAAATCCCTCGGCAAAACCCGCGCCGAATTACGCAAAATGGCCGAAGACGGCGAGCTCACACCACAGATTATCTTGAGTGCGACAAAAGAAGCCGCCGCTGAAATCGAAAAACAATACGAATCCATGCCGCTGACTATCGGTCGCGCCGGTGCGCATTTTGGTAACGCGTGGACGGAATACCTTAACAAAACCGACAATGCTATCTCTTTAACCGCAACAGTAGCGGCCGCAATTAGTGGGCTTGCTAATAATCTAGATTTATTTGGCAATGTTGCACTTGTGGTTGCCGCAGTGGCCGCCTCCCGCTTTGTCGCCGGTATGGTGCAAAGTGCGGTGGCTATGGCGCGCAATGCCGCGGTGACAGCGGCATCTAACAATGCATTAGTTGCCCGCGCCGCCATTGAGGTTAAAGCCGCTCAGGCATCAGTGGCGATGGCCGCGTCAACCGATAGAGCAACACTGGCCACGGAACGTCTTGCATTAGCTAACCGCAATCTTGCCGTGGCTATGCGTGCCGCAACGTTTAGCGGATTGGGGCAAAGTTTACTCGCGCTTGCGGGCGGCCCTATTGGGCTTGCTATTACCGCTATTTTTGGCCTTTATGCGGCCTATGAATACATCAAAGGCAAAGAGGCGGAGCTTGATGCGCAATATCAGCAAACAGCCAACAGCATCCAATCCAACATCGAAAAAACGCAATCATTAATCCAAGCCCGCAAAGAACTGGGCGAAATTGGCGGATTTAGCGAGCGCGTGAGCCAAGTTGAAACCAACAATAAAGCAATCGAGGAAGCCAAAGCTCAGCTTGATGATCTGATTAAGCGTCGCGATGAATTGCTCAGTAAAAACCGCTTTAGTGTGATGGGCGGATTAATTAATGCAGACGAGATAAATCAAGTTAATGCGCAAATTAAGACACTGCAAGCCGCTGTTAATGACTTGAGCGAGACAACGGGAGAGTTGGCAGACATCAATCAGGAGCAACTCACCGCCGCATTTAACGCCGCGATGGAAGCAGGCGGCGAATTTGCCGAACGGTTAAAAGATCTTGGTGGCTTGGAGGCAGCAGAAACCCAAGAAGAGCTCAAAAAAGCCATTAAATCCGCGGAAGAACAAATGCAATCCATGAGCGGCGAATTGACGCAAACCGAGAAAAAACTGCGCAATGAGCTGACGCAAGCGACGATGACGGCGACCGAGCAACTTGAAAATATGAAGCAAGCCTTTATCGCGTTAAGCAAACAAGCCGGCAATGCGGCAAGCGAAATGGATCCGTTTATCGCCCGCATTAACATGATGATTGACCTTAACAAACAAATTGAGCAGGCAAAGCAAAACAAAACAAATGAATCCTGGCTTGAGCGGTTAAAAGACCGCGCCGCAACTGCCGGCATGGGCACCGCGCAAAAGATTATGTATGACGCGGAGAAAGAAGGATTAAACGACGAGCAACGCAAACTCGCCGCACAATACGCCGCAAAAATCGAAGCCGGCGAAAAAGCCAAAAAAAACGCCCGCACAAAAACTAAAAAATACGATGCAGAAGACAAAAACCTTGCGCTTAACGTGCAGTATTTGCGCTTAACAGGGCAAGAGGTTAAGGCTAACTTAACCGACATTGAGGGCCGTTATAACAAGCTATTAGCCGAGTTTACTAAGCACTCCAATGTGGATGGGATTAATCTGATTAAAAAAATCTTACCACTGGAGCAAGCCAAGGCGCAGGTGGACGGGGTGCAAGCTGAAATCAATCGCTTGTATCAAAACCAAAGCACGCAAGAGCAACGTATCCAAGCGCAGGTGCAGGTGGGCTTAATTAGCCACCTTGAGGGGCAACAACAACTGAAGGCCCTATACACCGAAACTGTGGCAGAGCTTGAAAAACAAATCCCGGTATTGGAAAAATTGGCCAAAATGCCTGGCGCGCAAGGTGAAGCGGCCAAAAGCTCTCTAGAGGGCATGAAAATCAAGATTGCCGAGCTTAAAAATGCGGGAAATGACCTTGAGAAGACCTTTAAAGAGGGTTTAACGGAAGGATTGCAAACCTCTATTGTAGGGCTTGCTAAAGGGACAATGACCTTGCGTGATGCCGTGTTAAATCTCGCCAATACCATCATAAATGCAATGATTAATATTGCCGCGCAACAGCTCGCCATGCAGGCGGCAAGCGCGACAAGCGGTTGGTGGGGTGCGATTGCAGGTGCATTTTCCAGCGGTACCGTTGCGGCCGCAACAGGGGGTTATATCCGCGGTCCCGGCACAAGCACATCGGATTCAATCCCCGCCCGCCTATCCAATGGTGAGTTCGTGGTTAAGGCGGATTCTGTGGCGCACTATGGCGTAGGCTTTATGCACGCCATCAACCGCCGACAACTCCGCTCATTTTCGCAAGGCGGCCCGGTATCTGTCCCTCCTGTGCCAAGCTACAGTGAGCCTGGATTAAGTGATTCTTTGCGTGACGGCCGCACGGGCACGCAGGTGGTAGCATCACCGGTCAACATCCAGCAAACCTTGGCAGTTGACAGTGCAGAGTTATTTACTGCGGGGCTCAAGACCACCGCGGGTGTTAAGGCAGTCATCACTATGCTCCGCGCCAACAAACAAACCGTAAAAGATATTTTAAATTAAGAGGTTATCACATGGCATACAAAACCGGCACCGCGCAAAACGAGCGCGATTTGCTTGACATCCTAAATAAGTTTTTAACCACCGACCCGACGTTGGTTGCCAATGGGCAGGCGTGGACGGTGTTGTTTGACCGCACTTTGCCGGCAACCACAACGACAAAAGAAATCCGTCAAATCGCCTGGAAGTCCACCGGTACAGGGATTGAGCAGGATATTTATATTTGCGCCTCGACCGCCAATTTGATTTCTGCCGACACATACAATATTAATTTTTGGGGTGGTACGTTTTACAACCCACAATTTGTCACCGAGACACAAATCCACAAAGGCTTAATTAACCCGTCGCCTGGCGTGGCATTGTTTGCCGATAACCGCGCGATTGAGTATCACATTGTTGCGGATGGTCGCTGTTGCAAGATTGTGACCCGTATCTCGCAAGTGTGCTCAAGTGCTTATCTAGGCTTTATTTTGCCTACTGTGCCACCGACAGAATACCCATACCCGCTTTGTATCGCCGGTAGTGCACCGCTAGTTGATGATAGTAATAGAGGTGTTTTTATCCGCTATTCACAGTCTGATAATTTTAATTCGTCTATCGTTAATCCGCTTTATGGCAATTGCTGGTTGATTACCCCTGACCAGACTTGGCGCGATTTTTACGGTGAGACATACAAAAACATCAATACCGACTCGGCATATCAATTTATGTATCCGATGTGTAATTACTATTCATACGGCAGTTATATGCAACCTCAAATTTTAAGTACGATGGGCGCTTCTCCCGGTGGGAGTTTTCCGCTTTTGCCGGTTGAGTTTTTAAGTTACAAGGTCTCCAGTCAAAAAAATAATCGCTGGGGTGCGCTGGATGGCGTTTATTGGATTCCAGGGTTGCAACGCGCAGCCGGAGATAAAGTAACAATTGCCGAGGGGCGCTCGGGCGTGGTGTTTAACGGCGGATTCCGCGTTAAAACCAAGGATTATTTTGTGATTGAGACAACGGGAGCGTAGCCATGGCATATCAAACAGGCACCGCAAAAACACTAAACGAGCTATTAACCAAACTTACCGAGTTTGCGCAGACCCAAAATTGGGTCATTGATAAAGCAACAAACAATGAGCTCTATTTGCATAATGACGACGGTTATTGGTCATTTGTGTTATCCGCAGAGAGTAATTTTCTGTTTGGCTATGTTAATTCCGGATTTGACAAAAGTAAGGGGGCAGACGCTCAACCCGGGTCATCAAAAAATAACTCATTTACGACCATTGAGACCGCAACCACTCAACTGCATAGCGGTAATTATGTGTCTTATGATTTTTTTGGCACTAAGCAATATTTACACATTGTTGTGCAAGTCGAAGCTGATAAATTTAGACATTTTGGGATTGGTACGCTTGATAAAGAGGGTGAGTATGTCGGCGGACAATATACTTACGGCACATCAATACAGGGACGATATGGGCATTACCAAGAAATAGATCACATTTATGGTTTTGCTAATGGTAAAAACGGTAATCAGGCAGTTGTTAGAGCTGATGGCATTAGCGGTGCAACAAAATCGCCGTGGTATTTTGCGCCGGTGAGTATTAATGATTTTAACGACATCAATAAAAAAGACTACGGTAAATATTTGCTGACGCTTGGGCGAGCATCAATGTACACCGACAATAAGACATACCACCCGGATAAATTACTGGTTGACTTTAGTCAATCAAAATTCGGTCAGACGTTAATCCCATGCCCGCACAGTTTGATTGCGCACGGCATTGACGGTGTGTTTCGCCGTTTGGGCATATTGCCGGACCGTTACGAGTGCACCATGGTTGGCATTCAGCCGCGCCAAATTTTAGAGATTGCCGGTGAGCGTTGGATGATTATCCCGAGCGCACAATACGACGAGCGCAATGCTAACTCAATCGAGGAGGGTAAAAACAACTCCGGCATCCAGGGCGTGGCATATCGCATTATTGAGTAGCAATTATGGCTAATATCACGGCATACAAAGCAAAAACAGGCAAATCGGGCGCGATTAAAGACACCGGCTATCTTGATAGTCTCACAACCCATCGCGGGGCTAACCAGCGCATTTTGGCGCGCCCGCGGAAGCTCATTCATGGTGCACTGACAGCTGGCGTGACGATTGATTTGACGCAATCCACGCGCGCTCATGTTGTGCCCAATTACTACGCTGATTTATATAAACGTATTTTTGTTATCCCGCACACCGTCAATCTTGGCTCAATCTCCACTGACCAGACTTTTAATGTGCAAGTTTGGAATGCCAACAAAAGTGCGGTAAAACTTTTATCTGTTTCCGTCGTCGGTGGTGAGGGCATAGAGCTTGTCGGCCCAACATCCGGCACGTTTAACGCGCTCGCCCTTAAAAAATGGACGGTTAAAGTCGGCATGCAGGGCACACCGGAGATTGATTGCGTAGTCACGTTTAACTTTTTGGGCAAAAGTCCCGTTACGCTACGCATTACCGGCTCGCGCTCCACTGATTGGTCGTTTATGCCGGATTGGAGTGAGGACGTCACCGAAAATCTCGAGTGGTTCACCCGCGTGCATCAATCCGTCACTGCCGCCGAACAACGTATCGCGCGTCGTTTAAGCCCGCGCCGCACGTTTGAGTTTAAAGTGAGTTTTAGTGACACCGAGCGCCAACTCTTTGAATCCGCCCTTTACGGCTACGGCTCGCGCGTGTGGTCGCTACCGATTTTTACCGATTGTGCAAGATTATTACAGCCTGTGCAACAGGGCGCGGTGGAGTTACCTATTAACACCGTGGGCTATGATTTTGCCGTCGGTGGGCGCGCAATTTTGATGACCGGAAGCAACAAGGAGATGGTTGAGATTACTGCGCTGGAGCCAAGTAAAATCACAGTTAAGCGCCCAATCGTTGGTAATTATGACCGCACTTTTACCGCCGTTTACCCGCTCCGCTCTGCTGTGCTTACGGATATGCCGCAAGTACGCCGTTTAAGCGATAACGTGTCAACCGCGCAAATCCGCCTACAACTGCACGAGCATAATGCGTGGAGTGATGATGTGAGCCATTTGCCGACTTATCGCAACCACCCGGTGTTGGAGCCGACATCGGAGTGGTCAGAAGACGTCACTGCGCAATATGCACGGCTGATTAAGACGCTGGATAATGAGACGGGCTTGCCGTATTACTTGGATACCGCAAACAAAGCCATGCAAATCACCGCCCACCGCTTTGTGGCAAGTGGGCGGGAAGAACAACGCAAGCTCCGCAATTTGTTTTACCACTTGCGCGGGCGTCAACGTGCGATTTGGGTGGCAACCTCAAGCACAGATGTGACGCCGGTGGGCGATATTGTCGGCAAGACTTTAGATATTGCCTACATCAACTATACCGGCGCACTGCAAAAGCAAACAGGACGCCAAGACGTGCGCATTGAGTGCACCGGCGGGCGGATTTTTTATCGCCGTATTGTGTCATCCGCAGTGATTAACTCTGCAACAGAGCGGCTCGCCTTTGACGGCGACACGCTCAATATCAAACAAGCGGAGATTCTTAAGATTTCGTACTTGACACTGTCCCGCTTGGAGAGCGACACAGTCAGTTGGGTGCATCACACTGACGCAGACGGCGCGGCAACAGTGACAGTGAGCTTCCGCGGGCTCCGCGATGAGCTTGAGCCGTAAAAACATCCATAAAAACGACCGCACTTTAAAGGCGGTTTAAAGGATATTTAAAGATGAGTTATTTAAGCAAAACACATTCCGTCTCTGAGGGGCGCCCGATTGATTTATATCAATTTGTGCGCGGCGAAAACGAGAAAATCTGGCGCTTTTGCAATGCGGACAAGGATTTAGAGATTAACAGCGAGAAATGGCTAGCGTCCGCTATCAGTGATGCCCGCGACGGCGGAGGTGATGGCAATGTGACGCTTCGCATGCCAAGCAACAACCCCGTGGCGCGCCTGTATCGAGGGCTTCCGCCTAGCCAAACTGTTAAGCTCACTATTATGCGCTTGCATGAGGACGACAACGAGATCCGTATTGTGTGGATTGGTACGATTACGGAGGCAAGTCGCCCGGATATACATACTACCAATCTTACCTCCGCGGCATTGTCCGACACCATGGATAGCGCAGGATTGCGCCTGACTTGGGGGCGTAACTGCCCTTATACACTGTATGACGTGGATTGCAAAGTTAAGCCGGGCAATTTTGTCGTCGCGGGGCTCACCATAAGCGCGATGGATGGTGTATCTATCACTGTTGATTTACCGCAAAACTTGCCGCAGGGTTGGTTTAATGCAGGTTTCATCGAGTGGACGGACGACGGCGTGCGCGAGGTGCGTGCAGTGACCGTTCATCAAAATAACAAACTCACGCTTATGGGCGGCACCCAAAAACTGTCTGTCGGCACAGTCATTAAGGTGTATCCGGGGTGTGATGGGCGCGCCGAGACGTGTCTTAAAAAGTTTAACAATATGCTCAATTACGGTGGCGCGCCGCACATGCCAAATAAGTCGCCGTATGATGGCTCGCGGGTATTCTGAGGGGTATTAATTATGTATGAGTCAATTGCATGGGCAATCGTCAAAATCGTCGCTTGGGCGGTTGCCAGTTATTACATCAATCAAGCGCTTAACAATAAGCGAGGCAATAATAACAGCCCCGATGCGGTGAACGCAAAAGATTGGAATTTTCCGCAAATTGACGAGGGCACGCCGCAGTGTGTGTTTTTTGGCGATTGTTGGACTGAGGACTGGCAAGTGTTGGCGTATGGTAACTACCGCACCACCGAAATCAAAAAAGGTTAAGTTATGGACAAGATGACTATCACAATGCAAGACATGCGCCGGGTAGATTTCTGCGCCTCCGGTGTGGAGGCGTTTTTTGTACGCGAAGGCTTGGACTATGCCGATTTTTTAGCACACGGGATTGATTCTGACGTGCTTTTAAACACGGGCAGTGTATTTGCCCGCAAATGTATTAATGCCGCCATTGCGGCGCGTCAAGGAGATAAATAATGGGTGGTAAACGTGGCGGCGGGTCGGTAACGGTTGGTTATCGCTATTATTGGGATATTCAAAGTGGGCTTGGACGCGGACCGGTGGACGAGATTGTTGAGTTACGTGTGGACGACAAAACCGCCTATGTTGGCAAGCCGGGTGAGCTCACTCACTCTCAGGCGATTTATATCGACAAGCCCAACCTCTTCGGCGGTGATAACACCGGCGGCGAGGGTGGGATTCAAGGCCGGATGGAGATACTCATGGGCGAGCCCGACCAAAAGCCGACACAAATGCTGATTAATTTACTCAAAGGAGTTTATAACCCATCGCTTGCCACCCATGCCTCAAGATGGCTGCGCAAATATGCAAACAAAAACCCTGAGCGCAATAAATTTTTTCAAAATGGCAACGTAGAGCCGGGTAATCTTAGCCAAGATGACATAATTCCCGGCTTCCGCGGCGTCGCCACGACAGTGTTTAGCGGGTTGATTAGTTGCTATAACGCCTATCCCAAAAAGCACAGTTACCGCGTGCGCAGAGCAAATAAAGGCTGGCACGGCGGTGTGGTGTGGTACCCCGAAAAAGCTAAAATCTTGCTACGCAACAATAATCTCAAAATCTCCGGCTTGACACCGGAGCAAGAAAAAAATGTACGAGAGATTCACGCCATGAATCCGGCACATATCTTGGTTGAGTGCGCTACGAATAAGAGTTGGGGCGGTAAAAAAGACCTTTCCGATTTGGATTTGGATAGCTACAAAAAAGCCGCCGATACGCTTTATGCCGAGGGCTTTGGCTTGTGTATCCGCTACAACCGCCAAACCTCCATTAAAGAGTTCATTCAGCAAATTGTGGATCACATCGGCGCGGCGCAATATGACAACATTGAGACCGGTAAACAAGCGATTAAGCTGATTCGCCATGATTACAAGGTCGAGGATTTACCGCTGTTTACATACGATAACGGGATTCTTTCAGTGCTCGATGATGATAGTGCGGCAACCGATAAGCAGGCCAATCAAATCATTGTTAAATACCGTGAGCCGGTGACAAACCGCGACGACCAGGCTATTGCTAACAATATCGCGGCAGTGCAAATGCACGGCGTAATTAGTAAGACGGTTGAGTATAAAGGGATTCCAACGTTTGATTTGGCGGCGCGTGTGGCTCAGCGTGATTTAGAGATGATTGCCAGTGGTTTAACGCGACTTAAAATCACCTTTGATATGCGTGGTAGTGAGTTACGCCCGGGTGATGTTATCCGGGTTAATCTGCCGGAGCGTGATATTGTGGACGTGGTCTTTCGGGTCGGTGAGCTTAAAAACGGCAATGAGGGCGAGATTGTCGCCACTTGCTTGCAGGATGTGTTTGGGTTGCCATCAGCTAACTACTCCACCCAAAAGGGCGAGTCGCTTTATGTGCCGCCCGATTACACCGCCAAACCGATTGAGCACGCGCAGTTGTTTGAGGTGCCATATCATGTCCTCCCGCTTGTATTGACGGACGCGGAGTTGGTGTATGTTAAGCCGACTGATTGCTTTGTGTGGGGCATGGGCGCGCAACCTACCCCGCTTTCCGTTGGCTATGACATGTTAGTCAACGTAGGCGCGGGCTATGCGCAGACTGCGACAGGCTCATTCACGCCATGTATTGAGCTGGTCGGCGAGGTGAGCCCTTATCAGACTAGCATTAAGTTTAGGTTAGAGGGTGAGTATTCCGCCCTTGCGGGCGCCGAGGCGCTCATTGTGGATGATGAGATTATTAAGATTGATTCCGTCGATTTTAAAACCGGCACAATGACTGTGGGGCGCGGTTGTGCGGATACTATCCCACAAGCGCATAAAGCGGGCGTCTTGGCGTGGTGTTATCTGCTTGCCGCCGGCACGGATGAGACAAAATACACTGTGGGCGAGCAAATTAAGGGTAAATTACTCACCCGCACTGCACAGCAAACGCTTGATGAGAGCAAGGCTCAGGTGCTTACACTTACCACCCGTCAACGTCAAGCCCGCCCTTATCCACCTGGCAAAGTGCAAATCGATGGCGGTTACGGTAACACCATTAATGACAAATCCGCGTTTAAGCTCACCTGGGCGCACCGTGACCGTGATGTGCAGGCGGATAAGTTGATTCCGCATACGGATGACAGCACCGTTTTGGGCAAGGGTGTCAGCTACAAAGTAGATTTACTGGATGGCGACAGCGTGGTGCGGTCTATTGATACCACCGCAACCGAGTTTGTTTACCCGGACGCCAAAAAGGTAGATGGCGAGCAATTTAGCCAAATAGCGTTATATAGCACCCAAAATGGCTTACAAAGCTTGCATCGTTATGTGCTCAAAGTCGGCGGCGCGTTAGTGTTACTCTATAAGTATGATTATCGTGAGACTTGGACTGCGGGCGATGACTTAATCAATAAGTATGATGACAATGATATCCCAGGCGGTAAATACCTTATGTTGTCAAGTAACGCGGAGCCAAAATCCAACATCTATAAAGACTATGCAATACCCGCCGGTAAATATGCTCGTTTTGTGCTTGATTACAAAATTATGACGTATAACCAACGCCGCGGCAAATGCCGGGTGATTGTGCAACTGCTTAATGGCAAAAACGTGGTGCAATCATACGATTCAGATTTAATGGGCGACTGGCAAACTAATGAGTGGCACCCGCAACAAGTTGCAGATAAGTTACCTGCAGGGGTAAATATCATTAGGTTTAAGATTGTGCCGGAGGCGGATATCCGCAATAACGCACTGACATTTAGAGATATCACAATTAGAGTTGGGGAGGAGTAGCTTTCAAACGTTTTAAAAAATGACCGCACTTTATGAAGAAATAATCAACAACCCCAAATAAGGATTAAATAATGCAAGATAAAACAGTCACCCTCCGCAACGGCAATACAGGCACCGTCGTCTATGAGAGCCAATTTGGCAAGCTATTAATCGTTGAGCATAACGGCGATGAGCTACCGCCGACGCACTGGCACAACGCTAACGGCTCATTTTACGCAGACTCACAAAGCCCGCTTGATGTAGTTGATATTAAAGCGGAATAGATAATAACTTGATAAGTTCTAATCTCTCCGACATTAATGTCGGAGAGATAATTCAAAAGCCCTTTAAACCTAGTTTAAGGGGCTTTTAAATATTTACACAAAATTGACAAAATAGTGGTTGATATATTATATAGTACGATATAATATACACCCCGTAAGCAAGAGGGACGCGGCACCGAGCTTACAACATTATCAACCCGCCGCAGGAGATAACAAAATGGCTAAATACACAATCAAACACATCTGCGGACACACTCAAGTCCATCAAATCTACGGCACCAATTCTCACGGTGAGCGCGACAACAAACAAGAGTGGCTTGCCAATCAAATTTGCTATGAGTGCTACAAAGCGCAACAACAAGCAGAGCGCGACGCCAAAAACGCTGAAAGCGCAAAAGCCAACGCCGAAGCTCACTTACCAACCCTCACCGGCACACCGAAACAAATCGCATGGGCGGAAACCATCCGCGCAGAAAAAATTAAAAAATTAAATGAAATCTTGGGAAGAATTGAGGCGTTAAAAGCCAAACGAGCATTAACCGAAGTGGAGCTAGAACAAGATACGAAACTCCAAGCATTCGCCACTACTTATAAAAACGAGGACAGCGCGGCAAGATGGATTGATTTGAGAGACCACAGCGTCGAATCCCTTTTAAACGAGTGTATTAAATAATAACGCCACGCCCCGGGCTAACGGGGCAGGAGGATAAAATGAAAAAATCATCTCGCACACCGAGTTTTGGTTTACACAACTCAACGGATAAATGGGTATTAATCGTTGATGACTATTTTGGCTACTTTGATAACCAAGAAGAACGTGATTTTTATCACAAAAAAGCAAGTGACCAGTTTGTGCTATACCACGGTTGCTTAAATAAATTAGAGCCAAATGAGTCGGTTAAATACAATATTGACGGTGAGCCGTCAGAAGATATCGCAACCTACCAGCCAATCGACATTATTAACTACATTAAAACAAAAAGAGTACGTACAAGAACGCGGTTAAGCCGCAAACAATGCGACAAACTGGCACTAAATAACCTCCCTTTGCGGTTTGTTTATTACAAGCGTCGCGATGTCAAACTATTTGATTTTGACAATCTTGACTTGCGACCGGTCGATGAAATTTGGCGGTCAACGGTACATGGCGTAGATTTTGACAAATACAATTATGATGAGGACTAAAATGGCCGAAAAATACATATACCACGTCACGACAACAACCGGGCATGTGCGCAAAAGCCCGCGCTCGGAAATCTCATCGGACACCTCCGTACTTTTAAAACCGTGGCTTGATGATATGTTTAAGGGTATATTGCGTGGCGTCTTTGAGACGGATTACGCGTGCAAGTGCAACTTTAGCAACACTAATTTAGCAGAGTTTGAGATTGTGCGACTGGATGACGCGCTAAATCATACGACGCTTGTTAAGTTTGTCGTATGCCGTCGTTCCGCCCGCAAAGCGCAAGCATGGTCGATTGTTGACGGAAAAGGGGATCCACCGAACGTGCCGTTCTGCGCAGTTAAGCTCTACACAGACAATGTAACAATGCAAGACATGCTAAATATGCCATTATTTGCTGACGTAGAGCGATGTGTTGCATGGGCCTGGCTTGAGAGATAAGGAGTTAATTATGGGCTACAAAAAACTTGCTGACAGTACTAAGCGGCTGATTAGCCAAAACGCCGGCAATTACAACAAAGCAAACTATAAGCAAATCAAGTTCCAACTCAAACCCGAGGTCGTAGCTGAGTTTGATAGCTTATGTGTAACGGAGGGGATTTCTAAAGCGGAAATGTTCCGCAAACTGTTAACGCTTTACAAAAATTTACAAAATAGTGATTGATATATTATATAGTACGATATAATATAGACCACGTAAGCAAGAGGGACGCGGCACCGAGCTTACAACATTATCAACCAGCCGCAGGAGATATAAAAATGACAACTACAACTTATTATTTCAGTGAGTCCAGCAGCGTTAACGCAATAGCACAAGCAGAGATGCTAAAGGCAACCAATCTATCAGACGCTAAACGCGAGGCTTCCCGCCGTCAATGCTTCCAAGGTACAGCCCTCAAAATCGGTACAATCTACAGCCTTAACGCTAACGGCTTATTGGTTGATGAGATCGCAAGTAAAGAGGACGGCAAAAAATGGGTTGACCGTTATTAATTAAGGGAGTAAGATTTAAACCGTCAGAGTAATCTGACGGTGTTTTTTCGGATGTTTATCCGCGTGTTAAAATAAAAGGCTTATTAATGACTAACTATTAGTCATTCCCTATAAAGCTTCAAGCAAAAACGGCAGGTTTCGTACTCTGCCGTTTTTGTTTTGTACTTGGTAACGATAGGTAAATTCTGAGGGTAAATGACTTGGGATTACAGGTAAAATTTAAGGAGCGTTGTAACCACTTAAACGTGGAAAATGAGTGATTTTTTATTTCTAAAATTATACGGTTAAATTTCCAAAATTGCGCGGCTCGCTACAGCAAGTAATCATCGGCACCCAATTCTAATCCTAAAATACGGTCAATATCATCACCACGGGCGGTAAGCATCATAACCGGCGTAGAAAAATCCTTTCTGATTTGTTTTAAGGTTTCGATGCCATTTAATACGGGCATCATAATATCTAACAAGATGAGGTCGTAACTATGGTCAAGTAGTGCTAATGCTTCCTTACCATTGTTTGCTACATTAATTTCAAAGCCTTCTAAATCTAATAATTGGGCGAGCAGCTCAGTGAGTTCTGCATCATCATCAACAAGTAAAATTTTAGCCATAAATTAAACCTTATGTGGATTACAATCAATTTGAGAATGGAATAGCTATTTCCAGAATTGCCACCAGCTCTTGGTTGGTGCGTCCGGTGCATTAATAATTGTATTGTTTACTTCGACTTGCTCTTCATTTGGTAGCGGTTTATCTAAATCGAAGTTGCTCACTGTGCCTTTTTGATCAAAGTTTACAACTAAAGTATGTTGTTCAGGCGTTTCATAGGCTTTTTGTTGTAAGAAAATATAGTACCAAGTGTTGTTACTATATGGATCAATCAGAACAGGAGTTCCTAGTAGGTATTGGACCTGTTGGGCTGTCATACCAGTTTTTAGCTGTGCCACGGTGGTGGCTTGTAAATAGTTACCCTGTGGCACATCAATACGATATACCACTTTATTAATACTGGAACAAGCGGTCACGCTTAATGCAAAAATTAATGTAGTTACAACAGATTTGAATTGCATTTTTTGCCTTTTATCCTCTGTAAATAATTGGAAACGATGATACCGAAAGTTTAATTAATTGCCAAATTAATTCTGCTCTTTTAGTCGGCGTTGTAATTGATCGCGTAGATTCGGTGGCAACTCTTTGATGGTTAAAGTATCGGCGGCTTCATCCCAAATAATGCGTTGATTTATTAATTCGGCGTCAAAACTGATTGTTACGCCTTTACCGGAGCCGGAAAATTTGGTTAATGATTTAAGTGCGGTACGAACCGGTGGAATGCTATCTTCCAACCCATAGTTTTGTTCTTGTGTGAATGTAACAAAAGGTTGCTGGTTTAGAGTTGGTAACGCTTCGGAAAGTTCCGTCAGCTCAATTTCTTCACGGCTGTTCATTTGGCCTTTACAGTATTCGAACACTTGTTTTTTCACTGTTTGAGTTTGTTCCGGATTAAGTTCGCCTTGTACGCAGTAATCACTCACTGCTTGTAATAAGCATTGGTTTTGTACTTGTGGATTGAGTCCTTCTTCTGCGCCTAAGAAATCCATAAAAAAATCGGCAATCTTGCGTCCTACACGACCTTTAATAAATGTGAGATAACGGTTTGAATCGGCATTGAGTTGTAAATCTGTCAGATTAATGCGGGCGGCCACATCAAATTGGGTAATATCTAAATATTCTGTACGTTGAATTTCCAATTGCTCGTTGACTAACATACTGACACGACTGTCCAATAGCGCAATAAATAAATAATCGGTAGCCAAGAAATTATATTGGCATAACACTAACGTGCCGTTGTCAGCAAAGTTATATTTACTCAGTTCAGAAATTAATAAGTGAGTTGCTTCGTGGCTGAATGGCAAAAAATCTACTTCATTTTCCAATAAACGGTTAAGGCTTTGGGCAAACACCGAAGATTCTTGAAACACACCATACGCTTTGGCTTTATTTTGATAGCCTTGATGTAATTGCAACATCATTTGTTCTACTTCGTGGGTAATAGTTAATAATTGTTCACGTAGAACACTGCTTAACGGCGGCGGATTGTCGCCTTCCGGCTCAGCTTTAATAATTTGATGGAGAATAATTTGTTTAACTGTAATGCTCATAAAACCACCTTAAAAAACTTTCGCTATTATAACCATACTTTTTAACAGAACTAACAAAATATGTTAGGATTAGCCCAATTATCGGTTAATATAGGCGACGTTTTACATCCGTTGGCTAATCAAACATGGCAATTCAATCAAAATATCAAGATAAACAAATAGATGCAATTCTAAACGACATGATCGCAGTGCTTGAAAAACACCAAGCACCATTAGATTTATCCTTAATCGTCTTAGGCAATATGACCACCAATTTGCTCACCGGTAATCTAGGGAAACAACAGCAAAAGGTCCTTGCCCAAGCCTTTTCTGAGGCGTTACTCAATTCCATTAATACAGCGAAATAATTGGCAATGTGGAAATTAAACAGCAAACAATATCGTGAAGAGACCTCGCAGAAGATTTCGTGGGGGCACTGGTTTGCTTTTTTTAATATTCTTTGGGCAATTTTTATTGGTGCCCGCTATGCATTTATTATTGACTGGCCGGACACATTATTTGGCAAAATTTACTTTTTTATCAACTTATTAGGACATTTTAGTTTTATTGTATTCGCCTTTTATTTGTTGGTGATATTCCCCCTCAGCTTTATCGTTAAAAACCACCGCACTTTTCGTGGGCTCACCGTTATCCTTGCTACGATTGGTAACACGTTATTATTAGTCGATACGGAAGTGTTTGTGCGGTTTAACCTGCATTTATCTTCCCTTGTTTGGAATTTGTTGGTGAATCCGGAAAACGGCGAATTATCACGCAACTGGCAAGTATTCTTTACGCCGATGCCGTTGATTTTATTAGTGCAAATGTTGTTTTCCCGCTGGTCTTGGCAAAAGTTGCGTAGCTTGGAGCGGCAAAAATGGTTAAGAGGGGTGGGTATCTTTTTTGTTTGCACCTTCATTGCAACGCATTTGATTTACGCGTGGGCGGATGCTTATTTATATCGTCCGATTACGATGCAACGTTCTAATTTTCCTCTGTCTCATCCGATGACGGCCCGTTCTTTCTTGGAAAAACATGGTTTCTTAGATAAGGAAGAATATGCTCAGCGTTTAGCGCAGGAAGGGCGTTTAGATGCGTTAGCCATTGAATACCCGAAAAATCCATTGCGCTTTGAGACACCAAAAGAAAATACGAATGTGCTGCTTATTACGGTTTCCGGCTTACGTTATGATGCCGTTGATATGGAAAAAATGCCGAATTTAACGGAGTTTGCACAACGTTCCACTCAATTTACCAACCATTACAGCAGCGGAAATAATAATAACGCCGGCTTAGTTGGGTTATTTTACGGATTGAATGCCAACTACACAGACAGCCTGCTCAGCAATAAAACCCCTTCCGTTTTGGTTGAACGTTTTGCACAACAACAATATGTGCAAGGCTTATTTTCCGCTAAGAAATTTGATAGCGCTATTTTCCGTCGCGCTATTTATCCAAAGGCGAAATTAAGCGGTGATAATAGCAACCAAGCTGCGGTGCAGTCCTTTAAACGCTGGTTGGATTCCGCTAAAAAACAGGAAAAACCGTTTTGGGGTTATTTGAGTTTAAATATTGAACCAAATTTGACGCAAGATAAATATCAGCAACAGCTTGCTAAACTAGACGAACTCTTCGGGCAACTCTTGCCGGAATTGGATTTGCCGAACACAATTGTGGTGATTACCGCAGAACATGGGTATAGTTTCAAGAGATTGACAGAAAAAGAAAAAATCAATGATTTTTCTCGTGACGAAGTGCAGGTGCCTATGATTGTCCGTTGGCAAGGCTTACCGGCCACAAAAATCACCAAATTAACTACGCATGTGGATTTATTGCCAGCATTGATGAAACACGTTTTTAACGTGAAAAATCCGATTGGTGATTATGCGCAAGGGCGTGATTTATTCAATTTGAAACAGGCAACGGATTGGGTCTTAGTCTCCAATTATCGTTGGAATGTGATTATTCAACCGGACGGCACGCAATATCACATTGATACACGCGGAAACTATCAAAAATACGACCGCACTTATCAGAAGATTTCATCGGAGAGACCGCCGTTAGGCTTATTCTTGGAAGTGTTCAATCAAGAGCGATCATTTTTAGAGAAATGATTAGAAATGTGCCTGACCAATAGCCAAAATCAATTATATTTTTGCATCGGTGAGTTTTATACTAGCGCACAATTTCATTAGGACAAATACGATGTTATTAATTAAAAATCTGCGAATTTTTTATAACATTATCTGTTATTTCAATGCACAGCCATTGATCGCCCGTCTATTTTCAATTAATACGAAATCCTCTGTTATGAGGATTTTTTTCTATTTGCTCCCTGCCTATCCTTCAAATTTACTTATGGAGTCACTATGACGAAAAGTCACGTTCGTAGTTTTAAAACCTTTATTCGAGATGAAATTATTAAAAAAGGCGGCTGGGTGAATGCGCATGCGCATGCGGATCGTGCCTTTACCATGACGCCGGAAAAAATCGGCATTTATCAAAACTGTAATTTGCAACAAAAATGGGATTTGGTGGATGAGGTGAAGCGTACTTCTTCGGTGGATGACTACTATGCCCGTTTTTGTCAATCAATTGAATTGATGATTTCCCAAGGAGTGACGGCTTTCGGTACGTTTGTGGACATTGACCCGGTGTGTGAAGATCGAGCAATTATCGCTGCCCACAAGGCTCGTGAAGTTTATAAGCATGACATCGTATTGAAATTTGCTAACCAAACCTTAAAAGGTGTGATTGAGCCAACGGCACGTAAATGGTTTGACATTGGTTCCGAGATGGTAGATATGATTGGCGGCTTGCCATATCGTGATGAGTTAGATTATGGACGTGGTTTGGAAGCCATGGATATTTTGTTGGAAACCGCCAAATCACGCGGCATTATGTGTCATGTTCACGTGGATCAATTTAATTCGCCAACGGAAATCGAAACGGAGCAACTGTGTGACAAAACCATTGAACACGGTATGCAAGGACGCGTGGTCGCTATTCACGGTATCTCCATTGGATCGCATTCCAAAGAATATCGTTATCGTCTCTATGAAAAAATGCGCCAAGCACAAATGATGATGATTGCTTGCCCGATGGCATGGATTGACAGTAATCGTAAGGAAGAACTCATGCCGTTCCACAATGCGTTAACACCGGCCGATGAAATGATTCCGGAAGGGATTACGGTGGCTATTGGTACGGATAATATTTGTGACTACATGGTGCCGTTGTGCGAAGGGGATATGTGGCAGGAGTTGAGCTTATTGGGCGCCGGTTGTCGTTTCCCGGATTTAGACGCGATGGTGAATATCGCCAGTATCAACGGCCGTAAAGTATTAGGGATTGATTAATCGAAATAAAATACCGAGCCATAATGCTCGGTATTTTGTTTTTAAAGTGCGGTCGTTTTTTTAAATGTTTTTATCTAAAAGTGCGGTGGATGTTAATGGCATTTTTCATCCTGTTTTACTTCATCCCACAATACATCCATTTCCATTAACGATGCTTCCGCAAGCGTACGGTTTTGTTCGTTAAGTTTGTCTTCAACTTTACGGAAACGTTGTTCAAATTTTTGATTGGCTTTTCGTAAACTCTCTTCGGCCTGACATTTTAAATGGCGACTTAAATTGACCATCGCAAACAATGCATCTCCTACTTCTTCTTCGATTTTCGTTTGATCTTGCGGGCAACGTTCCATTTCCTGTTTAACTTCACGCAGTTCTTCTTCCACTTTGGCAAAGACCGGCGAAATATCCTGCCAATCAAACCCGATTTTGGAACAACGTTTTTGTAGTTTTTCCGCGCGCATTAAGGCCGGGAAAGCATGCGGAATATTATCTAAAATAGAGATATGACCTTGATGTTGATGCTCCAATGCTTTCATCGCATTCCAATTTTGCAAGGCTTCCTGTTCATTATTCGCTTGCGTATCACCGAAAACATGAGGATGGCGACGCACGATTTTTTCTGCAACGTCCTGTACAACCTCATCGAACGTAAATTTATTTTCTTCTGCCGCCAGCTGGCTGAGAAATACCACTTGTAATAATAGGTCACCCAGTTCTTCTTTCAGGTTGTTCACATCGTTTTGCTCAATGGCATCGATGACTTCATAGGTTTCTTCTTTTAAACAAGGGATCATCGATACATAAGTTTGCTTGATATCCCACGGGCAGCCGTTCACGGGATCCCGTAATTGTGCGATTAACTGTATAAAATCATGAATAGAATAAGTCATATTGTGCTCGATATTGTTTGGAAAAATGGTAAGAAACAGGTGGCAAAATCATAGCACAAAAAATAGTCGGGATCTTTTTCTAATTAGAAATCAATGTTTTTCTCAAAATGTGATCCAGTCCATATTTTTTCTTACACACAAGTGCTACTATATCTATGAACAAAATTAACCCTGATCAGATAAGGAGTCGATTATGTACAAACACATATTAGTTGCAGTAGATCTTTCAGAAGAAAGTCCATTCCTGTTGAAAAAAGCGGTTGGCGTTGCGAAACGCCATGATGCGAAATTGTCCATCATTCACGTTGACGTTAACTTTTCAGATCTTTATACAGGGTTAATTGATGTAAATATGGTGTCTATGCAAGATCGTATTTCTAGCGAAACGCAACAAGCCTTATTGCAGTTATCTGAACAAGCAGGCTACCCGGTTAGCGAAAAACTCAGTGGTAGTGGGGATTTGGGTCAAGTATTAACAGATGCTATCGAACAATATGATGTGGATTTGTTAGTCACAGGTCATCACCAAGATTTCTGGAGTAAATTGATGTCCTCCACCCGTCAAGTGATGAATTCAATTACGATTGATATGCTGGTTGTTCCTCTTCGTGATGAATAAAAACGATAGTCGGCCGTAAAATAAGACAAAAACCAACCGCACTTTCACGAGTTCTGGATGTGAGTGCGGTTTTTATTTTTTACTTGCTTGGAAAATAAGACATTATGGAGAAAAAGGTTTTCTATAAATTAGAAAAATGTGCAACAATACGGAATTACTCAATTTATTTTGTCATTTTAGATAGTTAAAAGAAAGCAAGGCTTGTAAATGAAAACAACAGCGCAAATTAGACAATCTTATCTTGATTTTTTCCATAGTAAGGGACATCAAGTTGTAGCAAGTAGTTCTTTGGTTCCAGACAATGATCCGACATTATTATTCACCAATGCCGGGATGAATCAGTTTAAAAATGTATTTTTAGGGTTGGAAAAACGCCTGTATAGTCGCGCAACCACCGCACAACGTTGTGTGCGTGCTGGCGGAAAGCATAACGATTTAGAAAATGTCGGTTACACAGCCAGACACCATACCTTCTTTGAAATGTTAGGGAATTTCAGTTTCGGCGATTACTTTAAACATGATGCCATTCACTACGGTTGGGAGTTTTTGACATCTCCGCAGTGGTTAGGATTACCAAAAGAGAAATTATGGGTAACCGTGTACGAAACCGATGAGGAAGCCTATAAAATTTGGCACGATGAAATCGGTATTCCTGCAGAGCGTATTATTCGTATCGGTGACAACAAAGGTACACCTTATGCTTCTGATAACTTTTGGCAAATGGGTGATACAGGACCGTGTGGACCTTGTACCGAAATTTTCTACGATCATGGCGATCACATTTGGGGTGGTCCGCCGGGATCTCCTGAAGAAGATGGCGATCGTTATATTGAGATCTGGAATATTGTATTCATGCAGTTTAATCGCCATGCTGACGGCACAATGGAAAAATTGCCAAAACCGTCCGTCGATACAGGCATGGGATTGGAGCGGATTAGTGCGGTCCTACAACACGTTAATTCCAACTACAATATTGATATTTTCAAAACGTTAATTGCTAAAGTTGCCGAATTAACCGGTGAAAAAGATTTAAATAATAAATCTTTACGCGTTATTGCCGACCATATTCGTTCTTGTGCTTATTTAATTGCCGATGGAGTGGTACCTTCCAATGAAGGTCGTGGCTATGTGCTTCGTCGCATCATTCGTCGCGCAGTACGTCACGGGCATTTGTTAGGTGCAACGGAAGCCTTTTTCTATAAACTCGTGCCGACTTTAATTGAGGTAATGGCACAAGCGGGTGAAGATGTGAAAAAACATCAAGCTACCGTGGAAAAATTCTTACGTTTAGAAGAAGAACAGTTTGCTCGCACGTTAGAGCGTGGTCTAACCTTATTAGACGAAGCTTTGGCTAACGTAAAAGACAATGTATTATCTGGCGAGGTTGCGTTCAAGTTGTACGACACTTATGGTTTCCCGCTAGATTTAACTGCCGATGTATGTCGTGAACGAGGCATTGCTATTGACGAGGCGGGGTTTGAGCGCGAAATGGCTTCACAGCGCGTGCGTGCGCAGTCTGCCAGTCAGTTCGGTATGGACTACAATAATGTGATTCGCGTTGACGGTATAACACGATTTGAAGGTTATACCGAATCCGAATCGTTGGCAAAAGTGACCGCACTTTTCCATGACGGCAAAGCAGTAGAGTCTATTACGGCCGGTCAAAGTGCAGTGGTTATTTTAGAAAACACACCATTCTATGCGGAATCCGGTGGTCAAATTGGCGATATTGGACGCTTAGAAGGTAATGGTTTTATTTTTGACGTAAAAGACACCCAAAAATATGGTCAGGTTTTCGGCCACATTGGTGAACTCACACAAGGGAGTTTATCTGTTGGGCAGTCGGTGAATGCAGTGGTTGACGATGTTCGCCGTCAACAAATTTCTTTAAATCATTCTGCAACCCATTTGTTGCACGCCGCTTTACGTCAGGTACTAGGTGAACATGTAGCACAGAAAGGATCGCTTGTTTCTGATGCGTTGTTACGTTTTGACTTTGCCCACCATGAGGCGATTCGCAAAGAACAGTTGGCTGAAGTTGAACGTATCGTAAACCAACAAGTCCGAGCAAATAATCCGGTTCAAACCGAGGTTATGCTGCTAGATGCAGCAAAAGCAAAAGGCGCGATGGCATTATTCGGAGAGAAATATTCCGAGCAGGTGCGTGTTTTAGCGATGGGGGATTTCTCCATTGAGTTATGCGGCGGTATCCATGCGAAACGCACAGGGGATATTGGATTATTTAAAATTGTTACGGAAACTGCCGTGGCAGCAGGTATTCGTCGGATTGAAGCTATTACCGGCGAAACTGCGATTGAATGGCTACAACACCAACAAACTTTATTAAATCAAAGCGCCGATTTACTGAAATCCGATGTGAATTCCATTACGGATAAGATTTCTCTGTTGCAAGATAAATTTAAGAAAGTTGAAAAAGAGTTACAAACATTAAAAGAAAAAGCTGCATTGCAAGTCGGTAATGATCTGGCGCAAAGTGCGGTGAAAATTCATGGTGTTTCTGTGATTATGCAACAACTTGATGGTATTGAAGCGAAGTCTTTGCGTTCAATGGTGGACAGCCTGAAAAATCAATTAGGTTCAGTTATTGTGGTATTTGCTTCCGTGTTAGATGAAAAAGTTAACTTAATTGTTGGGGTAACTGATGATCTAACTGCAAAAGTCAAAGCCGGTGAACTGGTGAATTTGATGGCACAACAAGTTGGTGGTAGAGGCGGTGGCCGTCAAGATATGGCTATGGCCGGCGGTACTCAACCGGAAAATATAGGCAAGGCATTGTCAGTTTGTTCTGATTGGTTGAAAGCAAACTTATAATCTTGTCTTTGGTTAAATGTAATGTCGTTGCACTTATCATTCTGTAAGTGTGGGGGTAAAAAAGTATTGTTTAATGTTTGATGGGATGTTGGAAGTAAAAGAGGGAAGTTTTATAAATAAACTACAAGGTGAGGAGTTTATATGCTGATCTTAACCCGTAAAGTTGGCGAAAGCTTGCTCATCGGCGATGATGTTTCTATCACGATTCTGAATATACGAGGCAACCAAGTTAAAATTGGTGTGCAGGCACCCAAGGATGTTTCTGTTCATAGAGAAGAAATTTACCAACGTATTCATCAAGCAAAGGATGAACAGAAGGCGTAGCAAATTTTATTTTATGATCATGAGATGGAGAAGTTATAAGTAAATTGACTTGCTTTAAAGCTTACAATATCCGTGGCCGTTTAGGCGAAGAATTAAATGTGGATATTGTCTATCGTATAGGTCGTGCATTTGTGCAGTTTTTGAAGCCCAACAATAATTATCGTTGATGGCGATGTTTGCTTAATGAGTAAAGAATTTAAAAGTGCGGTTTTTTATACAAGGAAAAAGTAAATGAAAGCGATTATTCCTGTCGCAGGCTTAGGTACGCGTATGTTACCTGCAACTAAAGCAATTCCAAAAGAGATGTTAACTTTAGTGGATAAACCGCTCATTCAATATGTGGTAAATGAATGTGTTGCAGCGGGCATTAAAGAAATTGTGTTGGTGACCCATTCTTCCAAAAATGCCATTGAAAACCATTTTGATACTTCCTTTGAGTTGGAAACCATGTTGGAAAAACGCGTTAAGCGTCAGCTCTTGGAAGAAGTTCGTTCTATTGTGCCGAAAAACGTAACAATTATGCATGTCCGCCAAGGCAATGCGAAAGGTTTGGGGCATGCGGTATTGTGCGGTCGTCCGTTGGTGGGCAATGAGCCTTTTGCCGTGGTATTACCAGATGTATTACTTGCCGAATTTTCTGCTAATCAGAAAAAAGAAAATTTGTCAGCTATGTTAAAACGCTTTAAGCAAACTCAGGCCAGTCAAATCATGGTAAGCCCAGTTAAACCTGAAGAAGTTAGCAGTTATGGTATTGCCGATTGCGGTGGCGTTGAAATTCCTCCGGGTGAAAGTACTAAAATTGATAATATTGTCGAAAAACCAAGCATAGATGATGCACCATCAAATTTGGCAGTTGTCGGTCGTTATGTGTTCTCTGCGGCGATTTGGGATTTATTGGAAAAAACTCCGGTTGGTGTGGGGGATGAAATTCAGTTAACTGATGCGATTGATATGCTTATCGACCAGGAAACCGTAGAGGCATTCCATATGACCGGTGTTTCTTACGATTGCGGCGATAAAATTGGTTATATGAAAGCCTTCGTTGAATATGGTTTGCACCATAATAAACTTTCTGGTGAATTCAAATCTTACTTAAAAGATTTAGTAAAAACGTTTTAATTCTATTAAATAAAAAGGCATCGATGAGATGCCTTTCTTTTTTTCCTAATTTTAAGAATAGAAATCTAGCAGTCTTCACGGCTAGATTGTTATTTTTATTATTTTTTATTAGAATATTTAGACAATTAATAAGGTTATTTCAGGAATCAGTTATGGCGGATTGGAACGGACAATACATTAGCCCTTATGCGGAACATGGTAAGAAAAGCGAACAAGTGAAAAAAATTACGGTATCTATTCCGATTAAAGTGCTTGAGATTTTGACCAATGAACGCACCCGTCGACAAATTCGTAATTTACGCCACGCGACTAACAGTGAATTGCTCTGTGAGGCCTTTTTGCATGCATTTACCGGTCAACCTTTGCCGACAGATGAGGATTTGCTAAAAGAGCGCAGTGATGAAATCCCTGAAGAAGCGAAACTGATCATGCGTGAATTAGGTATTGATCCGGCCAAATGGGAATATTAATTTCTCATTTCTCTCTTTGCCCTCTTCTTTTCTGTTATGATAGGACTATGATTTTTAGTTAATGTTCTATTATGCGAGTACCTAGAATTTATCATCCCACTGCGTTGAATCATCTCACTTTTTGCACCTTGTCCGAAGACGGTGCCAACCATGTGGGACGTGTTTTACGTATGCTGCCCGGCGAACACCTTGAACTTTTTGACGGTACTAACCATATATACCAAGCTGTTATTACTCAGGTAGGTAAAAAATCCGTTGATGTCGAGATTTTAAGCCAACAGTTTGACGATAGAGAAAGCCCGTTGTCAATTCATCTTGGCCAAGTTATTTCTCGTGGCGAGCGAATGGAATTTACCATTCAAAAATCCGTCGAATTAGGCGTGAATGTAATTACACCGCTGTGGTCGGAACGCTGTGGTGTGAAGTTAGATAGCGATCGCATGGAGAAAAAAATCCAACAATGGCAAAAAATCGCGATTGCCGCCTGTGAGCAATGTGGGCGCAATAAAATTCCGGAAATTCGCCCGTTAATGAAGTTACAACAATGGTGTGCCGAGCAGGATGACACACTAAAATTGAATTTACATCCGAGGGCAACTCATTCCATTCGTACGTTACCGGCCATTCCGGCCGCCGGCGTGCGCTTATTAATTGGTTCTGAAGGTGGTTTATCGCCACAAGAAATCGCACAAACCGAGCAACAAGGGTTTGTGGAAGTCTTATTAGGAAAACGCGTATTACGCACTGAAACGGTAGCAATGGCGGCAATAACCGCATTACAAGTCTGTTTTGGTGATTTGGGGTAAGAATTATGATGGATTTACAAGATCATCTATTAATTGCCATGCCAAATTTAGATGACAGTTATTTTTATCGGACGGTCATTTATATTTGTGAGCATAACGAAAAAGGGTCTATGGGATTGGTCATTAACCAACCAACGGATTTGAGCATTGCGGAGCTAGGCGCCAAAATGAATTTTATGATGGTAACCGACCGCACTTATAACGACAAACTGGTGCTTGCCGGTGGGCCGGTGAATATCGATCGCGGTTTTATTTTGCACACCAACACCCCAAATACCTTTGATCATAGTTATAAAGTCAATGACAATCTCGTTTTGACAACCTCTGCCGACGTGGTAGATACCTTCGGTACCATGGGCGAACCGGAGAAATATTTGGTTACCTTAGGTTGTGCCAGTTGGGAGCCGAATCAGTTAGAGCAAGAGATTGTTCACGATTCTTGGTTGGTTGTGCCGGCGACGGAGCAAATTCTGTTTGATTTGCCATACGATCAGCGTTGGTTCGCAGCCAATCAGTTGCTTGGCATTGATGGACATAACTTTGTTGGTCAAGTTGGGCATTGTTAATGGGCATTACCGTTTTGGCGTTTGATTTCGGCACAAAAAGCATTGGCTGTGCGGTTGGTCAAAGCATCACCGGTACGGCGCAGTCTTTGCCGGCGTTTAAAGCGCAAGATGGCATTCCTAATTGGGACGCCATTGGCAAAACCATTAAAGAATGGCAACCGGCTCGAATTGTCGTCGGTTTGCCACTGAATATGGATGGCTCCGAACAAGAGCTGACCTTACGCGCCAAAAAATTCGCCAATCGCCTACATGGGCGCTTTAACTTGCCGGTGGAGTTACAGGATGAGCGCCTCACGACCACAGAAGCACGCAGTGAAATTTTCAGTCGTGGCGGTTATCGTGCCTTAAATAAAAGCAAAGTGGACGGTATTTCCGCTTGTTTAATATTGGAAAGTTGGTTTGAGCAATACAGTGAATAAATTGCTTTAAAAAAACACATAAAAAAATCACCGCACTTTTATTTTTCAACAAAAAGTGCGGTGTTTTTTAGCGAGTTTTAATAACTGCGATGGTTATTAATTAAGCTTGACCTTTAACCGCTTTTAAGCCTGGGAACGGAGCCGGTGTGCCGGAGCGCTCTAATGCTTCTTCGATACGGATTAATTGGTTGTATTTCGCAATACGGTCAGAACGGCTCATAGAACCAGTTTTGATTTGACCTGCTGCTGTACCAACCGCTAAATCTGCGATGGTTGCATCTTCAGTTTCACCTGAACGGTGAGAGATCACCGCGGTGTAACCTGCATCTTTCGCCATTTTGATGGCAGCTAAAGTTTCAGTTAAAGAACCGATTTGGTTGAATTTGATTAAGATGGAGTTTGCGATACCTTTTTCGATACCTTCTTTTAAGATTTTAGTGTTAGTTACGAATAAGTCGTCGCCCACTAATTGAACGCGGTCGCCTAACACTTTAGTTTGGTATGCAAAACCTTCCCAGTCAGATTCGTCTTGACCGTCTTCGATAGATACGATTGGGTATTGTTTAGTTAATTCTTCTAAATAGTGAGTGAACTCTTGAGAAGTGAATGAACGGCCTTCGCCTTTCATTTCGTATTTACCGGTTTCTTTGTTGTAGAACTCAGAAGATGCGCAGTCCATTGCTAAAGTCACGTCTTTACCTAATACATAACCTGCTTTTTCAACAGCTTCTTTGATACAGGCTAAAGCGTCAGCGTTAGAAGCTAAGTTTGGTGCGAAACCACCTTCGTCACCTACAGCAGTGCTCATGCCTTTATATTTTAATACTTTCGCAAGGTTGTGGAATACTTCAGCACCGATACGAAGTGCTTCACGTAATGTTTTCGCACCAACCGGTTGGATCATGAATTCTTGGATATCAACGTTGTTGTCTGCGTGTTCACCACCGTTGATGATGTTCATCATTGGTAATGGCATAGAGTAAACGCCTGGGGTGCCATTTAATTCTGCGATGTAAGCGTAAAGCGGAAGACCTTTAGATGCCGCTGCTGCTTTGGCGTTAGCAAGAGAAACGGCAAGAATCGCGTTTGCACCGAAATTAGATTTGTTGTCGGTGCCGTCTAAATCGATCATGATTTGGTCGATTTCAGCTTGGTTAGAAGCATCTTTGCCAAGAATTGCTTCAGCAATCGGACCATTTACCGCTGCAACAGCTTTTAATACGCCTTTACCTAAGAAACGGGATTTGTCGCCGTCGCGTAATTCTAAGGCTTCACGGGAACCGGTAGAAGCACCTGATGGCGCGGCTGCAAGGCCAACGAAACCGCCTTCTAAATGAACTTCGGCTTCCACAGTTGGGTTACCGCGTGAGTCGATAATTTCGCGACCAATGACTTTAACGATTTTTGCCATTTTATTTTCCTCATTAAGTTAATCAAAACGGGTTAGACTGTAAATGCTCGATATGATAAAGCTATTTTGCGATTTTGTCTTGTAAAATTGCATATCCTTTGATTTTTCTCACTATTTTACCGGGTGAAGTGCGGTGAGATTTTTTAATGGATTTAAATGGTTCCCGATAAAATCGATGCCTTTAGGAAGCATCGAAATAGTTAAGTAAATTTTTGACCGCACTTTGCCAATCCTCGGCTTGAGTGACCGCACTAATCACCGCAATACTGCTTACGCCCGTCGCGAGAACATCGGCAAAATGCGAGGCTGTAATGCCGCCAATGGCTACAGTCGGTATATCGCCTAAATCTTTTACTTGCGCGGCTAAATTGGCAATGCCCTGTGGCGCGGAAGGCATGATTTTAGATTGCGTGGGGAAAATATGCCCAAGCGCGATATAAGAGGGACGCAAGGGCAACACCAACTCAATTTCTTCTCTATTGTGCGTTGAAACGCCAAGGCGCAGTCCGGCTTGTTGAATTGCATTTAAATCCGCCGTGAGCAAATCCTCCTGTCCCAAATGTACGCCGTAAGCCTGATATTTAATTGCCAACTGCCAAAAATCATCCACAAATAACCGCACTTGATGTTGTTTGGCTAAGGCAATGCAACGGGCGATTTCCTCTTCTGCTTGTTCCGGCGAGCGATCTTTAATGCGAATTTGCAAGGTTTTTACGCTGGCATGAATGAGCCGTTCAATCCATTCGTAACTGTCCACAATAACATACAACCCCAACTTAAATTCGGTGGGCGCAAAAGGGGCATTGGGTGGAACAATTTCGGCTAAGTTAGACACTGATGTTGGCATAGCAAGTTCCAATGAATGAAATTAATGGAATGTAAAATGAATGAAAAATTGCTTGCTCACAGCGCAATAAGAAAAGGAAAACTTGTTTCCTACGCAGGGATTACCCCAACAGGTTCACGGATCCCGCAATGTTGCGATCTCAGCCTTCCGGCACTCCGACAAGCGGACTTTACTATAATCAACGGGGGAAGAAAGGACAAGGAGAAAACTGGTTTTTTGTGAGACAGGTCACAGTGAGAAAACAAAAAGCGCGGTCAAAAATCCAAGTGTTTTTTTGACCGCACTTTCATTTCAATTTTTCAGAAATTTGTTAGTCGGATTTTTTCTGATTGTCTTTTGCCACTTTCACAAAGCCGTCAAATAATGGGTGGCCGTCACGTGGCGTAGACGTAAATTCCGGATGGAATTGGCAAGCGATAAACCAAGGATGGTTTGGTACTTCGATGATTTCCACCAATTTTTTATCGGCGGATAAACCGGTCACTTTCAGACCTGCTTTTTCGATTTGCGGAAGCAATACGTTGTTTACTTCATAACGGTGACGGTGACGCTCTTCGATAGTTTCGGCGCCGTACAATTGGCGTGCCAGGCTACCTTCTGCTAAATGGCATTTTTGTGCGCCAAGACGCATGGTGCCGCCCAAGTCGGATTTGTCACTGCGAACTTCAGTGTTGCCGTCGGCGTCTTGCCATTCAGTAATTAAACCTACCACCGGTTGTTCACAAGTGCGGTCGAATTCGGAAGAGTTTGCGTGGCTCATGCCGGCGACATGACGGGCAAATTCGATTAACGCCACTTGCATACCTAAGCAAATGCCTAAATACGGAATATTGTTTTCACGCGCATATTTGGCGGTGAGGATTTTGCCTTCTACGCCACGATAGCCAAAGCCGCCCGGCACTAAAATACCGTCTAAGCCTTTTAAGATCTCTACGCCTTTGGTTTCTACATCTTGTGAGTCGATGTATTTAATATTCACGGTTAAACGATTTTTGAAGCCTGCGTGTTTTAAGGCTTCGTTCACGGATTTATACGCATCCGGCAATTCGGTGTATTTGCCCACCATGCCGATGGTGACTTCGCCTGTTGGGTTGGCTTGTTGGTATAACACTTGTTCCCATTCGGATAAATCCGCTTCCGGGCAGGTTAAGTGGAAACGATCACAAATAAAATCATCCAAGCCTTGAGATTTCAATAGCGCCGGGATTTGGTAAATGGAAGACACGTCTTTCAGAGAAATGACCGCGCGTTCCGGTACATTACAGAATAAAGCGATTTTGGCGCGTTCGTTCGGTGGCACCATACGATCGGAACGGCAAATGAGCACATCCGGCTGAATCCCGATGGAGAGTAATTCTTTTACGGAATGTTGCGTCGGTTTAGTTTTGACTTCGCCTGCGGTCGGAATGTATGGAACGAGCGTTAAATGCATGAAAATGGTACGTTCACGTCCCACTTGCACGGCAAGCTGACGCAAAGCTTCCAAGAACGGTAGTGATTCGATATCGCCCACGGTGCCGCCCACTTCCACGATGGCGATATCATGTCCCGCAGCACCATCAATCACGCGCGCTTTAATTTCGTTAGTAATGTGGGGGATCACTTGAATAGTGGCGCCCAAGTAGTCGCCGCGACGCTCTTTGCGTAGTACTTCAGAATAGATTTTGCCTGTAGTGAAATTGTTGCGTTTGGTCATTTTGGTACGAATGAAACGTTCGTAGTGACCTAAGTCCAAGTCAGTTTCTGCGCCGTCTTGGGTTACGAAAACTTCACCATGCTGGGTCGGGCTCATGGTGCCCGGATCGACGTTGATGTAAGGGTCGAGTTTCATGATTGTGACATTCAAACCGCGCGCTTCTAGGATTGCGGCAAGTGATGCTGCTGCAATGCCTTTACCAAGCGAAGAAACCACACCGCCTGTGACGAAAATATAATTGGTAGCCATAAGAAACCTACATTGTTGCTATTGTGATGGATGGAAAATTTAGGATAAAGATAAATCTATCAAGACGGGAGCGTAGTTTACAACAAAGGCGGAATTAACTCAATCACCGCTCAGGTGAATTGCAGCTAAAGTGCGGTCGAATAAAGCAACGTTTTTGTGCATTTTGTACTGTTTCATTACGAATTGAAGGGTTTTTATAGTAGAATGCCCCGGCTTTTTATCACAAGAGAAATTTATTATGTTTTCACGCAAAGATATTATTGTTTTAGGTATGATGATTTTCGCCCTATTTTTAGGCGCAGGGAATATCATTTTTCCGCCAATGGAAGGCTACACGGCAGGGCAGCATTGGGCAACCGCCGCCTTAGGATTTATTTTAACAGGCGTATTAATGCCATTTATCACCTTGGTTGTGGTGTCAATTTTAGGACGTGGCGAAGAACTTACCCGCTATTTACCAAAATGGGCAGAAGTGACTTTTTTGGTTATGTTGTATTTGGTGATTGGTTCCACTTTCGCTATGCCACGAATCACCAACGTGGCATACGAAATGGCATTAGTGCCGTTAGATCTTGTAGCAGATACACCAGCAACTCACCTGATTTTTGCTGTGGTCTTTAACATTATCGCCATGCTATTTATGCTTAAACCAAATACCATTATTTCCAGCGTTGGTAAATTTATGACCCCAGCGTTGTTGGTGTTATTGGTCGTAGTAACCGTCACAGTATTTATTTCCCCTTTGTCAGAAATTGCCGCGCCAACGAAAAGCTATGCAGATAGTTCTGCGTTGACCACCGGCTTAATCAGCGGTTATCAAACGATGGACGTTTTGGCGGCGATTGCTTTCGGTGGTATTGTTGCCCGAGCGTTAAGTGCGAAAAACGTCACTGAACCGCAAAAAATCATGCATTACACCGTTTCTGCCGGTTGCATTTCAGTGGTTTTATTAGCCGCACTTTACTTCTCCCTCTTCTATCTTGGGGCAACTAGCGACCAAGTAGCGCAAGGCGCAAGTAACGGTGGTCAAATTTTCTCTCGTTATGTAAACGTGTTATTTGGTAAAGAAGGTTCTTGGATCATGTCCGGCATCATCTTCTTGGCCAGTTTAACCACTTTAGTCGGCGTGACCAGTGCTTGTGCATACTACTTCGCTAAATTTTCCCACCGCTTGCCTTATGCCTTTTGGGTGGTGCTATTTACCATCATGACCACCATTATTTCCGAAAATGGCTTAACCAAATTATTGCAAGTGACCATTCCGGCATTGTTATTGATCTATCCGGTGGCGATTATGTTGGTGGTGTTGCAATTCGTTCGTGCTAAATTGCCACGTGTGAAATTAACCTATAACGCCACGATTGCGGTCACCGTGTGTTTTAGCTTGTGCGATAGCTTAAATAACGTGGGATTATTGTCTGACGGCATGAAACAATTCCTTAGCAACTTCCCGTTATATGATAATGGCTTGGCATGGTTAATTCCGGCGTTAGGGGTGATGTTCTTAACCATGTTGGTAGGTAAAAGCGCGAAGAAATAAGGGATAAATTTTGATGCCGAAGAAAATTTCTACAAAAAAGCCCTTGCATCGCAAAATTTTCTTGGCTATATTCTACCCATCTTTTGATTAAAAAGGATTCATTATGTACTTAACTAACGCATTACACCATCATCACCGTTTACCTGAATAATCTTTCGGGCATTCGGCGTGTTCGGAAGATAACTTCCGAGTACGAGTGAAATGCAGACATAATCAATCACCGTTTAAACAACCCCTCGGAAGGCAACTTTCGAGGGGTTTTGCGTTTTTAGGTTTTAACAAAATGAGGGCGACAACATGACTGACAAAAAACGTTTACGCATCGCCATGCAAAAGAAAGGGCGCTTAAGCAAAGACTGTGCAGAATTGCTGAGTCAATGCGGCGTGAAAATTAATTGGAACGAGCAACGCCTTATCGCCTATTCGGAAAATATGCCTATTGAAATCTTGCGCGTGCGTGATGACGACATTCCAGGCTTGATCTTCGACGGCGTGGCGGATCTCGGCATTATCGGCGAAAACGTGCTGGAGGAAGAAGAGTTGGGGCGTTTAGCTGCCGGAGAAACCGTCGCTTATAAAAAGCTGCGTCAGTTGGATTTCGGCGGTTGCCGTTTATCTTTAGCAATTGATCGCGATCAGCAATACAACGGCGTACAGGATTTCGCCAATGCCCGCATTGCCACCTCCTACCCGAATTTACTCAAACGTTACATGAAAGCACAAGGCGTGCCGTTCAAAAGCACGTTGCTGAACGGCTCTGTGGAAGTTGCCCCTAGCGCAGGACTTGCCGATGCCATTTGCGATTTAGTCTCCTCAGGCGCAACCTTGGAAGCGAATGGTTTGAAAGAAGTGGAAGTGATTTACCGCTCCAAAGCCTGTTTAATTCAACGCGCTGAACCTTTAAGCAGCGATAAACAAATCTTGGTAGATAGACTGCTCACCCGCCTTCAAGGCGTGCAACAAGCTGCCGAATCTAAATACATCATGCTACACGCGCCGAAAAATAAACTCGAAGAAATCACCGCACTTTTACCCGGTGTGGAAAATCCAACGATTCTGCCGCTGGCACATGACGATTCCAAAGTAGCCATGCACGTGGTCAGCCAAGAAAATCTGTTCTGGGAAACCATGGAACAATTGAAAGAAGTCGGTGCCAGTTCAATTTTGGTGTTACCGATTGAGAAAATGATGAAGTAAAGGGTATCTAGGAAAGCAGCTAAAAGTGCGGTCATTTTTTGAGCGTTTTATAAAACTTTCGCGAAATTTATCCGTTTTGAAAAGGAAACGTAAATGAACCCGAAAAAAGTGAAGCGCAGTCACTTAACCAAGCTGACTGATTTACCCAACATCGGTAAAGCGACCGAGGCGGATTTAATCCGTCTTGGGATGCGAATGCCGCATGATTTGCTAGGGCGTAACGCATATCAAATGTATGATGACTTATGCCGCATTACCGGGCAAAAACATGATCCTTGCGTAATCGATGTGTTTTTATCGATAGTGGATTTTATCAACGGCGGCGAACCGCAGGATTGGTGGAAATTCACAGCACAACGCAAGGCGTATTTAGCGTCTATTTAAAAGGAGAAATATATGCCGTTCAATGACATTGAAAAACAATCTCTACTTGCACAAAAAGGCATCGGACCGACGGTGTTAAAACGTTTAACTGAAATGGGATTGGATAACGTTGCTATATTAGCGAAAACGGATCCGGATTTCATTCTACAACGTGGCGCAGAAATCACCGGCTCAACTTGCTGGCGCAACAGCCCACAAGCGCGCAAAGCGATTGAAACAGCGGTAAATTGGGCAAAAGAGCAAGTAAAATAAGTAGCCGTTATAAAGGGATACACTACTCCACTAACGATGAAGGGCGAGATATGAAAATTATTTCATATGGTTTATTGTTCATAATAGGTATTGGCATAATGATTTATGTTATTGGTTATTTTTTACCGGAAACACGTAAATTAACCAAGGAAACGATGTATTCTGCTAATGCGGAGAAAGTTTATAACGTAATTACGGATAATCAAAATTGGCAATACAGAACCTCTTTAGATAATTTAGAAATTTTATCCCAAGATGGCGAAAATGAAGTTTGGCAAGAAACAACCAATGGTATAACCATTCTTTTTAAAACGAGAGAGAAACGCCCTGTTGAATACTATGCTTTTGATATGTCGAGTCAATTTTTTACGGGAGAATGGCACGCTACATTAACGCCAATCGACGAAGAACAAACCCGTTTTGAAGCGACAGAAAGTTTAACTTTCCCAAACCCTTTTATAAGAGTATTAAGTTATCTTTTTATGGATTTGGAAAAGTTTAGGCAAACCTATGAAGATGAATTAAGAAAGAAATTAGAAAAGGAATAAACTATGCAAACCTTCGTCTGGAATAACCTCAACACTGTTGAAAAGCAACAAACCCTTACCCGCCCGGCGATTTCCGCTTCAAATGAGATTAAAAGTGCGGTGGAAAATATCGTTAAATTTGTGCAACAGGACGGCGATAAGGCGTTGTTTGAACTCACGGAGAAATTCGATAAAACCAAACTCGACAGTTTGATTGTCACTCCACAACAAATTGCGGAGGCGACGGCGCGTATTCCTGAGTCGTTGAAGAAGGCGATTCAGAATGCCAAGCGCAATATCACTGCCTTTCACGAAGCACAGAAACCACAGGCGGTGGATATCGAAACCCAGCCCGGCGTGCGTTGTCAGGTGGTGACGCGCCCGATTAATCGTGTCGGTTTGTACATTCCGGGCGGTTCTGCGCCGTTATTTTCTACGGTGCTCATGCTTGCCATTCCGGCGAAAATCGCAGGTTGTAAGAAAATCGTACTTTGCTCGCCACCACCGATTGCGGATGAAATTCTTTACGCTGCCAATCTGTGTGGCGTGCAAACCATTTATGCGGTGGGCGGTGCGCAAGCGGTGGTGGCGATGGCGTTAGGTACGCAAAGCGTGGCGAAAGTGGATAAAATTTTCGGGCCGGGCAATGCCTTTGTGACGGAAGCCAAACGCCAAGTCAGCCAAATGATTAACGGCGCCAACATTGACATGCCGGCAGGGCCATCGGAAGTGTTGGTGATTGCCGATGAACAGGCGGATCCTGAATTCGTTGCTTCCGATTTGTTGTCACAGGCAGAACACGGCGCAGATTCGCAAGTGATTTTGGTCACACCGAGCGAAATGCTGGCAAAACAGACCGCACTTTGTGTGGAACAACAGCTTGCCCAACTGCCACGCGCGGAAATCGCCCGCAAGGCGTTGTCCCACAGTCGTATTCTGATTGCCGAAGATTTGGCGCAATGTGTCGCCATCAGCAATGAATATGCACCGGAACATTTAATCGTGCAAACGCAAAACGCCCGTGAATTATTACCGCTTTTAGACAACGCCGGCTCGATTTTCTTAGGCGCATATTCCCCTGAAAGTATGGGCGATTACGCCAGTGGCACCAACCACGTTATACCAACTTATGGCTACACCAAAACCTATTCCAGCCTTGGTTTAGCTGATTTCAGCAAACGAATGACCGTGCAAGAACTCACCCCGCAAGGCTTTAAAAATTTAGCCGAAACGGTGGAAGTGATGGCGGAAGCTGAGCAGTTGATGGCGCATAAAATGGCAGTGAGTTTGAGATTAGCAAAATTATCGTAAAAATTGACCGCTCTTTTTTCCCCTCGCCCGCTTGCTGGAGAGGGGAAAACATTAACAGGAAAACAATATGACAATCACAACATTATCCCGACAAAACGTGCAAGCGCTCACGCCCTATCAATCCGCCCGCAAACTCGGTGGCAACGGCACGATTTGGCTAAATGCGAACGAATATCCCATTTCGCCGACGTTTCAACTTTCGGGCAAAGATTTAAACCGCTACCCCGAACCGCAACCGCAGGCAGTGGTGCAAGGTTATGCCAATTATGCGGGTATACCGCCTGAAAATGTGTTGGTAACCCGTGGCGGTGATGAAGGCATTGAGTTGGTTATCCGTGCGTTTTGCGAACCGAACCAAGACGCCATTTTGTTCTGTCCGCCTACTTATGGCATGTACGCCGTGAGTGCCGAAACGGCAGGTGTGGCGTGTAAAACCGTGCCATTAACGGCAGATTTCCAACTGAATCTTGCCGAAATTAAACAGCAACTAGAGGGCGTGAAAGTCGTCTTTGTGTGTAGCCCAAACAACCCGACAGGCAATTTGCTGAAACGGTCGGATTTGCTGGAGCTTTTGCAGCTCACTGCCGGCAAAGCCATTGTGGTGGTGGATGAAGCCTACATCGAATTTTGCCCTCAAGCGACACTCGCAAAAGATCTGAAAAATTATCCTCACTTAGTCATTATCCGTACCCTCTCCAAAGCCTTTGCCTTGGCAGGATTGCGTTGCGGTTTTGTATTAGCCAATGCGGAGTTAATCCAAATTCTCAGTAAGGTGATCGCCCCTTATCCCATCCCGGTGCCAAGCGCCGACATCGCGGAACAAGCCTTGCAGGCGGAAAATATCGCCCTTGTGCAAGCCCGCGCACAGGAGATTTTAGCCAACCGCCAGTGGCTGGCAGATGCCTTAGCAGACTTGCCACAAGTGGAAAACGTGTACGACAGCGAAGCCAATTATTTGCTCATAAAATGCCAAGATGGCGAGCGCGTTTTCAAGGCGTTGTTGGAGCAAGGCATTATCCTGCGTGATCAAAACAAAGCGTTAAATTTGCAAAATTGCATTCGGATTACCGTGGGGACGAAGGAAGAATGCGAGAGCGTAGTAGGGGCAATTGGGCAAATCTAACGCTCCACGCCTAGGGTAACAAGTTACCCTAGGTTCGTTATAGCCGTACTCCTTTGGAGTACAAACCAGCTTGCCCCAAAGGGGCAGAATGATACGTAACCTAGGGTAGCTTTGCTACCCTAGGCAAGGAGAAAAATATGCAACCAACCCTTTTCATCGACCGCGACGGCACACTGATTGACGAACCAAAAACCGATTTTCAGATCGATAGTTTGGAAAAACTGAAATTTGAGCCGAACGTAATCCCTGCCTTGCTCAAGCTCAAAGGCAAATACCGTTTTGTGATGGTGTCCAATCAAGACGGGCTAGGCACGGATTCTTTCCTGCAAGAAGATTTCGACAAGCCGCATAATGCCATGATGGCGCTGTTTAAATCGCAGGGTATTGAATTTGACGATGTGCTGATTTGTCCGCACAAACCGGAAGATAACTGCGCCTGCCGCAAACCAAAAACCAAGTTACTGAAAAAATACATCCAAAAAAACTTGTTCGATCCTGACCGCTCTTTTGTGATCGGCGACCGTGCCACTGACGTACAGTTAGCGGAAAACCTCGGCATTCGTGCACTGCAATATCACCCTGAAAAATTAAACTGGGATCTGATCGCAGAAAAACTACTCGGCGAACCCGTCAGCAATATCGGCAACCGCCCACCTCGCTACGCGGAAGTCGCCCGCAAAACCAAAGAAACGGACATCAAGGTTCAAGTATGGCTGGACGAAACGGGCGTTAACCAAATCAGCACCGGCGTGGGCTTTTTTGACCACATGCTCGATCAAATCGCCACTCACGGCGGTTTCCGCATGAACGTCAGCTGTAAAGGCGACTTACATGTAGATGAACACCACACCGTGGAAGACACCGCTCTTGCCTTAGGTCAAGCATTAAAACAAGCCATCGGCGACAAACGCGGCATCGCCCGCTTCGGCTTCGTGTTGCCAATGGACGAATGCAAAGCGGAATGTGCCTTGGATTTATCCGGTCGCCCGTGGATTAAATTCGCTGCCCGCTTCAAACGGGACAAAGTGGGCGATTTCAGCACTGAACTTACCGAACACTTCTTTCAATCTCTCGCCTTCTCGCTACTCGCCACGCTTCACCTCAAAGCCACCGGCGACAACGACCACCACAAAATCGAGAGTTTGTTTAAGGTGTTTGGGCGGACGTTGAGACAGGCGATTCGCATTGAAGGGAATGAGTTGCCGAGCTCGAAGGGCGTGCTATGATTTGTAGATGAGATTTTAAACAAGCTTACAACAAATGCTAAAAAAGGATATAAAAATGAAACATCAAACATTTAAAATTTATAAATTAAATAAGAAAATTTCTAAAGACGGGTTTAAACAACTAGAGATTGGTGGAAAAATTAGTTTTCTTAAGGATGTTTTGTTAAAAAACTGTAGCTTTCTTGTGAATGAACGAGGAGAGTGGTTGCTTAATTTTTTTGCAGATAAATCCTACGAACAGAGTCTATTTATAAGTCAAGATGATTTAGATTTTAAAGTATATAGAAGGCTTACAACAGCCAGCATCATAATTAGTTCTAGTGAATTTAGTGATAATGATGCAGAAAAGTTATCCATGGCCATTCGTCAGTCAAAATCAATAAAAAGAAATGATTTCATAGAATATCCCTCTCATTATTCTCATATTGATGGTAGAGGACTTTCTTTTTTTTTCAAAAATTGATAATCAGCAAGATAACTTTTATAGGCAATTAATTTTATTGTCATTAGCTTATTCTTATCTTGGTGCTATTGAATTTATCACAAATAAATTAGCGGAAAAAGTAAGTTGCCAAGATTGTAATATTGATGAATTAAATAAACTTTATATTGAAGCGGCTAAATTTAATTCTGTATTTTTCTTTCATCAGCCAGTGTTAATAGATAAAGCAAGTTTGACTGAAATGTGGAAGGAAATAGATAAAATTCTCGAGGTGAATACATCATCAGATGAATTATTAGAACAGTTATCCAATGTTCATTATATTTTGAATTTAGATTCAGAAAATAAAAAAATTGAAAAAGAAAAAATACAGCATGCCAAACAAGAGAAATGGAACTTTGTATTTGCCATTATAGGGATTTTTATCGGAATCATTGAATTATTAAAGTAGAATGAACATGATCAACATCACCATCATCGATACCGGCTGCGCTAACCTCTCCTCCGTCGAATTTGCCTTTGACCGCTTGGGTTATCGCGCCGAAATTACGCGGGATATTCACAAAATCCAATCTGCCGATAAATTGCTGTTGCCCGGTGTGGGCACGGCGATGGCAGCGATACGGAATTTGCAGGAGCGCAAGCTAATTCATTGCATCCGCAACGCTACCCAACCGATGCTCGGTATTTGCTTGGGGATGCAGCTGATGACCGAATTTTCTACCGAAGGCAATGTGGCGACGCTCGGCTTAATGAGTGGGCAGACGGATCTTATCCCTGACAGCGGCTTGCCGTTGCCTCACATGGGCTGGAACAAGGTGCGTTACACGCCAGACCATCCGCTGTTTGCCGGCATTGAACAGGACAGCCATTTTTACTTCGTACACAGCTACGCCGTACAACCCAACGAAAACACAATTGCGACAAGCTGTTACGGCCTAGACGTCTCCGCCGCTATCGCCAACAAAAATTTCTACGGCGTGCAGTTCCACCCGGAACGATCGGGTAAAAATGGCGCGTTGTTGTTGAGAAATTTTGTGGAGAAGATTTGATTTTGCGATCGGGATCGGAAAGTTGAGATAGTGTGATTGCCGTTTCTTTCCGCCTAGGGTAACAAGTTACCCTAGGTTAAGCATAATTCTACCCTGTTAGGGTAGTAGTTAGAGGAAAGAATGAGTTATACACGTTTGTTTTATCATATTATTTTTCGAACTAAACACGGTGTTCATGCTATTAATGAGGAAAATGAACAGGTTTTATACCGTTATATTTGGGGATTTGTAAAGGAACATAGTTCTATTTTATATCGAATTAATGGGATGCCAGATCATCTTCATTTATTTGTAGAGCTACACCAAACAATTTCAGTTGCTGAATTTGTGCGTAAATTAAAGAAAGCAACACATCTATTTTTAGACGCAAATAAAGACTTATTTCCTGATTTTACAGCATGGTCTGTTGGATATTGTGCATTTATATTAAAAATCAAAAGGTACATCATCAGACAAGCGATTTTAAAAATGAAATGAAAACATTATTTCAAAATGAAGGAATTAAATTTAATCCCACGTTTTTTGAAGATAATCTATAACTGCCCTAACGGGGCAGAATCATGCCTAACCTAGGGTAACTGGTTACCCTAGGCACATAAGACAGCCCAACAGGAGGATAGAAAATATATGCAATCCATCATCATCCCTGCCCTCGATCTCATCGACGGGCACGTTGTCCGCCTGCACCAGGGCGATTATGCGCAGCAGACCACCTACAGCGACAATCCTATTGAGCAGTTTGCAAGCTATATTCAGCAAGGTGCGCAGCAGTTGCATTTGGTGGATTTAACCGGTGCGAAAGATCCGTCGAAAAGACAGACCGCACTTATCGGCAAGATTATCGCCGCCACGCAAAGCAACATTCAGGTGGGCGGTGGGATTCGTACTGAACAGGATGTTGCTGATTTGCTTGCGGTGGGCGCGAACCGCGTGGTGATTGGTTCTACGGCAGTGACACAACTGGATATGGTGCAAGGCTGGTTTACCAAATATGGTGCGGAGAAATTCGTGTTGGCGCTAGACGTGCGCATTGAAAATGGGCAGGAATTGGTGGCGATTAAAGGTTGGCAGGAAACCAGCACGCTGACCCTAGAAAACGTCGTGGAAAACTACCGCACTTTTGGCTTGCAACATGTGCTTTGCACCGACATTTCCCGCGACGGCACGTTGGCAGGTTCCAATGTGCAGCTTTATCGTGAAGTGTGCGCTAAGTTCCCGGATGTGCAGTTCCAGTCTTCCGGCGGCATCGGTTCGTTGGCGGATATCGACGCTCTCAAAGCCACAGGCGTGGCAGGCATAATTGTGGGGCGCGCGTTGTTAGAAGGAAAATTTAATGTAGCGGAGGCAATCGAATGTTGGCAAAACGGATAATTCCTTGTTTGGACGTACGCGACGGGCAGGTGGTGAAAGGCGTGCAGTTTCGTAATCATGAAATCATCGGCGACATCGTGCCGCTGGCGCAACGTTATGCACAAGAAGGCGCGGATGAGCTGGTGTTCTATGACATTACCGCCTCTTCGGACGGTCGCACTGTGGATAAAAGCTGGGTGGAACGCGTGGCGCAAGTCATCGACATTCCGTTCTGCGTAGCGGGCGGCATTAAAACCATCGCGGACGCGGAACAGATTTTTGCTTTCGGCGCAGATAAAATCTCCATCAATTCTCCTGCCCTTGCCGACCCTGATTTGATTTCCCGCTTGGCGGATCGTTTTGGCGTGCAGGCCATCGTGGTGGGCATTGACAGCTGGTTTGAGCAGGAAACGGGCAAATATTGGGTGAACCAATACACCGGCGATGAAAAACGCACCCGCCAAACCAATTGGCAGTTGTTAGATTGGGTGGCAGAAGTGCAACAACGCGGCGCGGGTGAAATTGTATTGAATATGATGAACCAAGACGGTGTGCGCAACGGTTATGATTTAGCGCAACTGAAACTGGTGCGCCAAACTTGCCATGTTCCGCTTATTGCCTCCGGCGGCGCGGGCGAAATGGTGCATTTCCGCGATGCTTTTATTGACGCCAATGTGGACGGTGCTTTAGCCGCAAGCGTGTTCCATAAGCAGATTATTAATATCGGCGGATTGAAGGATTATTTGGCACGGGAAGGCGTGGAAGTACGGCGGTAACACAAAAAAGTGCAGTCATTTTTGGGCGTGTTTTTGGTGTTATGTAGTAAAGGCGAACGATGGCGCGCGTTTCCTAACGCGTGCCGAAATAAATAAGAAAAAGTAAGTTACAAGCACCCGTTGGGAAACCACAACTGTTCGAAACCTGAGAAAAAGGTAAAATCACCTTATTAACAGAGAGAGGTGAGCGATGAAACTCAGAGAAATCTTAAGCTATATTCCGAAAGAACAGTTAAGAATGTTTGCATTGGAATATCAAGTTGACCGTCAAGTGAAAAAATTAAGCGGTGAAGTGATGTTTTATTTACTGCTATTTTCATCATTAAATGTACGACATAACAGCTTAAGAACATTAGAGCAATTTTACAGTTCTCCGACCTTTACCGGATTATTTGATAAACCGATAAAGCATGCAAAATATAATTCGATTGGCGACCGATTAAGAACCATTAATGCGGATTATTTTAAAGCAATTTTCGAGTCAGTATTAAGTCGATATAGTGACAGTTATTTAAAACCGAAAGATAACATTATCGCTTTTGATTCCACAATCGTGACGCTTTCAAGTAAGTTATTAAAAACGGGAATGAAAGTGGGGAGCTATCAGGGAGTAAACGGAATCAAGTTCAGTGTGGCGTTTTCGAGCGTACCGGTAAAATCAAAACTGTTTACGCAACGGGTTTATTCCTCGGAAGATGTTGCGCTCAAAGAGCTGATTGTAGAATGTCCGTTGAGCCGGGATAATATCTTATTGTTTGATATGGGAATTCAGTCAAGAAATACGTTTGATGAATTTACCGATAAACATTTTACCTTTGTGACCCGGATTCGTGAGATAGCGCGTTATCGGGTCATGAGTGAAAATCCGGTAGAAATCCGGGAGACGGCAAGTATGGTTATACAATCGGATTATAATGTCAGATTATTTAATAAGGAAAATAAAGAAACCCGACATATTTTTCGATTAATTATCGCGAGATTAAAAGAGAAGGATGAAGAGATTTACTTTCTGACAAACCATGCGGATTATTCGGCAACGGAAATAGCTGAGTTATATAAGAGACGTTGGGAAATCGAAGTTTTTTTCAAATTTATTAAGCAACATTTAGACTTCAGCCATTTACTTTCACGTAATGAAAATGGCATGAAAGTGGAGATGTATATGACGTTAATTACGGCGATTTTATTAATTGTTTATAAGAAAGAGAACGGTTTATCCGGTTATAAGATGGCGAAGTTAAAATTAGCCATTGAAATTGAAAGTCTTTTAATTAAAGAGATAGTTTTAATTTGTGGCGGAGACCCAAGCGGGGTTGACCGTCTTTGGGTTCCAAGTTAAGGTTTCGAACAGCTGTGGTTGGGAAACGGGCGCTATCCGTGGTCAGATATTTTTAAGAATAACTAAGGTAACTCAATGATATTAGAACAATTAATAAGAAGTGAGACGTTCTTTTTAATATTAATTTTTATAGGCATTGCTTTTTTATTAACCATTCTAAAAGAATTATTAAGAAAGCAAAGAAGAAGGACCAAGAAAACATATCGTTATGTTGAACCATCAATAGCAGATAGGCATGTAACAATAAATTCAAATACTTTTTCCAGTCCAAGCCTGGGGGTTGTTGCTAACGCCGAATTTCGTCGTAAGTTACTCTTGAATAAAAGTGAATATCGCTTGTTTACTCGATTGATTTCCTTATTAGAAAAATCTCATCAGGAACAGAAATATCGTTTATTTTCACAAGTGGCTATGGGCGAATTTGTTCAAAGTGAAAATTCAGAGGCATTTCGTTTGGTTAATAACAAACGTGTCGATTTTTTAATTACGGATAAATTTGGTAATCCGGTCGTTGTGATTGAATATCAAGGAGGCGGACATTATCAAAATAATGCTATTGAACGTGACGCTATTAAAAAAGAAGCCTGTCGAAAAGCTAGAATTGAATATATTGAATTTCCACAAAAATATGACGAATTACATTTTGAACGAATATCACACGTTTTAAATTTAGAATTTAATAGAAAGAGGGAAAAATAATGTTAGAAATCAACTGGCAAAAAATCAATAACCTCCTCCCCGTTATCGTACAACACGCGACGACGTGCGAAGTGCTGATGCTCGGGTATATGAATCCGGAGGCGCTAGAGAAAACCTTGGCGGAGAAGAAAGTGACGTTCTTTTCCCGTACGAAGAATCGCCTGTGGACGAAAGGGGAAACCTCGGGCAATTTCTTACATGTGGTGGATATGAGTTTGGATTGTGATCAGGATGCGTTGTTGATTTTGGCGGATCCTGTCGGGCCGACTTGCCACACGGGAACGGAAAGCTGTTTTAGTCAGTTGCAAAATGAACCGAATTGGATCTTTTTCAGTAAATTGGAAAAACTGCTGAAGGCACGTAAAGGGGCAGATCCGGAAACTTCTTACACGGCGCAATTATATGCGCGCGGCACGAAACGCATTGCGCAGAAAGTGGGCGAAGAAGGCGTGGAAACAGCGTTGGCGGCGACTGTGAAAGATCGTAATGAAACTATTTGTGAAGCGGCGGACTTGGCATATCACTTGACGGTGTTATTGCAAGATGCGGACTTAAGCTGGGCGGATGTGATTGGTAAATTGAAAGAGCGTCACGCAAAATAGTGCTCGTAGGCAATAAAAAACCACCTTTCGGTGGTTTTTTATTTGGGCTTAATAATAAGAATGTTCGCCGCGTTGGTGTTCCGTCACATCTCTTGCGCCTTTTAATTCATCCGGGAAGAGGCTGATTAATTGTTTTTCCACACCATCTTTCAAGGTGACATCCACCATGGAGCAACCGTTGCAACCACCACCGAATTGTAGAATCGCATAGCCGTCATCGGTGATTTCCAATAACGTGATTTTACCGCCGTGGCTTGCCAATTGCGGGTTGATTTGAGTTTGAATGACATATTCCACACGTTCGATTAACGGCGCGTCATCAGCCACTTTGCGCATTTTAGCGTTTGGCGCTTTTAAGGTGAGTTGTGCACCTAATTCTTCCGTGACATAGTCGATTTCTGCCTCTTCCAAGAACGGCAAACTGATTTCATCCACAAAGGCGGAAAATCCGGTAAATTTGATTTCCGTATCGCTGGCTTCTACAGAATTCGGCGGGCAGTAAGATACGCCACATTCGGCACTTGGGGTGCCCGGGTTGACGACGAAAATACGAATATTGGTTCCTTCTTCTTGTTGCTCAAGGAGACGACGAAAATGGGCTTGTGCAGCCTCTGAAATAGATATTTGTTGCATGAAAAAAAAGCTCCCCACAAACTTGATTGATTTTGTCGGGCATGATACGCCTTGTGCGTTTTTTTTTCTACCTTTTGCTGCAATAAATTCGGTTTTTCTTGCCTGCATTTTTAGGTTCGTGCCAAGCCCCATACTTGAATGTGTTCCACGTGCATTTTGCGTAATTGCTTGGCGATTTCGTTAAGGGTGGAACCGGTAGTAATGACATCATCCACCAACGCTATACGACGATAGCGCCGCTGTTTCCCTTTTGGAGTTAGTTGAAAGGCATTTTTCAGGTTTTGACGCCGATCTTTTGCGCTTAAACCACGTTGGGTCGGCGTACGTTTAGTGCGGCGCAACACATCGTTGGCATAGGGAATGCGCAACCATTTTGCCAGTTGGCGTGCCAATAAATCCGCCTGATTATAACCCCGTTGCCATTGACGAAAATGATGTAATGGCACCGGAATAATCGCGTCGGGAATCATTAACCCGTGGGTGCGGCGGGCATTGCGAACGGCTAAATACAATAAACGAGCCAGCGTGCGGTCAAGCCAAAATTGTTTTTGAAATTTAAAGCGATGAATCAGCGTGGAAAGCGGTTCGTTGTAACGCCCGATAATCACCATGCGATCCCATGTCGGTTCCTGCTGTAAACAGTTGCCGCAGTGTAAGGCGTTTTCCATCAGTTCCGCACCACAACAACCGCAATAAGGAAAGCGCCGAATGCTTCGGTTGCAACGGCTACATAAGCCATGTTTGGCAAGTTTAAGGGGCGCGTGGCAATGCACGCAATTGGATTGAAAAACGTTCACGAAAACAACAGCACTTTATGAAGAGAAAACAGGCTCATCATAAAGTGCGGTACTTTTTTTCGTTGTTTTTTTAGCCCGATTTTAGGATCCGCCTCGCAAAAATGCTAAAATTAGGCAACATTTCTGCCGGATGTTGAATTTAAAGAGAAGAGAAAAAGTATGACAATCCCGAATTATCGCGACCAAATCAAAGTGGTCTTTTTTGATATTGATAACACGTTGTTTATGAAACAACGTGATTTCCTGCCGGCGACGGTGCCTGTGTTTATGCGCAAGTTAAAAGAGAACGGCATTATTCCTGCTATTGCCACAGGGCGCACCCGCTGTGCTTTTCCGCATAAATTGAATCAGGTGATTGAGCAGGAAGGCATTGATTTGTTTGTGACCATGAACGGGCAAATGGCAAGTTATCGTGGGCAAGTGATTGAGAAACATGTTATTCCAACAGAAAAAATTCGCCATTTGGTGCATTTTTTTGAGCAACATAATATGCCTTTTGCATTTGTGTCGGATCATACGGTAGCGGTTTCGGAGCGGAATTCCGTGGTGCAGTTCGCCATGGATCCGATATTGAAAGATTACATCGTCGATAAAGCCTTTTTTGAAGGAAACGATATTGGGCAAGTGTTGCCCTTTTATCGCGCAGATCGTGATGAATTTGTGCAAAATTCAGGCATATTGGATGGTTTGCGCGTGGTGCGTTGGCATGAAGACTCCGTGGATTTATTTGATGCGGAAGGCTCAAAAGCCCGTGGTATTCAAGCCGTGGTGAAACATTTGGGGTTGCAAATGGACAATGTGATGGCGTTCGGTGATCAATTAAACGATTTGGAAATGTTAAGCACTGTTGGCGTAGGGGTCGCCATGGGCAACGGTCATGAAAAACTCAAAGCGATTGCCGATCATGTGGTGGAACCGCTTGAACAAGATGGCATTTATCGGTTTTTACTCAAAGCCGGATTAATTCACGAATAATATTAATAACGCGCCGAAAAGCGCGTTATTTTTTATGGTACTAATCAATGGCATAGCCTTGCGGCGGTAAACGGTTTCCGTCTAAATAGGCGTGATTGTCAATTAACCTCAGCCTTCCTTCAACAAACCACTTAATGACCAACGGGTAAAACCGAATTTCCTGCTCTTTCACCCGATCTTCAATGTCCGTGATGTTATCTTCGGGGAAAATGGGTACTTTGGCTTGTAATACAATGGCGCCGCCATCTATTTTTTCATTCACAAAATGAATGGTCATGCCGTGTTCCGTCTCGCCTGCTTCCATAGCGCGTTGATAAGTATGCAACCCTGAGTATTTCGGCAATAAGGAAGGGTGAATATTGAGAATTTTTCCCGCAAAGCGGTGGGTAAATTCTGAGCTAAGAATTTTCATGTAGCCGGCAAGCACGATTAAATCTGCGCCGAGATTGTCTATTTCATCACCAATATGGCGATCCATGTCGAGGTTGTTGGCGTAGTCGCTACGCAAAAAAGTGCGGTGAAAAATACCCGCACTTTTCGCCCGCTGTAGCCCAAAGGCATCGGATTTATTGCTGAATACGCCTACGATTTCGGCGTTGATATAACTTGATTTACAGGCATCAATAAGAGCTTGTAAATTCATGCCATGGCCGGAAATAAGAACAACGATCTTCTTCATTAACGAATAACAACTTGTTCTTTATCGTCTTGGGTAAGATGTTGGATTTCACCAATGACCCAGGCTTTCTCACCCGCTTGTTGTAACAGACCAAGGGCGGTTTCCACATCTGCTTTCGGTAATGCCACAATCATGCCTACGCCGCAGTTAAACGTGCGGTACATTTCGTGGTCGGTGATGTTGCCATGCTGCTGCAACCAATCGAAGGCTGCCGGCCATTGCCAACTGTTTTCATCAATGACTGCTTTTACGCTGTTTGGCAATACGCGCGGGATATTTTCCCAGAAACCGCCGCCGGTTAAGTGGGCGATAGCGTGAACGTCAACGTGTTTGATCAGTTGTAAAATCGATTTCACATAAATCTTCGTTGGCGCCAACAAGTGATCCGCTAAAGAACGACCGTCTAGTTGTGCCTCGGCAGGATTTACGCCGGCAACATCAATGACTTTACGAATTAACGAATAACCGTTGGAATGCGGCCCGCTGGACCCTAGGGCGATTAACGCATCGCCGACTTTGACTTGGCTGCCGTCAATGATTTCAGATTTTTCCACCACGCCTACACAGAAACCGGCCAAGTCGTAATCGCCTTGGTGATACATACCCGGCATTTCAGCCGTTTCACCGCCAACCAAGGCACAGCCTGATTGTTCACAGCCGTTGGCAATGCCTTTAATCACGCTGGCGGCGACATTCACGTCTAATTTACCGGTGGCGTAATAATCCAGGAAGAACAATGGTTCGGCACCTTGCACCACCAAGTCGTTTACGCACATGGCGACAAGATCAACACCAATGCTGTCGTGACGATTTAAATCAATCGCTAAACGTAATTTTGTGCCGACGCCATCGGTGCCGGACACCAAAATCGGCTCTTTATATTTAGCCGGAATTGCACATAAGGCACCAAATCCGCCTAAGCCGCCGATGACTTCAGGGCGGGTAGTCCGTTTGACTTCAGGTTTGATACGTTCGACTAACTCGTTACCGGCATTGATATCCACACCGGCGTCTTTGTAACTTAAGGATGGTGTACTCACGATGGTTTCCCGTTGATTTATGAAAATAAAATGAATTAGGGCGCCATTGTACACGCTTACGCAATCGTTTGCGAGGTGCTAAGAGGATTTTTCTCCAAAGGCGTGCTTTCAATTAGCTATTAGATGGAAATTGTGACAAAATGAAACACATAGGAACAGTTCGGAATAAAAAGGAGTCTGCTATGAAAAAAACGATCGCTATTTTAACCGCACTTTTACTGGCTGCCTGCACCTCCTCCTCTTCAATTAAACCTGCGACTGCGCAAACTCATGCAAAAGCGCCGGAAGAAGTCTCCATCACGCCGCCGAAGAAAACCAAAGCAGGTTTCTTACAACTTATGCCCGGCATTTTTTATTATGTTGACGTGGATTCCATTTGGGTTGATGACAAAGATAAACGCCTTGTGCATTTTGATGTGGTGATTAATTTAGATAAAGGGCTGTATGTGTTTAAAGAACACCCGAAACTTTACGCGAAATCTATCCGTCAATATAAAACCTTAAATTGCGAGAATTTTGCGTTTACTCACGCGCGGAGCGATTTTTATGCCGATTTCTGGGGCGATGGCATTCGCACCACCTCCAAACGCCAAGCTCAGCACACCATTACGCTACAACCGCAATCTTCGTTGTATATCCTTGGTCAAGTGATATGCGCCAACGTGCATCATCGGAAGTAGGAAAAGAAAAAGTGCGGTAGATTTTGACCGCACTTTCTATCATCGAGATAACAAAAAAGCCATTTAGCATTCACTAAATGGCTTTCGTTTTTATGTTTTATTGTTTTGCCACAATCTTGCCGTCAACATAATCCACGGTAATCGGTTTTTCCGGTAGCAAACTGCCGGAAAGGATTTGTTGCGCTAACGGGTTCTCAATTTCTTGTTGAATCGCACGTTTTAACGGACGCGCGCCGTAAATCGGGTCATAGCCGATTTCGCTGATGAAATTGAGGGTGGCGTCAGTAAAGTGCAACACATAGCCTCGGCTTTCCATGCGGTTGATTAAGCGTTTTAACTGAATTTCCGCAATGGCGCGAATGTTGTCTTTATTCAACGGATGGAACACCACGGTTTCGTCAATTCGGTTAATAAATTCCGGACGGAAATGTTGGCTCACCACAGACATCACTAACGCTTTCATGTCGTCGTAACTTTCTTCTTGGTTGCCTTGAATCAAATCGGAACCCAAGTTAGACGTCATGATTACCACCGTATTGCGGAAATCCACAGTTCTGCCTTGTCCGTCGGTTAAACGGCCGTCATCCAACACTTGCAACAAGATGTTGAATACATCGTGGTGCGCTTTTTCCACTTCGTCGAGCAAAATCACGGAATACGGGCGACGACGCACAGCCTCGGTTAAATAACCGCCTTCTTCATAGCCCACGTAGCCCGGAGGTGCACCGACCAAGCGGGATACACTGTGTTTTTCCATGAATTCGGACATGTCGATACGCACCATAGCATCTTCGCTATCAAACAAGAATTTCGCCAAGGTTTTGCACAATTCTGTTTTACCCACACCGGTTGGCCCAAGGAACAAGAAGGAACCAATCGGGCGATTAGGATCGGAAAGACCGGCACGGCTACGACGAATGGCATTCGCCACAGCATCCACGGCTTCGTTTTGCCCGATAACCCGTTTGTGTAATTCTTCTTCCATGCGCAAGAGTTTTTCTTTTTCGCCTTCCATCATTTTGGAGACCGGAATGCCGGTGGCACGGGAAAGCACTTCAGCAATTTCCTCGTCGGTAACACGATAGCGTAATAGGCTCATTTCTTTGCCTTCCGCACCTTCTGCTGCCGCTAATTGTTTTTCCAATTCCGGAATTTTACCGTATTGCAATTCGGACATTTTGCTCAAATCACCGGCACGACGGGCTTGTTCCATTTGGGTACGGGCATTTTCCAATTCAGCTTTAATGTGTTGAGTACCTGAAAGGGCAGCTTTTTCAGATTTCCACACTTCTTCTAATTCAGCGTATTCCCGTTCTTTTTCCGCTAATTCTTTTTCTAACATCTCCAAGCGTTTGCGGCTGGCATCGTCATCTTCTTTTTGTAACGCCTGTTGTTCCAATTTGAGTTGGATAATACGGCGATCCAAGCGATCTAACGGCTGTGGTTTGGAGTCGATTTCCATCCGAATGCTAGAAGCCGCTTCGTCGATTAAATCGATGGCTTTATCCGGTAACTGGCGATCGGAAATGTAACGATGAGACAATGTTGCCGCTGCCACGATAGCCGGGTCGGTAATTTGCACGTGGTGATGGATTTCATAACGTTCTTTTAAGCCACGCAAAATAGCAATGGTATCTTCCACGCTTGGTTCTCCCACGAACACTTTTTGGAAACGACGTTCAAGTGCCGCGTCTTTTTCAATGTATTGGCGGTATTCGTCTAACGTGGTGGCGCCCACACAATGCAATTCGCCACGCGCCAAACTTGGTTTTAACAAGTTGCCCGCATCCATGGCGCCGTCGGTTTTACCCGCACCCACCATGGTGTGAATTTCATCAATAAATAAAATGACACGGCCTTCTTCCTGCGCTAATTCTTTCAATACGGCTTTCAGGCGTTCTTCAAATTCGCCGCGATATTTTGCCCCGGCGATTAATGCACCCATATCAAGTGAAAGCACGCGTTTATTTTTCAAGCCTTCCGGCACTTCGCCGTTCACAATACGCTGTGCCAACCCTTCCACAATGGCAGTTTTACCCACGCCCGGTTCACCGATAAGCACCGGGTTGTTTTTGGTGCGGCGTTGCAATACTTGAATGGTGCGGCGAATTTCTTCATCACGCCCAATCACCGGATCCAATTTGCCACTTTCCGCACGGGCGGTTAAGTCGATAGTATATTTTTCTAAGGCTTGGCGGCTTTCTTCCGCGTTTTGATCATTCACGTTTTGTCCCCCACGAATATGATCGATGGCTTGTAAAATTTGTTCTTTTTTCGCACCGCACTTTTTCAGTATCTCACTGACGGTGCCTTTTTCTTCTAAGGCGGCAAGTAAAAAGAGTTCGGAGGAAATAAATTTATCCTGCCGTTGTTGTGCCAATTTATCGCATAAATTCAAGATGTTAAGCAACTGACGGGAAAGTTGTACATCACCGCCATTGCCGGACACTTGCGGAAGTTTGGCAAGTTCGTTGTTGAGTTCATTGCGCAACACGGCAACGTTCACGCCGCTTGCGGTTAAAATCGGCGCCACGGAGCCGTCTTGTTGATTTAACAACGCGCTCAATAAATGTACCGGTTCAATAAATTGATTATCTTTGCCAATCGCCAAAGATTGCGCTTCAGCAATGGCTTGTTGGAATTTGGTCGTAAATTTTTCAATATTCATAGTATTTCCTTCTTCGTTCCATAGATGTTCTGTTGAACATTTGTTCGCCAAATTTAAATAAGATCGTTTTGAGTAATTTCAAGGGAAGAAAAAATAATTTTTTAATTTTCTCTATTAATATTTTATTTTTGATAGGTTTTGCTTTTGGTGAACTTTTGCCGCGTAATTTTTTCTAATCACAAGATTTGCCGTTAAAGTGCGGTCGTTTTTAAACTTGTTTTTTTAATTTATCAAAGGAAGAAAAAATGAAACCATTAAAATCTCTGCTTGCTTTAGCCGTCGCCATGACAGTATCCACAACCGTATTGGCGGAAGAAAGTGTGTTATCGGATGTGAAAAATAATGCCAAAGCTGCGTGGCAAACGGTGAAGACCGAAGCTAAAGATGTTGGTGGCCAAGTGAAAGAGGGCGCCATTAAAGTGAAAGATGGGGCAGTGGAAGTTAAAGACAAAGTTGCCAATAAAATGAAATCGGCAAAAGAGGCAACGAAAGAGACCTTTACAGAAGCCAAAGACACCACTAAAGAAAAATTCGCTGAAGCCAAAGATGCGACCAAGGAAAAATTTACCGAAGCCAAAGATGTGACGAAAGAGAAATTTTCTGAAGGTAAGAAAGCGGTAAAACGCCAATTTAAAAATGAACAGCCGGCGCAAGTTGAAGAAAAATCGACCGTAAAAGAGGGTGCCAAATCGACTGCAACCCGTAGCAAAAAAGTAGATATTAACAGTGCCGATGCGGCAACGTTGCAAAGCCTGTCCGGCATTGGTGAGGTAAAAGCCAAAGCGATTATTGAATATCGTGAGAAAAACGGCAAAATCAAAAACTTGGAAGAGTTATCCTAGGTACCGGGTGTAGGCGACTCCACCTTAGAAAAAATTAAACCGCATGTTCGATTTAATTAAGATTACCAAGAAAAACAAAGGGCTGTGTGAACAGCCCTTTGTTTTTATATGCTCTGTAAGAACAAAAAGTGCGGTGGGAATTTTCGTTAAATTTAACCCACCACTTTTGGTAGAACACCGGATTCCATCAGGAAAAGAATGGCGATAATTAAGAGGCCGACGATCAAGGCAAGCACCAGCATGAGATTGCCGCCGGCTACGCGATAGGGCAGATCTTTGTATTGTTGTCTGGTTCGCCATGCCAAGCCGATAGGTAAAATGAGACAGTAGAAGGCACACAATAAACCGGCGTAGCCTAGGGCGGCGATAAATCCGTTCGGGTAGAACAACGCGAAGATTAGCGGCGGAATGAAGGTGGTAGCGGTGAGGCTAAGACGATTCGCCGGGATTTTTGTCCGTTTGAATAAGTCATTTAAGCCTTCAAATAAACCGAGTGCCACGCCTAAAAAGGAGGTGATTAAGGCAAGCGAATAAAACACTGGAAGAATGCTACTTAACATATCACTGCTGGTTAACGTTTTGGTGGCGTTAATTAAGCCGGTGATGCTTGGGTTTTCTTTTAAAATGGCAATAAATTCATTTTGACTGAAGATGCCGTGAGTGGCTAATTGCCATAATAGGTAAGCGCAAAGCGGAATGGCGGTACCGATAATAATCGCCATTCTGAAGCGTTTAACATCGCCATCCAAATAATTATTAATGCTGCCCATGACCACGTGGAAACCGTAAGAGGTGAAAAACACCGGACCGGCAGACAAAATTAACGCATAATCTAAAGGCATTTCCATGAGATTTGCCGGTGCAATTTTCGGCAACATCATGGCGAGCACTAAAATGAACACCAAAATTTTGCCTGAAAACAGTAAGCGGGTAATACCGTCCACGCCTTTGGTGCCGATGACCACAAAGGCGCCTAAAAGAATGGTAAAAATCAAAATAGAGGCTTTTAAATTGGCATCGCCTTCGCCGAAGAAGTTTTCCGGTAAGGCACTGGCTAAGACTTCACCACCGCCGGTCATGTAGGCCGCAGATAAGGCATAAAGTAAGATAAATAAAGACACCGTTGAGATGATGCGCCCCGGAATGCCGAAGTATTTTTCTGTTAAGGTGGCTACGCCGTCATCTTTGCGTTTGGCGGTTTGGTACACTTCAACAAAAAGCAGTCCGCTGTAGGCAAGAAGTAACCAAAGTCCGATTAATAATGCGGCGGTGAAACCAAAACCGATCCCGGCCGAAGTAAGCGGCATCGCCAACATCCCGGCACCAATGGCGGTTCCTGCAATGATTAAGGCGCTACCTAGTGTTTTATTTTTTAATAACATAAGCTAATTCCAAAAAAAGTGAAGGCGCATTATCGCATAAAATCACCTGAGATTAAGGATTTTATACGAAAGTGCGGTTGAATTTTTAGGTGTTTTTGAGCGTTTATAATGCTCTGTCATCCACGCCGACATAAAGATAACGACCGGCTTCGTCGCATAGACTGCGAAAACCGACGTTGATAATTTGATAATGATGTTTGGATCCTGCGTAATCAAAATTCTCATGGTGGTGGCCATGGTAAATTTGTTGTACGCCCATTTTTTCCGCCAGTTGATTAATCACCTCAAAGCCGGTTGGATGTGGTTTTGGCGCTTCGTGACAAATTAAAATATCCGCTTGTTGAGTTTCCAACGCTTCAATATCTGATGGGAAAATCGAGGTGCGATGCCGCAACGGCGCGCCACCCCGCCAAATTCTTTCCTGAGAACAATATTGGCAATAATGGATGGGATCAAAAAACATCGGTTTATTCGGTGGCATCCAAATTTGTCCGCGAAAGACACCGCCTAAACCGGCAATCCGTTTACCTTGAATGTTCTGCACCCGTCCATGCAAGTTGCGATGCTTCCATTCTGTCCCCCATAAGGATTCAAACGCCGCCGTCGTTTTGCTGTCGTGATTGCCGTGAATGAACCACAAATCAGCGAGCTGAGCGAGCTTTTCCAACGGTTCGGGCGTTGTGAGTTGCAAATCACCAAGTATCACCAAGGCAATATCCTTGTGGGCTTGCAAAAATGGGTAAAGGTGGTCAAAACTGCCGTGGGGATCGCCCGCAAATAAAATCATAGTTCCTCTATTTTATTTAGAAAATAGAATGCGGATGGTCGCTGTTTAATTCCGGTAAATCTTCTTCGTTTAGAATTTTTTCAACGATCGCTTTTACTTGGTTATAACGCTCCAAATAACTCGGTGATTCAATTTCAATGTAAGGCACATTGTATTTATCGAGCAATTTTTTCAATAGTTGTTGGAAACGTTGGCGTTGTTTTTGGCTACCCAAGCTACGCAAACCGTCATCTACCCATTGCGTATTGTTGTTGAGCAAAATGGTGACATCGAAAGGATATTCTTTAATCATGGAATCCAAAAACGGATGGGCTTTGCCTTCATATTGAATACAGAAGGCTTGCGTGGTGATGAAATCCGTATCGATAATGGCGACTTTGTGAGCGTGACGCACAGCATAGTCAATGTAACGTTGATGCCCTAATGCCATTTGCGGATAATCGGAATATTGCATTGCCTGCTCGTTGCCACCCAGTTGTTCAAACACGAATTCACGGCCATATTCCCATGCGGATGTGGTATTAAATACGGTGGCTAATTTGTTGACCAGAACGCTTTTCCCGCTGCTTTCGCCACCTAAAATTGCAATGGTTTTGGCGAAGAACGGGCGCACTTCTTTCGGGATAAATTTCCAATAATGGAAAGGGTGATTACGAATTTTTGTCGCGGAGACATTAAAGAATTCCCGTTTAGGATCCACTAAAGAGACTTCCAGATTTAAATATTTTTCGTAAGGCGCTTTATCTTGCACTTCACTGCTGAAGACTACGCTTGGCGTAAAGCCTTTTTCTTTGAATAACTCTTTTACCCGACTTGCCCATTCCGGCCAACCGTTAGGGTAGCTGGTGATGCCATCTTCTACCAAATGATGAATAAAAATATGATCTTTTTGATATTTGAAAATTTGTTGCATCCAGCGTAAACGATCTTGCACCGTTGGCATCCGTTTCATTTTGCTATCATAAAACAGTTTCAAATCCCGCTCCGTGTCGCTACACACAATAACGTGCACTTCATCCACTTTACTGAAGGCTTCATAAATCATATTAATGTGACCTGTGTGGACAGGGTAAAATTTGCCGAAAATAACACCAATTTTTTTGTTATTCGGTTCGTGAATTTGTAGCACACGATGTAGCGCGGTTAATTTTGTGGCGCTGGGATTCTTAATTTTTCCGCTCACCAACTGATTGAAATAAGCACGGGTAATATTGGCCTGTTGGCAAATATCATTCACTTTAAGATTAAGCTTCTTACGTTTTTCTTGTAAGTATTGGAAAGTTGACATACTTATTCCTCATTTTAGGTGGGATTGAAACTAAAGTGCGGTCGAAAAATACGGCGTTTTTCTTCTTTGCCGAGACGGAATCTTTTTATTGTGCTTTTTCGCCAAGCAGTTCCTCAACGCGCTTTTCCAGTGCCGTCAATTTCTCGCGTGTACGCATTAACACTTGGGTTTGCACGTCAAATTCTTCTCGGATCACAATATCCAATTTTGACAATTGCGCCTGTAAAACTTGTTTTACTTTCGCTTCGGCATCTTGGCCTAAGTCTTTAATCCCTTTAGGTAAATTATCTTGAATTTGTTGTATGATATGCTCTATTTTTTTCGGATTTAGCATAAATGCCTCACTTTGATTTCAATTAATCCTATTTCCCTTTTTTCACCCAATAACGAAAGGGCGGTTGTGTGGTTTCGCTATGTAGCAAGGTATGATCCATAAACTGACAGAAACTTGGAATATCACGGGTTGTTGCAGGGTCGTCGGCTAACATCAAAAGCACATCACCGTCTTGCAGATGTCGAATGTGCTTACGAATCAACATTACCGGCTCAGGGCAGCGTAGGCCAATGGTATCAAGTGTTTGTGTGATTTTTATATTATCCATTTTTGTTATTTGTTACGAAAAGTTACGGTTTATAATACAATAAAGTGTGATACAAAATCAGCAAAATTCGGAAAATGGCTACACAATATGATTTTCAAACCATAAAAAGTGCGGTCATAAAAAAACAGCGTTTTTGAATATTGTTTTGTCGTTCTCTCCAATGAGGATAACATTAACAAAGAATGAATAGAGAGATTATTTAGTGCATATTTTATCTATTTTACGTATTGTCGGAATTTTAGTGATGTGCTTTTCATGCACCATGTTATTGCCGGCATTTGTGGCGTTGCTTTACGGTGATGGCGGCGGTAAGGCCTTTATCCAGTCCTTTGTCATGAGTGCCATCGCCGGTGCGATTTTATGGTGGGCATGTCATCACCACAAAGAAGAGTTACGTTCGCGCGAGGGGTTCTTGATCGTTGTTGCTTTCTGGGTTGTGATGGGCAGTCTAGGGGCGATCCCATTCCTTTTATTTGAGGCCCCTGATTTAACCATTTCTTCCGCATTTTTTGAGTCTTTTTCCGGTTTAACGACGACCGGTGCTACTACAATCATAGGATTGGATCAGTTGCCTAAAGCGATTTTATTCTATCGCCAGTTATTGCAGTGGCTAGGCGGCATGGGGATCATTGTACTCGCGGTGGCGATTATTCCATTGTTGGGGATTGGCGGGATGTCGCTGTATCGCGCAGAAATTTCCGGGCCGGTAAAAGAAAATAAAATGCGTCCACGGATTACCGAGACCGCGAAAACATTGTGGTTTATTTATGCGTCATTAACTACACTATGTGCTCTAGCCTATTGGTTCGCAGGAATGTCGCCGTTTGATGCGATTAGTCACAGTTTCTCTACGGTTTCTATCGGCGGATTTTCTACTCACGATAATAGCATGGCCTATTTCAATAGCTCAGCCGTTAACCTAATTACGATTGTATTTTTACTTATCTCCGCTTGTAACTACGCCTTACATTTTAATGCGTTTTCTCAACTTGGTAAGCGTAATATTCTGTCAAGTTATTTTCGTGACCCGGAATTTCGTTTCTTTATTTTTATTCAGTCGATCTTAGTGGTGGTGTGCTTCGTCATATTGCTTACCAATCATCATTTTAATGATACTTTGCAAAGTTTAGAGCATGCTGCCTTCCAATCGGTTTCTATTTCCAGTACGGCAGGCTACACCACATCAAGTTTTGACCAGTGGCCGGTATTTTTACCAATTCTGCTAGTATTTGCTTCTTTTATTGGTGGTTGTGCAGGTTCTACCGGCGGGGGATTAAAAGTTATACGCATACTTGTCCTTTATTTACAAGGAAAGCGGGAATTGAATCGCTTGATTCACCCTAATTTGGTTTATCCTATAAAGTTAGGCAAACGGGTACTAGACGAACGGGTGATTCAGAGTATTTGGGCGTTTTTCTCTGCCTATTTACTAGTCTTTGTTATTTGTTTATTAGGTGTGATTAGCTGTGGGGTTGAGACCTTCGATGCATTTAACGCAGTTATTGCATGTTTAAATAATGTAGGTCCCGCATTGGGTAGTGTGAGTAGCAACTTCGTGAGCATTCCTGATGAAGCCAAATGGATTCTCACGCTTGCCATGGTATGCGGACGGTTAGAAATTTTTTCATTATTAGTGCTATTTACGCCGGCTTTTTGGAAATCATAATGAAAACGCTTATTTTATATTCAAGTCATGATGGGCAAACTAAGAAAATTGCTGCCTATATTGCGGAAATTATCAAAGAAAATGTTGATGTTAAATCAATTAGCGATGTGGTTAATCTTCAAGATTATGATCGTATTATTATTGGTGCATCAATTCGTTACGGGCATTTCAATAAACAACTTTATAAAATGTTGGAAAAACACACCGCACTTTTAAATCAAAAGATTACCGCTTTTTTTGGTGTCAATTTAACTGCTCGCAAACCGGAAAAATCCACACCGGAAACTAACGTCTATGTGCGTAAATTTTTACAACGAATCACTTGGCAACCAACGATTTCTGCGGTTTTTGCCGGTGCGTTGTTTTACCCGCGCTATACGTTTTTGGATCGTGTAATGATCCAATTTATTATGCGAATAATGGGTGGGGAAACGGATCCGAAAAAAGAGATCGAGTATACCGACTGGCAAAAAGTGCGGTCGTTTTCAGAAACGTTTTTGATCTTGAAATAAGCAAATTGTATTTTTTCTAAGCTATCAGACATTTTTTTGAAAAATTCACTTGATCCTTTGGATCTAATCCCTATAATACGCCTCCGCATCGCAAGGGGGAGTAAGTGAAAGAAAATCAATAAAATTTTCTTGACTGTAAATGCAGTTTACTTCTATAATTCACAACCTTGCTTAATGCAAACGTTCTTTAACAATCAATCAGACAAACTGTGTGGGCACTTGAAGATTCGTTTTTAAAAGAATTTTAAAATTGAACTGAATAGTGCTACGAAGATTCGTTTATTTATAGATAGATTAATTAAGTCAGCAGTATTGAGCGATTAAACTTTTTGAATTGAAGAGTTTGATCATGGCTCAGATTGAACGCTGGCGGCAGGCTTAACACATGCAAGTCGAACGGTAACAGGTAAGTACTTGTACTTATGCTGACGAGTGGCGGACGGGTGAGTAATGCTTGGGGATCTGGCTTATGGAGGGGGATAACGACGGGAAACTGTCGCTAATACCGCGTAGAATCGGGAGATGAAAGTGTGGGACCTTCGGGCCACATGCCATAGGATGAACCCAAGTGGGATTAGGTAGTTGGTGGGGTAATGGCCTACCAAGCCGACGATCTCTAGCTGGTCTGAGAGGATGACCAGCCACACCGGGACTGAGACACGGCCCGGACTCCTACGGGAGGCAGCAGTGGGGAATATTGCGCAATGGGGGCAACCCTGACGCAGCCATGCCGCGTGAATGAAGAAGGCCTTCGGGTTGTAAAGTTCTTTCGGTGACGAGGAAGGTTGTTGTGTTAATAGCGCAACAAATTGACGTTAATCACAGAAGAAGCACCGGCTAACTCCGTGCCAGCAGCCGCGGTAATACGGAGGGTGCGAGCGTTAATCGGAATAACTGGGCGTAAAGGGCACGCAGGCGGACTTTTAAGTGAGGTGTGAAATCCCCGGGCTTAACCTGGGAATTGCATTTCAGACTGGGGGTCTAGAGTACTTTAGGGAGGGGTAGAATTCCACGTGTAGCGGTGAAATGCGTAGAGATGTGGAGGAATACCGAAGGCGAAGGCAGCCCCTTGGGAATGTACTGACGCTCATGTGCGAAAGCGTGGGGAGCAAACAGGATTAGATACCCTGGTAGTCCACGCTGTAAACGCTGTCGATTTGGGGATTGTGCTTTGAGCTTGGTGCCCGTAGCTAACGTGATAAATCGACCGCCTGGGGAGTACGGCCGCAAGGTTAAAACTCAAATGAATTGACGGGGGCCCGCACAAGCGGTGGAGCATGTGGTTTAATTCGATGCAACGCGAAGAACCTTACCTACTCTTGACATCCATGGAATCTTGTAGAGATATGAGAGTGCCTTCGGGAACCATGAGACAGGTGCTGCATGGCTGTCGTCAGCTCGTGTTGTGAAATGTTGGGTTAAGTCCCGCAACGAGCGCAACCCTTATCCTTTGTTGCCAGCGATTTGGTCGGGAACTCAAAGGAGACTGCCGGTGATAAACCGGAGGAAGGTGGGGATGACGTCAAGTCATCATGGCCCTTACGAGTAGGGCTACACACGTGCTACAATGGCGTATACAGAGGGCGACGAAGCCGCGAGGTGGAGTGAATCTCAGAAAGTACGTCTAAGTCCGGATTGGAGTCTGCAACTCGACTCCATGAAGTCGGAATCGCTAGTAATCGCGAATCAGAATGTCGCGGTGAATACGTTCCCGGGCCTTGTACACACCGCCCGTCACACCATGGGAGTGGGTTGTACCAGAAGTAGATAGCTTAACCGCAAGGGGGGCGTTTACCACGGTATGATTCATGACTGGGGTGAAGTCGTAACAAGGTAACCGTAGGGGAACCTGCGGTTGGATCACCTCCTTACCGAAAGACGAACTTAAGTGTCCACACAGTTTGGCTGATGATTGTAGACAGAGCCAGAACACTATAGAAGACAAGAAATCCTGTTGGGTCTGTAGCTCAGGTGGTTAGAGCGCACCCCTGATAAGGGTGAGGTCGGTGGTTCAAGTCCACTCAGACCCACCACTTAGACTGGTGAGTTTGGTTGGTTAATTTCATTGTGAATTAACTTTCAATATATCAAAAGCACTATGTGTGAGTGAAAGCCAAAGGATATGATTGGGGATATAGCTCAGCTGGGAGAGCGCCTGCCTTGCACGCAGGAGGTCAGCGGTTCGAACCCGCTTATCTCCACCAATATCGTCATAGTTAAGTTTATTGCATACGTATTATTAAAAATACCATACTTATCTTCTTTACTTAAAGTAGATACGTTATTTGTGGTCCAAATAGGTAGGCGTAAAGATATCAAGTCAATAAATTTAACTATGATGATAAAGAAACAAACTTCTTTATAAAAACCTGTTCTTTAACAAACCGGAAACAAGCTGAAAACGAGACTTTCAAGAAAGTCTGAGTGAGAGTGATTGATAAAAGGTGATTACTCTTAATAAATTAACTGTTACTGCTTAGCGGCGTTAAGTGTTTTTCGATTCAATGTTGTGATTTTAAGTGGATTTTCAATTTAATGTTAAGTTCATGAGGTTGAGTTAATCATAAGGTTGAGTTAATCATAAGAATACTTGAGGTTGTATGGTTAAGTGACAAAGCGTACAAGGTGGATGCCTTGGCAATCAGAGGCGAAGAAGGACGTGCTAATCTGCGAAAAGCTTGGATGAGTCGATAAGAGGCGTTTAATCCAAGATGTCCGAATGGGGAAACCCAGTGGGTGAAGAACCCACTATCATTATCTGAATCCATAGGATAATGAGGCGAACCGGGAGAACTGAAACATCTAAGTACCCCGAGGAAAAGAAATCAACCGAGATTTCGTTAGTAGCGGCGAGCGAACGCGAAGGAGCCTGTTAGTGATAATGACAGAGGCAGAGGAACAAGCTGGGAAGCTTGGCGACACAGGGTGATAGCCCCGTACTCGAAGTCCAGGTTATGGTACTAAGCTAACGACAAGTAAGGCGGGACACGTGATATCCTGTTTGAAGATGGGGGGACCATCCTCCAAGGCTAAATACTCCTGATTGACCGATAGTGAACCAGTACTGTGAAGGAAAGGCGAAAAGAACCCCGGTGAGGGGAGTGAAATAGAACCTGAAACCTTGTACGTACAAGCAGTGGGAGCCTGAAAGGGTGACTGCGTACCTTTTGTATAATGGGTCAGCGACTTATATTTTGTAGCGAGGTTAACCGAATAGGGGAGCCGAAGGGAAACCGAGTCTTAACTGGGCGAGTAGTTGCAAGGTATAGACCCGAAACCCGGTGATCTAGCCATGGGCAGGTTGAAGGTTGGGTAACACTAACTGGAGGACCGAACCGACTAATGTTGAAAAATTAGCGGATGACTTGTGGCTGGGGGTGAAAGGCCAATCAAACCGGGAGATAGCTGGTTCTCCCCGAAATCTATTTAGGTAGAGCCTTGAGTGGACACCTTCGGGGGTAGAGCACTGTTTCGGCTAGGGGTCCATCCCGGATTACCAACCCGATGCAAACTGCGAATACCGAAGAGTGATACTCAGGAGACACACGGCGGGTGCTAACGTTCGTCGTGGAGAGGGAAACAACCCAGACCGCCAGCTAAGGTCCCAAAGTCTATATTAAGTGGGAAACGAAGTGGGAAGGCTTAGACAGCTAGGATGTTGGCTTAGAAGCAGCCATCATTTAAAGAAAGCGTAATAGCTCACTAGTCGAGTCGGCCTGCGCGGAAGATGTAACGGGGCTCAAATATAGCACCGAAGCTGCGGCATCAGTAGCAATACTGTTGGGTAGGGGAGCGTTGTGTAAGCGGAAGAAGGTGGCTCGAGAGGGCTGCTGGACGTATCACAAGTGCGAATGCTGACATAAGTAACGATAAAACGGGTGAAAAACCCGTTCGCCGGAAGACCAAGGGTTCCTGTCCAACGTTAATCGGGGCAGGGTGAGTCGGCCCCTAAGGCGAGGCTGAAAAGCGTAGTCGATGGGAAACGGGTTAATATTCCCGTACTTGGATAAACTGCGATGTGGGGACGGAGCAGGTTAGGTTAGCGTGCTGTTGGATATGCACGTTTAAGTTGGTAGGTGGGGAGTTTAGGCAAATCCGGACTTCCTTAACACTGAGAGATGATGACGAGGCTCTACGGAGCTGAAGTAACCGATACCACACTTCCAGGAAAAGCCACTAAGCTTCAGGTTTATCTAAACCGTACTGAAAACCGACACAGGTGGTCAGGTAGAGAATACTTAGGCGCTTGAGAGAACTCGGGTGAAGGAACTAGGCAAAATAGCACCGTAACTTCGGGAGAAGGTGCGCCGGCGTAGATTGTAAGGGTTTACCCCTGAAGGTTGAACCGGTCGAAGTGACCCGCTGGCTGCAACTGTTTATTAAAAACACAGCACTCTGCAAACACGAAAGTGGACGTATAGGGTGTGATGCCTGCCCGGTGCTGGAAGGTTAATTGATGGTGTAATCGCAAGAGAAGCACCTGATCGAAGCCCCAGTAAACGGCGGCCGTAACTATAACGGTCCTAAGGTAGCGAAATTCCTTGTCGGGTAAGTTCCGACCTGCACGAATGGCATAATGATGGCCAGGCTGTCTCCACCCGAGACTCAGTGAAATTGAAATCGCCGTGAAGATGCGGTGTACCCGCGGCTAGACGGAAAGACCCCGTGAACCTTTACTATAGCTTGACACTGAACATTGAATTTTGATGTGTAGGATAGGTGGGAGACTATGAAGATGATACGCCAGTATTGTTGGAGTCGACCTTGAAATACCACCCTTTAACGTTTGATGTTCTAACGAAGATGACGAAACGTGGTCTCGGACAGTGTCTGGTGGGTAGTTTGACTGGGGCGGTCTCCTCCCAAAGAGTAACGGAGGAGCACGAAGGTTTGCTAATGACGGTCGGACATCGTCAGGTTAGTGCAATGGTATAAGCAAGCTTAACTGCGAGACGGACAAGTCGAGCAGGTACGAAAGTAGGTCATAGTGATCCGGTGGTTCTGCATGGAAGGGCCATCGCTCAACGGATAAAAGGTACTCCGGGGATAACAGGCTGATACCGCCCAAGAGTTCATATCGACGGCGGTGTTTGGCACCTCGATGTCGGCTCATCACATCCTGGGGCTGAAGTAGGTCCCAAGGGTATGGCTGTTCGCCATTTAAAGTGGTACGCGAGCTGGGTTTAGAACGTCGTGAGACAGTTCGGTCCCTATCTGCCGTGGGCGTTGGAGAATTGGTTGGGGCTGCTCCTAGTACGAGAGGACCGGAGTGGACGCACCGCTGGTGTTCCGGTTGTGTCGCCAGACGCATTGCCGGGTAGCTAAGTGCGGAAGAGATAAGTGCTGAAAGCATCTAAGCACGAAACTTGCCAAGAGATGAGTTCTCCCAGATTATAAATCTGTAAGGGTTGTTTAAGACTAAGACGTAGATAGGCATGGTGTGTAAGTGGTGCGAGCCATTGAGCTAACATGTACTAATTGCCCGAGAGGCTTAGCCATACAACGCTCAAGTGTTTTTTGGGGAGACCTGAGGCATGAGGGCGGAATTGGGTGAGTAGCAGTTAAGAGAGAGTAAAGAGAGACTGTAGGTGATTCACCGGGAATAGAGGTGATGATACAGAGAGAAAGTTGAGAGTCAGCTTGTTTTGGTTTGAAGGATAGAGAGTAAGATAAAGAAGACGGATTTTAAGTCATCGACCGAATTTTGGCGGCGATAATGCGGTGGGTCCACCTGACTCCATCCCGAACTCAGAAGTGAAACGCCGTAATGCCGATGGTAGTGTGGGATGTTCCCATGTGAGAGTAGGTCACCGCCAAGCTTATTACTTTAGTTAATTAAATGTTAGTTAACTAAAGTAATAAAAATTTTTTAGCAGTCATAGTGCAGTAGGCCCACCTGAATCCATACCGAACTCAGAAGTGAAATGCTGTTACGCCGATGGTAGTGTGGGATGTTCCCATGTGAGAGTAGGTCACTGCTAATCCTCATTAGGAGTGGTAGTTCAGCTGGTTAGAATACCTGCCTGTCACGCAGGGGGTCGCGGGTTCGAGTCCCGTCCATTCCGCCAAATTTTTAATCTTCTAAGATTACATACCATACCAATAGGGGCGTAGTTCAATTGGTAGAGCACCGGTCTCCAAAACCGGGTGTTGGGAGTTCGAGCCTCTCCGCCCCTGCCATTAAATCCTTACTTTAGTTTTTATGCAACAATCCTATTAGTCGGATGTTATTAATTTATTTGAACTCCATTCTGCAATTTGTAAAAAATCTATCTCTTTTGGGATCTCATTTTTATTTAAAAATTCCTCTAATTTTCTAACCTTACCCTTTCCTGCTTTAGTGATTAACCAAAAATATGCGCCTTCAGCTTGTTTGTTATCTGACTCTAATATCCAACCGACTAATGCTTGCTGTGTATCACAATTTTCTAAATCCAATAATGCGAGTTGTAATGGTTGCCAGAAATTATATTGATTGATTGCTAGGAATACTGAATTTCCACTAAGTTGCAATGTTTGCGCCAGTTGAAATGTCGCCGCATTATTGATATTCGCCATAAAGTCTAAGGGGCTAGGCAAGTTTTGGTCCATAAGTTGATTAAACATTTTGTCGAATTTACTTGGCGAATTAAATGGTGAACCTAAATAAATACCCGTATTTTCATTAAGAGAGGGTTTTAACGGTAAGGCCCCAAGTAAAGCAAGCTGAGTGAAACGGCTTAAACGACGAGCGTCGATTCCGTGTTCTTTGAGTTGCTGACGTAGTTTTTTGTCATCAATTTTATTGCTGATGAACCGATTAATTTCTTGTATATAAAATGTCATTCACCCACCTTTAGCATCCATGCAATATTACTGCCGCCAAACCCCAAAAAATAATTTAAAAAATGACCGCACTTTGTCCCTTCGTTTTGTAATCGTTCAATTAAAAATGCTGTTTCCAATGCACCACTTGCACCAAGCGTGTGCCCCATATATGGTTTAATCAAAAGACGTTTTGCATGTGGGAATAGTTCATCTAAAACTTGTTGTTCCATCATATCGCTATTGCTTCCTACGCCATGCACTTTAATGGCTTGAACGTCTCTTGTGTTCAGATGTGTGTTGGCTAAGCAGTCAGCCAGTAATTGACGCAGCGCGATTTCACTACTATTTGTGAGATTTTCGTTATCTGTGATAGTCGTTATACCAAATATTTCACATGAAAATGTTAAATTTGGTTGTGTCGATAATGCGATGCAACCAACTCCCTCGCCTAAAACAATGCCTGTAGGATTGGCAAAGGGCTGGTATTCATCCGCTTGCGATAATAAATTCATTGATTGAAAATGTTCAAAAGTAAGTCGATTGAACATCTCAAAACCAACCACTAAGACCTTTTCGTACATGTTAGCTTTCAGCATTTTGTAGGCATAACCAATGGCTTGTGCGGAAGAGGTGCAAGAAGTGGCAATACTGAAAACCTCGGTCTGATAACGTATACGCAAACCATCAGAAATTACAGCAAGGCTATGTTCGTCTGGTAAAGGTTGATGATTCGCTACACGCATTTCACAATCACTAATCACATAAGCTGTGGACCCGAGCAGGATGGGAATATTTTTGAGCTCGGATTTATCCCAACCGGCACGTTGTAAAGTGCGGTCAATTTCCAGGTCGATATAATGATAGAGCTGTTCTAGTGATAACAGCGGTTCCTTAAATGCATTGAAATAAGGAAAACAAAGCGGTTGCCCTAACATGTTGGAGGTACGTTGTCCGAGCTTTTCAGCAAACCGAGCGGAAACAGCGTTGAGATAAACATTCATTAGATTTTGCTATGTTGTTCACGAATAAAGGCAGCAAGATCACGTACATTCATCATATGCTTACGCACCATACGATCCCCCTGTAATCGCACGCCAAAATGAGCCTGTAGTGCAACAACAACTTGTAAAGCATCTAGCGAATCCAATTGGATGCGACTTTGCTCGCCAAATAGCCATTCGTCATCGATGATTTCTGCAGGATCAAGTTCGTCTTTTTCCGTTTCTTGAACGATAAGCTTTTTGAGTTCCAGTTCGAGTGTCGGTGCTTCCAGTGTAAAAATATAAGCCATTAGAATCTCGCTTGTTTGGTTAATTGTCGTTGATAAGTTAATGTGGCGAAAAGTAACGTTATCGCACCAAAGCCACTTAATAAATAGAGCGGTTGTTGAATTTGGCTGAGGTGATATTGGTTTAACAATAAATTTTGGAAACCGCTTAATGCCCATCCCATGGGTGAAAATTGTGAAATAGTTTGCATGATTTCCGGCATGACATACACCGGCACCATAATACCGCCAATGGCCGCCATGATAATAATGCCGCCCCCGCCCAACACTACGGCGTGTTCGGTAGTTCTTGCCAGCACACTGATTAATAAACCATAGCCTAGTGCGGCAAGGCTTACCGCAGCGGATAATACAAAATAAGGCAACCAATTTCCGGAAAGCGTAAACGCAGGCATATCTAGCGCAGGCAACACAAAATAACCTAGCGCCACCATGCCGACGAATTGTAACTGGTTAATCAAAAAATAAGGAATTAACTTGGCAATAATCAAACTCAATGCAGAAGCTCGCGCCATACGCAACCGAGTCAGCGTGTTGGTTTGGCGTTCCATCGCCATCACATTGGAAAGCGGAATCATAATAAAGAACATACCAAAAATCAGCCATGCAGGCACACTATGTTGTACCGAGCTAGGTTTGCTGACTTCCTTACCATGGCGGTTCACATAAATTTCTTGCCACAAATCTTTAGCAAGATAATCGTTAATTTGCGCAAATTTGCTATCTAGATCTTTATTGACTTTATTTTGAATTTCTTTGATTTGTTTACGTTTATTATTTTCTAACGTAATGTGATTGTCTGCCAAATAATCGTTTAAACGCAGTTGCGAATAATGCTTTTGCAACACACCTTTCACACCCAGTAGCCAACTGCGATCTACGCTCGGATTTAACCAAAGCTGCAAGGCTTGTTCTTCTGAAAGTGCGGTCTGTTTTTGATTAGGATTTAAAACCAATAGGTCAAATTTACCTGCTTGTAAATCAGCTTGATATTGAGCTAATTCTGACAACGGGGCTTGTTTAACTGCAAGATTTTCTTTCTTGAGTTGAGTGAGGAAATCATCATTTAGCTGATTTTTTTCACTTAATAGCACAATTTCCGAGCGATTGCTTAACGCATTATCGTTACTCAAGGCCGCCGACATAATTAACATAAACAAAATCGGCATAATAAATAATACGGCAACGCCATGCAGATCACGGCTTAATAGGCGCATTTCTTTGATAATCGATGCAATTAACATATGTTTTCCGCCTTATTTAAAAACGCTAAATAAAAACGTTCCAAACTTTGTTCTTCTTCTAAAATGCCTTGTACGGAGCCTTGATAAATGAGATTGCCTTCATTTAACAGCACTAATTTGTCACATAATTGCTCAATTTCTTGCAAATAATGAGAGGTATAAATCACTGTCACACCTTGCTGTTTCAACGCCGCTACGCTATCCAAAATAAACTGACGGGATTGAGGGTCAATCCCCACGGTGATTTCATCTAGAAAAATCACTTTGGGGTGATTAATTAAGCCAATAGCAAAATTTAAACGGCGTTTTAACCCACCGGATAAATGCTTCGCCAGCTTGTTTTTATGCGACATTAAATCTACTTTGGTCAATAATTCCAACAAATAGCTTTTATCTCGAATATCATACAATGATGCAAAAAATGTCAGATTTTCCCAAACGGTCAGCAACGGATAAAAAGCAAAATCCTGTGGCACCAAGGAAATCTGATGGCGTTGTTTCTTGTTCAATTTTGCCAAAGGTACGCCATCAAAATAAATCTCTCCTTGTTGTACGGATTGTAACCCTGCAAGCAGGGACATCAGCGTGGTTTTGCCTGCCCCGTTGGGACCGAGAAGACCTACGGTAGAAGCCGATTCAATGCGAAAACTGACCGCACTTAATGCGTTCTTTTCTGCGTTGGAGTAGTGATGGCTAAGATTGTTTATTTGAATCATAAATTACGTAAGGTTTGCCAAATGAGTTGTTCTTTATCCGCAATTTCCCGCAAATAGTCCGCCACCGTTTTATAGCCTTCCATTGTTGGTTTTTTACATTGTTTCACACATAAGCCCGCGAATTGGCGCCACATATCGCCGATTTCCGTCATGTGTTCGGAGGCTTTTTTATATTTAGGCTCTTGGCAGATATTGGCAGCTTGTTCAAGGAAATAGGCGTATAAATAACGGAAGCCTGCGCCGCCGGTGCCGATTTCTTCTTGCATACGCACGATGTGACCTAGATATAAGCGTTTGTATTTTTCCGAAGAATGAGTTGCCAGTTTTTCAATTTGTTTGGCAACGGTACGAATGCCTTTTACACCGACGAAAAAGAGCGGAGCCAACATTTGTTTGGCATTTTTGCAAACGGCTTTACGGATGAGATTTGGTAAGTCAATTTGTGTTAAGTCAGGTTGATTTTCAAAATAATACATCAACCCTTTCGGCGCTAATACGCCCTTCGCAAAACGGGCCCGTTGCAAATCTTCTGCGGCACAACGTTGTACGCTTTCAAATACGGGATCGCTAATCAAATAGTCATTTTGTTCTTTGCCGTACACAATTAAATTGTGCGCGTTAAAATGAAAACGCATTTCAGGCGGGAAATAAGGCAACCAGAAAACAGAGGTTTGTAAACCCACCAATTTTTCTTCGGCAAGTGCTTGATTTAACGCTTGCTGTCCAGCCTGTGGCGAACGAAACTTTTGCATTTTCAACCGAACTTTCAACTGCTTTGATAGCCATTTTGATAATGGATCGCGGCGGCATTCGATAAGAAATCAGTGGCAATCCGTTAATTTTTACCAACGGAATATAAACAAAGGTCAACGCCGAGGCCAAACCGAAAACCATGGCTTCGTTAAAATCCACACCTTGCGCTTTTAACATGGTAGACATGACACCACTTTCGCAGTGAGCCGTGTGCTGATGTTGGAAATTGTTCATAAGAATTAATATATAACCGTTATTCTTTTAATTTAGATATCTTTTAATGTCGAAATTGACACTCCAAACACCTCCGCATATCTTCCCAATACCTTATCCGACAATTTGGCAAACACGCTTGGTTTAAAGTGTCGTTTGATTTGCCATTGCCAAAAGCCGGTGGCTTGGGAAAGACCGATGAGGTCGAAGCGGTAGCGGTACATATAATAAAAGAGCGGTGACTTTTCGCCACGTTTTACAGCGTCTAACGCTTCGTTAGTAAGTTGGTTGAGCTCTTCCACCGCTTGTTCGGTAGCGAATTCTTCCGTTTCCCAGCCGTTAGTGGTAGCGGTTTGGTAGTTGCCGTTTTTGGTGGCATAGACCACTTTACATTGTCCACGAAAGATTTTGCTGTTGTCTTGCGGGATATCGTTAATTTCCATTAACCACCTCGAGTAGCATAAAACAAGAGGAAAAACGCCCGCTTTCCGGGATGTAACACAACACTTTTTGTCCGTTTTTAAGCGGGTATTTCTCTAAAAATTCTTGCAAAATAATATAGATAGATGCTGAACCTGTATTCCCTTTCGTTTCCAAGTTAGTAAACCATTTTTCTTGCGGAATGACGAAATTGATATTTTTCAGCCCGTCCAACAATTTGTCACGAAAAAAGCCCGAAGAATAATGTGGTAAAAAGTAATCAATATCTTCGGCTTTCAGGTTATATTTTTCGATCAAACGTAGTAGTGCTTTTTCCACCGTGTAATGCACGATATTTTCATTGAGCAGTTTCACGTCTTGTTTGGCTGACATTAAGTTGCGAGCTTCACGTTCCTGCGTGCTGACGCTTTTCCAACCGATGAATTGATTATCACGAATTTCTGCCCCCGCATACATACACACGGGCATTTCGTTGGCGTAAGAAATGAGATCAATCCAATGAATTTTTAGGCTAACGCCTTGTGGATTAGGTTGATTGCTCAGTTGCACCGCACCTGCACCATCAGAAAGCATCCAACGCAGAAAATCTTTTTCAAAGCCAATTTCAGGCTTGGCGTCTTCTAATTGTTTCTGATTAATTTCCGCTTGAAAATATTCCCCACGTCCCATAGCGGAAGATGTTTCGGACGCTACGGCAACGGCGCCTTGGTGTTCGCCGGTGCGAATGGCATTGTAGGCGTGTTTCATCGCAGTCATACCGGCAACGCAAATCCCGGCGGTAGTGATGACTTCGTAAGGAGGTGCATTAGGAATTAAGCCATGAATCATCACGCCTTGTCCCGGCATGATTTGATCGGGAGAGGAGGTAGCACATGCCAAACAACTTATATCATTAACATTCATACCTTGCACGATCAGGTGTTTGATTGCTTCTGCCGCGAGCTCTGCACCGGTGTGCGTAGTGGCGCGGGTATGCGGGTCAATGGCGTAATAACGAGTTTTTATGGCATTAGAGCGCAAAATCATTTTACGCACACGGGAAGGCGTATCACCCGCCATGCCTAACACCTGCTCTATGTGATCGTTATCAACGGGCTGATTCGGTAGAAAAACACCGACACGATTGATATAAACATCAGTTAATACAGTCAACTTTATTCCCCTGAAGGTTCGGCAAAATAGCGTCTTTGACGCGCTAATTTTTCTTTTAATAGTGGTTTAAGTAAGCGTTTTATTACCGCTGAAAGCGGCACAACAGTAAGAATGAGTATAATCAAAAAGACAATATAAAAATAGAGCACAATCTTGCGAAAACGTGGTGAAATTTGACCGCACTTTAATAGCAATTTTCCCCAAAGATAAAAGCTACGATGGCCAACTTTTTCGCTCATCATGAGTTTTTCATCAATTTTCACAGCCTCCATATTCTGAAAGAGTGATTTATCTAACGGCTGATTTTTCGTCAATATATGAGCTAATCGGGTGCCAAACCGCTGCATGTCCAACATGTCTGCGTTGCTAATACCGGCAGCGGGTAACCATGAAAAATATTGTTTTTCCCCTGTCAGTAGCCACATTGGCGTTGTAATAAAACTGGCCCATGCGTTGGATTGATCGGTTTTCACGACATTGCCAATCAAGTTTGCACCAAGTGCGGTCAGCATTTTTTTCATTTTTTCCTGCGCCATTAACCACATATTGCGACAGCCGATAAGTGTGATCACCGGTGTGTTTTTTAGAGCTTTTGCCTGTTCTGATTGTAAAAATGCTGTTATTGGCTGCGAAGGTGATAAAAACCAAACGCTATAAGCAATGATAACTAAATCATAGGTTTTCCGTTCAAGTGTTGGTGGCTCAATAGGTGCCGGTATTAAATGTACCGATTCCGGAAATTGGTTAAAGAACGACATAAATTTCCACGGGAACACATAGGGCTTCAGCGGATGAATTTGACATTCTTCAATGATAACGTTTTGTTGTTTTAACGGTTGAAGAAAGTGTTTTGTCAATTCGTTAAGCTGGCCGGTTTGGGAATAAGAAACCACTAAAATGTGTTTTGGGGGTTCAGGCATAGATTAAAAATATCAAGATAAAAACCAGCTTGCATTTTATCTTATTTTCGGCGTATTTTTAATCATTTTCGGGCATTTGAACGAAATGCCAATAAAAATGACCGCACTTTTCGGCCTAAAGTGTGGTCATTTTTTGTTGTATTTTTAACGTAAGAAATAACGGTAGGACTTGCTGTCGGTCACATCCTGATAGACATATCCCAAGGCTTCCAAGGCGTGTTCAAACTCGCCGGCATCGTCTTGCTCCAATTGGAATCCGGCGAGAATGTTGCCGTAGTCGGCACCGTGGGCGCGGTAGTGGAAAAGGGAAATGTTCCAGCGTCCGCCTAAGGTTTCAAGGAATTTCAACAATGCGCCTTTTTGTTCCGGGAATTCAAAGGTGTACAGGCGTTCGCCGTGATTCTCAACCCGTCCACCCATTAAATAACGAACGTGGGTTTTGGCGATATCATCGTCGGACATATCTTCCACATCAAAGCCATTTTGTGTGAGATCGGCGATGATGTCGGCTTTTTCCTGTTCATCTGCCGTGCGAACTCCCACGAAGACACAGGCGTGTTTGTCATCAGCATAACGGTAGCTGAATTCCGTTACAGCACGACTGCCTAGTACGTGGACGAATTTTAAGAAGCTACCCGGCTGTTCCGGCATCGTCACGGCAAGTAAAGCTTCGCGATTTTCACCGATTTCGCAACGTTCGGACACATAGCGAAGGGTGTGGAAATTCAAGTTGGCGCCGGACAAAATCGCTGCCATGTTTTTGCCTTGAATGTTGTGTTGTTTGACGTATTTTTTCAGACCGGCTAAGCCTAATGCACCTGAGGGCTCTGACACCGCGCGGACATTTTCAAACAGGTCCTTCATGGCAGCGCACACTTCATCGCTGTCCACTAACACCGTGTCGTCTAAATAGCGTTGGCACAGGCGGAAAGTTTCATCACCGATACGTTTTACCGCTACGCCGTCGGCGAATAAGCCAACGTGTGCTAAATCCGTCGGTTCGCCTTTTTCTAATGCGACAGTTAGGCAGGCAGAATCTTTGGATTCCACGCCGATGACTTTAATTTCCGGCATAAATTGTTTGAGTAAAATTGCCACACCGGCCGCCAAACCGCCACCGCCGACTTGCACGAAGACATAATCCAAATCCGCCACTTGTTGTAACATTTCCATAGCCAGCGTGCCTTGGCCCGCAATCACTAACGGATGGTCGAAGGGCGGAATAAACGTCATGTTTTTTTCTTTTGCAAGCTGAATGGCTTTGGCCTTGGCTTCATCGAAATTGGCGCCGTGCAATAACACTTCACCACCAAAACCACGCACCGCATCCACTTTAATGCTTGGGGTGTTTTGTGGCATCACGATAAGAGCTTTTAAGCCGAGTTGTTTTGCCGATAATGCCACACCTTGTGCATGGTTACCTGCCGACGCTGCGATCACACCGGCGTGCTTTTGTTCATCAGACAGGGTGGAGATCATGGCATAGGCGCCACGTAGCTTGAAGCTGTTAACCGGCTGGCGGTCTTCACGCTTAATCCAAATATGGTTATGCAGACGGTCGGATAATTTGCCCATTTTTTGTAACGGCGTGACCGTCGCCGCTTCATAAACACGGGAGCCCAGTTTGACGATGGCGTTAATATAATCACTTTGGCTCGGTTGTGGGTTTGTAAGTAGATTTTTCATAGTATCGTAAGGCGGGATTTGGCCCACCAGGTTATTCATTCATGTTAAACGGTGGGAGAAATCCCATCTTGTAAGCGCGGTTATTTTTCTAACCATTAAAAAAACACTCAGAAAAATGACCGCACTTTATTGAATTTTGTTGTAGGGACAGGTTTTATACCTGTCCCTGTTCGATATTGATAAGGACAGGCATAAAGCCTGTCCCGACAATTTTTATTTTAATAGACTTTTATCACGCACGGCGCCTTTATCTGCGGACGTGGCGAAGTGGCCAAACACTTTTAAGGCGAAAGACACTTCACGTTCACGGTGCGCCGGTTGCCAACCTTTGGCATCTCGCTCGGTACGGCGTTTAGCTAATTCTTCATCGCTGATGTTGAGGTTAATCGCGCGGTTCGGAATATCGATTTCGATAATGTCGTCATCCTGTACTAAACCGATAGCGCCACCGGAAGCCGCTTCAGGCGAGGCATGGCCGATGGATAAGCCGGATGTGCCGCCGGAGAAACGTCCGTCCGTTAACAAGGCGCATTTTTTGCCTAAGCCCATGGATTTTAAATAGCTGGTCGGATAGAGCATTTCTTGCATGCCCGGGCCGCCTTTCGGGCCTTCATAGCGAATCATGACGACATGACCTTCTTTGACTTTGCCGCCTAAAATCCCGGCAACGGCATCTTCTTGGCTTTCAAACACGATGGCTCGACCGGTGAATTTCCAGATAGACTCATCCACGCCCGCGGTTTTGACGATACAACCGTCTTCGGCAATGTTCCCGAACAAGACGGCTAAGCCACCTTCTTTAGAAATCGCATTTTCTTTGTTGCGGATACAGCCGCTTACACGGTCATCGTCCACGCTGTCCCAACGACAATCTTGTGAGAAGGCTTGGGTAGTGCGAATGCCTGCCGGGCCGGCACGGAAGAATTTGTGTAATGCTTCGTCTTGGTTACGGATGATATCGTATTGATTTAATTGTTCTTCCAACGTCATACCCAACACGGTTTTGGTGTGGTGGTGAATTAAACCGGCGCGATCCAATTCGCCCAATAAGCCCATAATTCCGCCTGCACGGTGTACGTCTTCCATGTGGTATTTGTTGGTGTTCGGCGCAATTTTGCTCAAACAAGGCACAACACGGGATAAGCGGTCGATGTCTGACATTTTGAAATCTACGCCCGCTTCTTGAGCCGCTGCGAGTAAGTGTAAAACGGTGTTACTGGAACCGCCCATGGCGATATCTAAGCTCATAGCGTTTTCAAAAGCGTCAAAGGTGCCGATAGAACGAGGCAATACGCTTTCATCGTCCTGTTCGTAATAACGTTTGCACAGTTCCACAATTTGGCGACCGGCTTTTAAGAATAATTCTTTACGGTCGGCGTGTGTGGCAAGCATAGAACCGTTGCCCGGTAAACTCAAACCGAGTGCTTCCGTTAAACAGTTCATGGAGTTGGCAGTGAACATCCCTGAGCAGGAGCCACAAGTCGGGCAGGCACTACGTTCAATAGCATCAATACGCTCATCACTGACATTAGGATCCGCCGCTTCAATCATCGCATCAACTAAGTCTAAACGAATCAGTTGATCCGATAACTTGGTTTTGCCGGCTTCCATTGGGCCACCGGAAACAAAAATCGCCGGGATATTCAGGCGCATTGCCGCCATCAACATTCCCGGGGTAATTTTGTCACAGTTGGAAATACACACCATGGCATCGGCGCAGTGGGCGTTTACCATATACTCCACGCTGTCTGCAATCAAATCACGGCTTGGTAGGGAATACAGCATCCCGCCATGTCCCATGGCAATACCGTCATCCACCGCAATGGTGTTGAATTCTTTTGCCACGCCGCCAGCTTTTTCAATTTCCGCCGCGACCAGTTGTCCCATGTCTTTTAAATGCACATGCCCCGGGACGAATTGGGTGAAGGAGTTCACTACCGCAATAATGGGTTTTCCGAAGTCATTTTCTTTCATTCCTGTGGCACGCCATAAGGCACGTGCACCCGCCATATTACGACCTTGTGTACTGGTCGCTGAGCGTAGTTTTGGCATTGTTATATATTCTCCAAGTAAATTTTCGTTAAGGTTTTTTGTGTATGATTAATTTCTTCGTTAACTAAGACTGTCAAATCTCCCCTAACCCCTCTTTGCTAAAGAGGGGGGCTTTAGCCATTAATTTTATTTGGCTCATTTATGTCTCATTTTATTGATATTTCAATATTAAATTTGCGAGACCATATTAAAATCTTCCAATGTATTCCCCTCTTTAGCAAAGAGGGGTTAGGGGAGATTTGGCAGAAGATAATACTGAGAAATTATTCAATAAAATTAAGTTTATAAATACAATTAGTTAGATAAAGAATCTATTGCTTGAAATGGCAATGAAATAATTGCTAATGGAATCACTACAATCGCACCAACAGTAAAAGCAGCTAATAATCCTGGCGATGGAGCATCTGGACCTCTATCAAATCCTCTTGTATTTTTATACTCAATAAAGTTTGTTTTTAATGGTTTAGAGAGTTTTCCCTTCATCAGGATTTCATCTTTGTTCTGAAGTTTTACAAGCTCACCATGACTTATTCCAAAAAATAAATCAGGATTTCCTTGAGAAGATTTATAAACATCAGGCTTATTAAATAAGCTTTGTCTTTCCTTTTCAGTCAACTTTTCGCTATCAAGTTCAATAGATATAAATGCTTTAATTTTGTTATCTTCGCTATTTTTTTCAATTCGATCTATATGTGCTTCCTTAAAGGCTTTCATATCTTTAGAATTCAAAAAATTAATGAAATGCTGCACATCTTCAGATTTAGAAGAAGAGAATTGATAGCTATTTAAATCTCCTATGACATAAATATTATTGTTTGCAATAAAAAAGGCTTGGATCACCTCTGTTTTCTTAGATATTTCTTCTTTATTGGTTGTACATCCAATAAAGAAGAAAACAGAAATAAAGAGGAAGATAATTTTTTTCATTATTTAATCTCCACCACATCATAAATTTTCTCCAACTGACTGACTAACAAATCCAAAATGCGGTCAGATTTTACGGTGAATTTTAAGCGCACTTTGTCGTCAATCAGTTGCATATCCATTTGGGTTACGGTGAAACCACGGTGGCGGATGACGCGGAGAATGCGTTCGAGCACTTCGGGGCGGTGTTGGGCTGTGAGTTCGATTTGGTGTTCCATGTGATTACTCCATACTTTCCAACATATCTGCGTTGCACGCGCCCGGCGGCACTAACGGCCACACGTTTTCGTCGGAATGGATGCAAATATGCAATAAATAAGCCTCTTGGCTGTTGAATAAACGTTCTAGTGCGGCATCCACTTGATGGGCGGAATCAATGCGTTCCCCTTTAATGCCGAACGCCGAGGCGAGCACCACGAAATCCGGGTTGTCGTCTAGAATCGTGCTACTGTGACGCGCATTGAAGAAGAGGGATTGCCATTGGCGCACCATGCCGAGACGTTGGTTATCCAATAACACGATTTTAATTGGGGCTTTGCCACGACCAATGGAGCCGAGCTCTTGAATATTCATCATGATGGAGCCATCACCACTGACTAAAATCACTTCATCTTCCGGGCGGGCTTTTTTCGCACCGATGGCGGCCGGCAAACCGAAACCCATGGTACCGAAACCGGCGGAGGTGATGAAGTTTTCCGGTGCGTGATGTTGCACGTGTAACGCTGACCACATTTGATGTTGTCCCACATCGGTCACGACGATGGTTTTCGGTGTTTTTTTGCGTGAAATGCTGTTGAGCAACCATAACGGGTTGATGAGTTGTTCGCCACAATGTTCGCCGTAGCTGAACGCAAATTGTTGTTTATATTGCGCGACGGTTTGTTGCCAAGGGGCAATATCAAGCGGCATGCTAAGGCTTTCCAATGTGGTGATTAAATGGCCTCGTAGTGCCACATCAGGGCGGCGCAATTTGCCTAATTCGGCACCGTCGATGTCCACATGAATCACTTTGGCGTGTGGCGCGAAGGTGTCGAGTTTGCCGGTTACGCGGTCATCAAAACGCGCGCCGAATACGAGCAATAAATCGGCTTTTTGGGTGGCGTAGTTAGCGGCTTTGGTGCCGTGCATACCGATCATACCGAGATAATAAGGATCGTCGGGCGATACCGTGCCAAGCCCTTTTAAGGTCACGATATTTGGCATTTGGGTCGTGTGTAAGAAATAACGCAATGCCGGAACGGCACCTGCCATGCCCACACCTCCGCCGATGTAAGCCATCGGGCGTTTGGTTTGTTGTAATAATTCGATGGCTTGGGCTAAATGCGCATCACAAAGTGCGGTCATTTTTTGCGGTGAATTAACGATAGGTTTTGCTGTGGTCGGTGCAAGTTGGACGTCTTTCGGCACATCGACTAATACCGGGCCCGGTCTGCCACTTTTGGCGATTTCAAAGGCCTTGGCGATAATTTCAGGTAATTCTTCAATATTTTGTACAATGAAGCTGTGTTTGGTGCAGGCAAGGGATAAACCGAGTACATCCGCTTCCTGAAAGGCGTCGGTGCCGATAAGCGGGGAGGCGACTTGGCCTGTAATGGCAACGATAGGAATGGAGTCCATTAAGGCATCGCCTAAACCGGTCACTAAATTGGTTGCGCCGGGGCCGGAGGTGGCGATACATACGCCGACCTTGCCGGACGCTCGAGCATAGCCGATGGCCGCCATGGCTGCGCCTTGTTCGTTGCGACAAAGTAGGTGATCTAAGCCGGAATCATAAATTGCATCGTAGGTTGGCATGATGGCGCCGCCGGGGTAGCCGAAGATTGTGTTTACATGATGTGCTTTTAAGCACTCGATTATTAAATTTGCACCATTCATTTTCGTCGTTATTTTCAGTTGTTATCGTTAATTTAGGAGGGGAGTTTTTCTACAGTGTGAAGGTTTAATCTTTTATTACATTTCTTAAAAAAATTCAAGAAAACATCAAATATTTTTATATAAAATTTGCTACCATTAGTTATTATTTCATTTGAGGTGACAAATTATGCAAAAACTTCCTTATCGCGCCATTGTTTCGGATATGGATGGTACATTACTCAACGGGGATCATGTGGTCGGTGATTTTACCGCGCAAACCTTGGAGCGCCTGTATGACAGTAAGGTGGATATTGTTCTTGCCACGGGGCGTAATTACTTTGATGTGTCGAGTATTTTGAAGAAAACTAAGGTGAAGGAGGCGGTGCTGATTACTTCAAACGGTGCCCAAGCGCATAATTTGCAAGGGGAGCTGTTGCTAAATAATTCCTTGCCGGAAGAGATTGCTTATCAAGTGATGAATTTGCCGTTTGATGATACACGGGTATGTGTGAACAGCTATCAGGCTGATGGCTGGTTTATCAACAAAGACATTCCTGAGCTTTATAAATATCACAAAGACTCGGGCTTTATGTACGACGTGGTGGATTTTAAACAGCACCACGGTCGCGATACGGAAAAAGTGTTTTTTATTGCCCGCACACCGGCAGATTTGGTGGAATTGGAACATCAATTGCGCGATCGTTTCGGTGCGCAAACTAGCATCACCTATTCCACGCCGAGTTGCTTGGAAGTGATGAATAAAAATGTGTCAAAAGCCACCGCACTTGCCCAAGTCGTTCAGGCGCGGGATTATGGCTTGCAGGACTGTATCGCCTTTGGTGATGGTATGAATGATGTGGAAATGTTATCGGAGGTGGGAAAAGGGTGCATCATGGGCAACGCTGATCCGCGTTTGATAAAAAATTGTCCGCAGTTGGAAACTATTGGTCGTAACACAGACGAAGCCGTCGCTACTTACTTGCGGGCAATTTTCGGGATTTATTAATGCCAATTCTTTCCACTTTACTTTTCATCAGCAGTGGCGCCGCACTTGGTGCCTGTTTACGTTGGGGGTTAAGTATTGTACTTAATCCGTTGTTTGCCGCTTTTTCTTTCGGTACGCTGATTGCCAATTATGCGGGTTGTTTCATTATCGGTGCGTTATTCGCGTTATTTTGGTTCTTTCCGCAAATTTCAGAAGAGTGGAAGTTGTTCTTGGTGACGGGCTTTCTTGGCAGTTTAACCACCTTTTCCTCATTTTCCATTGAAGTGGTGAACAATTTGTTTAACGGCAAATTTGGTGTCGGCATGGGCTTGATTGCCGCGCACGTGATGGGCAGTTTGTTGTTTACTTTATTGGGTTTATTACTTGTTCGCTACGCGTTGAAGTAAGAAACGCATAAATATGCTGCAATGTCGGTGTGCGAATATCATCCGTTTCAAACAGGATTTCATGTTTGGTTCGGGCGATTTTGCGCAGGCGCCCATGAGCAAAAAGTGCGGTCAGTTTTTCTAGCGTTTTATTGTCCACGATCTTTTCCTCTTCCGCTTCAAACACTAATACCGGCGTTTCCACCCGACGAATGATTTTCGGCAGATGTTTGATGGCATTTAAACATAAATGCACCCAACGGAATGTCGGTCCGCCCAAACGAATGTTTGGATTGGCTAAATTCACTTCATTCATCCACTGCATTCGCGCGGCATCATGGCTGAGGTTATTTTCCTGTAGGTTAGCGGGTTTATATGGTCCTTTGCCGAACACATAGCGTTCTCCCTGCCCCCACAACATCATCATGTTTAACAGAATTTCATCACGTACGGGCTGTTTTAACGGCACGCCAAAAAACGGTGCAGAAAACACCGCACGTTGAATCCTGTGGTCGAAATTTGCTAAATAATAGGTTGTGACTAAAGCACCCAGGGAATGGGCCAAAATATATTGGTTGGGATAAGGATAAAGTGCGGTCAGATTGTCGATAATTTCTGCCATATCTTCGGCATAAAAACGAAACTCATCTAAATGACCTTTTTCGCCGTCTTTCAATAAACGTTGGGAATAACCTTGTCCGCGATGGTCAAAAACCAGTACGTCATAGCCTTGTTGATAAAAATCGTAAGCCAATTCCGTCCATTTCAAGATATTTTCCGCTCGACCATTCACCATGATCACTAACTCACGCGCTGTCGGATGATGAGTAAAATGACGGTATGCCAGTCGACAGCCGTTTTCCCCGTTGAGATATTGCAACGGGTATTGGGCGGCGAATTGGTGTAATTGAGCGCTATTAAACGGTTGCATGTTTGGCTAAAAGTCGTTGTTGTTTGGTGAACGCATAAAATACGATAACCAAAAAGAAATAGAAAATATTGCCGGAATTATGGCTGAAAAAACCTTGGCTCATGCCGTAAAACATGACGGAAAGAATATGTACGACACCAAGTAAGCCTGCTAATTTCTGTTCTGCATGGGAGCTCTTTAAATTTCGCCAAAAGAGATAAAATGGCACGAAAAACACACCGATTAACGCCAATAAACCTACTATTCCGCGCTTGGATAAATCATCCAAATATTGATTATGGGCGTGATTAAAACCCGACGCAAATTGGCTGATTAAGCCTTGCTCAAATTGTTGTTTACGCTTTTCTGATACGCCTTGCACACCCCAGCCTAGCCACGGTTTTTCTTGCGCCATTAATAATGCGCTTTTCCACATATCAAATCGCGCACCGACAGAAGTAGAACCGTCATTTCTTTGTAAATAAGCACTGATATCATATTCGGCGGCGGCAACACGTTCAGCAATGCGATTATTCGGTAGCTGGTTAATACCAAAGCCGGCAATAATTAAAATACTAAATAGCCCAAGAAAAAATCGTTTTGAAAGATGTTGACGATAAACCCATAGTATAAGGGTGAGAATGAACGGCACACCAATCCAGCCACCTCGCGCGGTAGAGAGAATGCTGCCAAGGATGCCACATAATCCTGCAAAGGTGCAAAGTGCGGTCTGTTTTAATTGTGTTTTTTGAAAAAAATAAAACCCGATAGCAACGCTAAACATTCCCAGTGACATCGCAATGTCACCACCTTGAATGTGCATAATACGAACACTAAATGCCATTTTGCTGTGCAATACCAGCTTGTCATAGATGGCTGTGATGCCTGCAATCATTGCACCTAAAGGAATCGCGTAAAGCACCGTGTTTAGGCGTGGTGGAATATGCAATAGCAATAGCAGTACCGGAATGAATAGCAATACACGACTTGGATTATCCAATTCTCGGATTTTTCCTTGGTGGACAATAAATGAGAGAACGAATGTGGCAAAGTAAAAAAGATAGCTGCAGATCAGCATTTTATCTTCTTTTGATAACGACCATTGCCACTTTTTTATTACGCCATAAATACTGTAACCGAGGCCTAATACAATAAGTAGTGCGGGTGCAATATTGTATCCATTCTTAATACTTAACAAGGATAAAAAGAAAAAGCCGATAGTAAAATTTACTATCACGGATAACGTTTTTTGTTTCGATAGCTGCATAATGATCATCAATAAAATAAAACCGCACTAAAAGTGAAGTGCGGTCGTATTTTAATGTGTTTTGGTTAATTATAAAACATCAACACAGTTTAAGTCTTCGAAAGATTGTTCTAAGCGTTTAGACATAGATTCTTCCATTTTGCGTAACCAAACGCGTGGGTCGTAGTATTTTTTGTTTGGTGCATCAGGGCCTTCAGGGTTACCTAATTGACCTTGCAAATACGCTTCGTTCGCTTTGTAGAAACTTAAAATACCATTCCATGCAGCCCATTGAGTATCGGTATCAATGTTCATTTTGATCGCACCGTAACCAATGGCTTCACGAATTTCTTCACGGGAAGAACCGGAACCGCCGTGGAAGACGAAATTAATTGGTTTCGCCGGCAGATTGCGCTCTTTGGCCACGAATTCTTGGCTTGCGCCTAAAATAGACGGTTTTAATTTTACGTTACCCGGTTTGTACACGCCGTGTACGTTACCGAATGCTGCGGCAACGGTAAAGTTCGGGCTTACTGGGTTTAATTGATCGTAAACATAAAGCACGTCAGACGGTTGAGTATATAAACGAGACTCATCTACATCGGAGTTATCCACGCCATCTTCTTCACCACCGGTGATACCGATTTCGATTTCAAGAGTCATACCCATTTTGTCCATACGGGCAAGGTATTCACGGCAGATTGCCATGTTTTCTTCCATTGGCTCTTCGGAAAGATCGAGCATGTGGGAAGAGAATAATGGACGACCGGTTTCTGCGAAGTGTTTTTCACCGGCTTCAAGTAAGCCATCGATCCATGGAAGTAATTTTTTCGCTGCGTGGTCGGTGTGTAAAATCACCGGTACGCCGTATTCTTTGGCTAAAGCATGAACGTGTTTTGCACCTGCAATCGCACCTAATACGTCAGGACGGGCTCCGCTGGTCGGTTTAATGCCTTTACCTGCGTAGAATGCTGCACCACCGTTAGAAAATTGAATAATTACAGGCGCTTTTACACGTGCGGCCGTTTCTAAAACGGCATTAACGGAGTTGGAGCCAACGCAGTTCACGGCAGGAAGTGCGAAGCCGTGTTCTTTTGCGTATGCAAATACTTTTTGAACATCTTCACCGGTAAGCACGCCCGGTTTGACAAGATCTAATAATTTAACCATAGTTATGTTTCCTTTTACGTTAAAAATTTTGTAGGATGCGTGGATTTTTAATCCATACGATGGATAGAACGCGTCTTTCGACATATACAGATTAGTTTGCCAACCCTAGTAATCGGTCTATTACAGGGTTCATTTTAGTTTCAACGGACTGCCATTTCATTAATGATAGCCCCCCTTTAGCTACTAATGAGTACTCTGCACTGGCGATTTGCTGATTTTGTTTAAACAGATTTAATTCTGCCCATGAGAGGTAAGTTGTTATATCCCATGAGCGTCTAGCTGAATAACGTAAAGCATATTCACAACTTTGAGTAACATCGACTTCATTTATTTTTCGTGTTGCTATTTTATGTTGTTGTAAACGTTTTTCTAGAACTGGTACAAAATCTACAATTTTTACTTCTAGGTTATTAACTATACAAATTTCACGTATATTTTTAAATTCTTCACTACTAATAGGATTTACTTGTATTGAAGTACAACCTGATGATAAAAAGCTGACAGTAGTAATAAGTAGACAAGAATAAATAAGTTTAAACATTAGTTTTCCTAGGTAATAATGTGTACTGTTTAGCACATTTTATAATTAACTTAATTTTTATAGTATGAGCACGCGTCGGGAGACGCGTGCCATCGTTTATTATCTTATGCAGAGAAAGCGCGGTTAGTTTTTCGCACGTTTCTCAAGAATTTCCACAGCCGGTAAGACTTTGCCTTCGACGAACTCTAAGAATGCACCGCCGCCGGTAGAAATATAAGAAATTTTATCTGCAATGCCGAACAAATCAATTGCTGCAAGGGTGTCACCGCCGCCTGCGATAGAGAAAGCATCGCTATCGGCAATAGCGTGAGAAATGATTTCCGTACCTTTGCGGAAGTTCGGGAATTCAAACACACCCACCGGGCCGTTCCATAATACGGTTTTTGCATTTTTGATAATTTCTGCAAGTTGTTCTGCAGATTTATCGCCGATATCGAAAATGGATTCGTCATCTTTCACTTCGGCCACAGATTTTTCTGTCGCCGGTGCGGTTTCGGAGAACTCGGTACCCACGCGAACATCAACCGGTACAGGAATGTCGGTGCTTACCGCTAATTCTTTGGCTACAGGGATTAAATCTGCTTCGTATAAGGATTTACCGACGTTATGACCGGCTGCCGCAATGAAAGTGTTGGCGATACCGCCACCCACGATAATTTGGTCGGCAATTTTGGAAAGCGAGTTTAACACTTCTAATTTGGTTGATACTTTAGAACCACCCACGATAGCCACCATTGGACGGGCAGGTTCTTTTAATGCTTTACCAAGCGCATCAAGTTCTGCTGCAAGTAATGGACCTGCACAAGCAACCGGTGCAAATTCAGCTACGCCGTAAGTAGAGGCTTGCGCGCGGTGTGCAGTGCCGAATGCATCCATAATGAATACATCACAAAGTGCGGCGTATTTTTTGGATAATTCAGGATCGTTTTTCTTCTCACCTTTGTTCACACGAACGTTTTCTAATACAACGATTTCACCGGCTTTCACATCAACGCCATTGAGGTAATCACGCTCTAAACGTACCGGCACATCAAGGTGTTCGTTTAAGTAATCAACGACAGGTTGTAAGGAGTCTTCAGGTTTAAATTCACCTTCGGTCGGACGACCTAAGTGGGAGGTCACCATCACTTTTGCGCCTTTTTCCAAGGCTAATTTTAAGGTTGGGATGGTGGCACGAATACGTGCATCAGAAGTGACTTTGCCGTCTTTTACCGGCACATTAAGATCGGCACGGATGAAAACACGTTTTCCGCTTAAATCTAGATCGGTCATTTTGATTACTGACATAATTTACCTCTTTTGTATGATTAAAATGAAAAATTAAATACTGAAGTGATTATACCTGAAACTGAGTAGTCTGTAACCTGAATAATATTCATTAGGCAAACGATTTCCCCCTTGAGTTCCAAAGAACTAATATCCTGTTCGACTGCTCGGACAATCCATCACCTGCCAATCCAAATCGTAACAAATAAACAATTCATTACGCGCCGCGCCAAGATACGCATTTTTGAGCTGTGGGTTATTGCTTTTCATCCATTTAAACAGCTCGTTACGACTTAATTCATAGTTCGGTAGCTTCAAAGTGCGGTATAAATTTTTGATTTTTTCAAAGTAATCTTTGGCATTATCAAAGATACAGGCGCCGTGTTTTTCCCATTCGCCTTGTAACAAACTGGCGCTTGGCATTTCCGGCAAATAACGTTCGATGAGTTCTTGCGGTAATTTTGATAAATCGCCTTGGCAAAAACGCGGATGCTCGTTGACACGTCTGGCTTGTTTGTTTTGTGACCATAAACCGTGTATGATCCAACCGAATTGTTGTGTTAAACCGCATTGGTATTGCAGTGAATTCGGCAACTCGTTGCCATATTGTTTACGTTGACGATCGCAAAACGCCGGCGACCAAGAAAGTACCAGTGTGTAATAGTCGGTTTGCGCGTTTTTATTTTGGCCGATGGGGTCGTTTTTCATAATGTAGTCGTAATCCCGATCGACAACGACACCAACCGCTTGTTTCTGCTGGGAAAAATAATACCAGCCGGCGAGTAAAAACATTAAAAAAGCCACCACAAAAAAAGACAGTAGCAACATACGTTTTTCGTTCATTAAATTCCTTTAATTTTGTTAGCGTATTGATTATAATCCGACCCCTTTCATTTCCCCCGAGAACATCATGGCTCTACTCATTACTGACAAATGCACTAACTGCGATATGTGCTTGCCGGAATGCCCGAATGAAGCAATTTCAATCGGGGAGGCGATCTATGTCATCGATCCGGCGCTCTGCACCGAATGTGTCGGCCATTATGACACTCCAACCTGTCAAAAGGTTTGTCCTATCAGCAAATGTATCATCACTGATCCGGCGCATATCGAAACCGAAGAGGAACTTTGGGAGCGCTTTGTGTTGATTCATCACGCGGATAAGTTGTAATTCACCAAAAGTGCGGTGAAAAAACAGGGCGTTTTTACTACGCCCGATAAGTTATGTTTTTTTATTTAAAATGCCACTTCGCCAGCAAAACTCCTGCATTTACCGCTACATTTAAGTTGCTTTTCAATGGATTGGCAAAGGATAGGCGCACTTGCTCATCTTCTTTATTTATCAAGTCTTCCGTTGAACCTTCGCTTAGCACAAAAACCGTTTTATTTTTTAACCGCACTTTATCCAATGATGTGCCGTTTTTACCGGTAGCAATATGCACGATTTGATAATCGGCCGCGCGTAATGCGGCTAAGGCATGACGCGTATCTGCAGTTTCCAACACGCGGATATATTCCGCACCGCCTTCCGCGACGCGTAATGTAATTGGCGAGTTAAGACTTTCAGGGGTTTCCGTGATGATGTGCTTCACGCCGAAAAATGCGCAAGTGCGTAAAATGCCACCGATATTTTGTGCATTGTTGACACCGTCCAGCAGCACCAAACAGTCCTCCGAATGTGGCACATCCAAATAGCCTTGCAACGTAAACGGATGGGATTTTTTCACCAACATACAAATGCCGCCGTGATGTTCGGTGCCGCTGACCTTGGTAAGCTCTTCACTATCAACGATGTGATACACCTTTTTATTCGCAGCTAAATAGCTACAAATGTCGCCGATTTTATGCGCCATTTGCACTGTCGCCCATAGGCGCACAATACTGCCGGGGCGTTTTTCAAATAAGGCTAAACAAGCATTCTCGCCATACACTTTTATTTCTTCGGTCCGATTTTTCTTGATTTTTTCAGGCGCTCTTGGTGATAGTGGACCGGTTTTTTTCTCTTTGATTTTTTCGTCAAATTGGCTACTTTTCACCATGACTTTTACGCGGCCCTCGGTATCACCGGCTTTTTTCAGCGTACTTTCATAAACACGCGGTGTTTTTTCAGCGTATTCACGTTTATCCTTAGTTTTGTCGGCACGACGTTTGTCTTGCTTGAATGGTTGGCGCGCAGCTTGTTCTTCTCGATTAAAGTGCGGTCGATTTTTGTCGCGTTTTTGGCGGTCGTCACCGACACTACGTTCAGAAAAAGACTTTTGGGCTGATTTGAAAGTGGGTTTTGTTGAATTTTGATTCATAATTGGGTTGCCGATAGCAGGGTGAATGGGAATGAAATGAACGAAGTTTGCTCATTTTTGCAATAAAATTGTGAGCATTATAACGAAAATTAGCCTTTTTTCTACCAAGTTGGGGGATAAATATTGTAAACTATCGCACTAATTAAGCTGATTAAGCGTTCTTACTCATTGAGTATTTTATAGAGAACAGATTTATGTTTACAGATAAAACAAAACGCGCGAAAAAGCGTCTTGAAAGCCTGCCGTGTTTGCCGTTGGCCGCCGAACAAGTAGAATTTATTTATGGTCCGGCAGCGTTTAAACGTGAGATTATTCAACTTATCCGAGAAGCGAAAACCCGAATTATTGTTACCGCACTTTACTGGCAAAATGATGAGGCAGGACAGGAAATTCTGGATGAAATTTATCGCGCTAAACAAGATAAACCTGAACTTGAGGTTAAAATTTTAATTGATTGGCACCGCGCTCAGCGGAATTTATTGGGTGCCGAGAAGAGTGCCACCAATGCCGATTGGTATTGCGAAGAACGCCAAAAATATCAACTTGCCGATGACCCGAATATGTTTTTCGGCGTGCCGATTAACACCCGCGAAGTATTCGGTGTGTTACACATCAAAGGTTTTGTGTTTGATAACACCGTGCTTTATAGTGGCGCCAGCATTAATAACGTGTATTTACAACAAAATGAAAAATACCGTTATGATCGTTACCAAAAAATCACTAACTCCGTATTAGCCGACACTATGGTGAATTTTATTCGCTATTATTTGTTGGATTCCGATGTCGTATTGCCATTGGATAATGTAAATCGTCCGAAAACCAAAGAGATTCGCCAAGGCATTCGTCATTTCCGTAAAAATCTGTCTGTTTACGGGCAGTACAAACTGCCAAGTGCGGTCGATTTTTGCAGTGAATTAACGGTAACGCCGTTATTCGGTTTGGGGGGCGCGGGCAATATTTTGAATTGTACGATTGAAGATTTATTCCAATTGGTGGAAGATAAACTCACCATTTGCACGCCGTATTTCAATTTCCCGCATACGTTGCAACAAAAAATCCGTTATTTATTACGCAAAGGCAAAAAAATAGAAATCATTGTGGGCGATAAAGTGGCCAATGATTTCTATATTCCGCCGGAGCAACCGTTCAAAATGGCGGGGGCTTTGCCATATTTGTATGAAAGCAATTTACGCCGTTTTAGTAAAAAATTTGAACGTGAAGTTGCCGAAGGGCAATTGATTATTCGTTTATGGAAAGACGGTGATAATACTTATCACCTGAAAGGTATTTGGGTGGATGATAACTATATTTTACTCACCGGTAATAACCTTAACCCACGTGCATGGCGGTTAGATGCAGAAAATGGCTTGTTCATTCATGATCCGCAACATCAATTGCGCCCGCAAGTGTTAAAAGAACTGGAACACATCCGTCAACACACTACAGCGTTAAAACACTACAGTGAACTGGAAGAAATGGATCAATATCCGGCACCGGTACAAAAGCTACTGAAAAAATTTGCCCGTGTTAAAGCGGATAAATTAGTGAAGATGATTTTGTAGAAAGTGCGGTGGTTTTTTCAAACGTTTTTACGCATAAAAAATGCAGCCTGATCGCTGCATTTTTTTATGTATTAATCTTCCCAACGTTTAAAAATCAATGAGGTATTGACGCCGCCGAAGGCAAAATTATTGTTCATGACATACTGGGTTTGAATGTGGCGACCATCACCACAGATATAATCCAACTTGCCACAACGTTCATCAATATTATCTAAATTTAAGGTCGGTGCGAACCAGCCGTCACGCATCATTTCAATAGCAAACCAAGATTCTAACGCACCGCACGCGCCTAGCGTATGACCTAAATAGCTTTTTTGCGAGCTTAACGGTACATGACCGAAGACGGCTTCGGTCGCTTGGGTTTCGGCAATATCACCTTGTTCGGTCGCGGTGCCGTGACCATCCACATAACCGATTTGGTTTGGTGATAACCCGGCGTCTTTTAACGCTAATTCCATACAGCGTTGCATCGTATCTTTTTGCGGGCGGGTGACGTGAGCTCCATCGCTGTTGGCGCCGTAGCCCACGATTTCTGCAATGATCTTCGCGCCGCGGGCAAGGGCATGTTCTAATTCTTCTAATACAAAAATACCCGCACCTTCACCGATAACCAAACCATCGCGATCTTTGTCGTATGGTCGAGGAGTTTGGCTTGGGTTGGCATTATTACGGCTGGCGGCATAGAGTGAATCGAATACATACACTTCCGACGGGCAAAATTCTTCGGCACCGCCGGCCAGCATCATCGGAATTAAACCGTGTTTGATGGCTTCATAAGCATAGCCAATGCCTTGGCTACCGGATGAACAAGCACTTGAAGTGGGGATAATACGCCCGGTTAAACCAAAGAAAATACCAATATTGGCGGCAGTCGTGTGGGGCATCATGCGCACATAGGTGTTGGCATTGAAACCGTCGGATTTTCCGGTCATTAATAACTCGGCCGCATCTCTGACGTCATTGGTAGAACCGGTAGAGGAGCCACAAGCAACGCCCATTCTGCCGTCTTTTAAATAAGCCTGAATTTCACCCTTTTCATCCAACAAATTGGCATCTGCCAAGGCGCGCTCAGCGGCTTCGACTGCGAATTGAGAGACGCGTCCCAGACTGCGTAATTGTTTGCGATTCCAGTGCTTTGGCGGGTGATAGCCATGAATTTCCGCGCCCAAATTGGCACCCAATTCAGGGTAACGTTCTGCCCATTCGGTTTTTGCCTGTACCGCATTTTGCTTGCGTTGGAAGGCGGCTTTCACTTCCGACCATTCTTTACCGAAGGCGGTAATCGCGCCAATACCTGTGATCACGACTCGTTTCATATTTGATTCTCTTGGTTTGCTTAGTGATAGCGTAATTGCTTGCGCTTACACGATAAAAATATCCTTAACACAGCCCGCCATTGACCGCAATCACTTGGCGGGTAATGTAGCCGGCTTTTTCGTCCATTAGGAAATTAACGGCGTGTGCGACTTCTTCCGGATCGCCCATACGGCCTGCCGGGATCATTTTTAAGATTTCTTCAATCGGTACATTTTCATCCAAAATATCTGTATCAATTAAACCCGGCGCTACGCAGTTTACGGTGATTTTACGTTTGGCTAATTCCACCGCTAAGGCTTTTGCCGCGCCGATTAATCCTGCTTTGGAAGCACTATAATTCACTTGCCCACGATTACCGATTAAGCCGGAGACAGAAGTAATACACACAATGCGCCCCGCTTTGCGACGGCGGATCATCGGCATCATAATCGGGTGAAGCACATTATAAAATCCGTCTAAATTGGTGCGTAATACCTGATCCCAATCCTCGTCGGTAAGCGCCGGAAAGGCGTTGTCACGGGTTAATCCGGCATTTAATACAACGCCATAATAAGCACCGTTTGTTTCGACATCTGCGGTTAAGATGGCAGCCACCTCAGCGCGGTTGCTGACGTCAAATTGTAATACGCGGGCCTGTTGTCCCAGTTTGCGCACGGCTTGTGCCACCGATTCGGCTTCGTCAACGCGGCTACGGCAATGTACCACAATGTCAAAGCCTGATTGTGCCAAGCGCAAGGCAATAGCTTTACCGATGCCTCTGCTGGATCCTGTAATTAAAACGGTTTCACTCATTTTTTGTTCCTGAATTTCAAAGTGCGGTGGTTTTTTTCAATGAATTTAAACTTGTGGTCTAAAGACATTGAGTGCGCCTTCCACAATCACTTGTTGGTTGGCTTGGTCAATCAGTTGACAATCAAATACCCCGAAGCCGGTGGCATCTTCAATGGAGAGCTTTATTTGAATGCATAACTTGCTGCCCACGGCAATATCGGTTTGATGAATGCTAAGTTTGCGGGAGCCAATCCAATATCCCAAACTAATCGGTTTGCCGGCACGAACGCATTTACAACCGGCCCAAGCAGCAACCCCTTGCGCCATGATTTCAGCACCTAAAAATGCGGGTAATTTGTTTTCTTTTAACAAGATATTGTCGTCACGAATTTCGGCTTCCGCCACCAGAAAGTCATCGTCGAAATCAACGACGCGATCCAACAAAATCATTTTTCCGCTATGGGGAACCAGCGGAGCGATGTCGGTGATTGGGCACGTTAAATCAATCATCTCGTTCTCCTAAAATCAACACGGTGTTGTTGCCGCCGAAAGCAAAAGAGCTGCTAGCGCCAATGCGTGGTGTGGTTTGCCAACGGCTTTGGGCATCGGTGATGTTGATCAAAGGCAAGGTGTCATCCCGTTGTTGATCCCACAATTGCGCCGGCAACTTGCCGTTAGGGTTTAACTTGCGATCGATGGTGCCCCATAAAATGGCAGCTTCGACTGCACCTGCCGCACCAAGTGTGTGGCCGGTATAAGGTTTGGTGGTCGTACAAGGCGTATTATCACCAAATACTTGATGTACCGCGAGACTTTCCATTTGGTCATTATGTACCGTGCCGGTCCCGTGTAAATTAATCCAACCGATTTGTGCAGCACTTAATCGGGCGGAGTTTAATGCGTCTTGGAAAGCCGCAATGGCGCCTTTGCCTTCAGGATGCGGCGAGGACATATGATAAGCGTCACTGCTGGCACCGTAACCCAAGAGGGCGATATTGTCATCCGTTAATTTGTCACGGCTCATGATAAAGACCGCGGCGCCTTCGCCTAAATTAATGCCATCGCGATTGGCAGAAAGCGGATTCGAGCGTTTGTCGGACAATACGGATAATGCCCCGAAGCCACTGATGGTGAGCGGTGAAAGTGCATCAACACCGCCACAAATCACGGCATCACATAACTCGGCGTTTAACAAGCGTGCTGCGCTGATTAAGGCTTTGGCGCCGGAGGTGCAAGCAGTGGAAATGCCGTATGTTAAACCTTGTAAGCCATATTGATAGGCGACAAAATCGGCCGGCGCGGAAAAATATTGCTGTTGCTGTTTGAATGGCGCGCCTTTCCAGTCTTGATGTCCAACGGCGTACTGAAACACCGGGATATTTTCATCTACGCCGGTGGTGGATGTGCCGATAACCACGGCAATGCGTTGACGACCAAAGCGTGCGATTGCCTGTTCAATTTGCGGTTCAATTTGTGCCAAACAATGCCAAAGCAGCTGATTATTACGGCTGGCGTGCAGGCTTGGCAAATCTTGTGGGAACGGGCGTAATGTTGTGTTTACCTCGCCGAATACGCGTTGTTTGCCCGCCATGTGATAATGGGTGAATGCTTGATCGGAAGGCGCGAGCGGTGAAGCCTCAGCTGCCAATAAATGCTGAATATGCCGTTCAATGCCTTCTCCTAAACTGCTGAGAATGGCCGGTTTGGTTAAATAAAGTGCGGTCATTTTTCCCTTTAATTTAATTCTTCGATTCGCCAATGGCTTTGATCGGCTAAGTCAATTTTAATCGTGTTGGATAATTGTCTGATCTGCCAGACTTTCTTATTTTGAATAAAATAATCGGTGCCGTTTGCCACGGGATTAATTGCGCTAAATGTAAATAGTGCATGGTTTGGGTTTAACGCCGTGGATAGCGCAGAAAAAAGCAGTTTGGCTTGTTGGTTGGGCATGACAAAACCGTCATTTTGCCATCCTTGCGTGGTTAAAATCACCCGCGCCAAAGGGGCTCCCAGAGGATCCGTTTGTACCCAACGCCATTGTTGCGGTTCCGTTTGTAAGGTTAATAGGCTGGCTTGTTGGAGTTGATGTTGGGCGTTTAACTGTTCCACTTTAAACACCCGAATGTTTTGTTGCTGTGGCGGCAAGTGTTTGACCGTCGGCAACGACGTGCAGGCAGTAAGCACTAAACAACACAACAGCAAGACATATTTCATCATCAGAGCCTAACCTTTAATCTTGCGTAGCGGTGCCACAAATTTCTGCTAGCGCGTTTAAGCGGGGGGTGGATTTCGCCACAAATGGATTTTCCGTATCCCACGCATAGCCCGCCAAAATAGACGACAACATTTGACGAATTTTAGGTTCCGGATTACGTGCATAAATCACATCTTGGAAAGAATTGTCATACCAACCGTTTACATAAGTGCGGAAGGCGTTCACGCCAACCATTAACGGTTCGCTAAATTCTGTTTGCCAATCCACCGTTTCGCCTTTGAGTTGGCGTGGAATAATACGCGACGCCAAACGGGCCGAATGTAAGGCGATGGTCACGCCGGAGGAAAATACCGGGTCAAGGAATTCGGCGGCGTTGCCCAACAAGGCAAAATGTTTGCCGTATAACGCTTTTACGTTTGCGGAATAACCTTGAATCTGACGATATGGGAAATCATTTTCCCAATTGGCGTTAGCCAAAATGCGTTTTAACATCGGGCATTCCAACGCGAATTTTTTCAATATGGTTTCATTATCGCCATCTAAGGTTTCCGGCAAACCCACCACACCGATAGAGCAACGGTTGTCGGCAAATGGAATCAACCATAACCACACATCACGGTGTGTCGGGTGTGTCGTGATCAGAATCTTATTTCGGTCAAAGTCAGGAGCATTGATATTGTCATCAATATGTGTGAAACGGGCGACACGGGTAGGGAGACTGGACGGTGTTTCTAAGTCCAATAAACGCGGCAATACGCGGCCATAACCACTGGCGTCCAATACAAAGCGGGCGGATAAATGATACTCTTCACCGTCTTCGCCACGGGCTTTTAATACGGCGGTTTCCCCCGAATTATCTAAACTGAGCACTTCATGGCCGAAACGGACTTCTACGCCTTTTTTGGCTGTTTCATCAATTAAAATTTTATCAAAAATACCGCGACGAACTTGGTAAGTCGTGCCCGGACCGGCAGTGAATTTATCGGTGAAATCAAAATAAGTGTAACGATTGCCCCAAGTGAAGGCAGCACCGTTTTTAAATTGGAAGGTTTTCTCGGCATTGACGGCGTCAACTAAGTCTGCTTCCGCTAAAATATCCATACAATAAGGCAACAGGCTTTCACCGATGACAAAACGCGGGAAATGTTGTTTTTCTAATACACAAACCTTGACGCCTTGTTTATGCAATAAGGATGCGGCAACGGAACCGGATGGCCCTGCGCCAATAATCACAACATCAAATTGATTCATTTTGATTCTCCATAACGTAGCATTTTAAAAGTCATAATTACGCTCAGTAACACGCCAATACTCACGCTCAACCCGAATGAGGCCACCGCAGGTGTTGAACTTAAGCCTAATAAGACAAATGAAATAAGCGTGGTTGTTGCTACCAATAATACCGCAATGTACTTACCGTATAAAGGCTCATTTGCAGTTTGCATATAGGCGGTGTAATCAATGCCGATGGCAGAAACCAACAACAGGCCGAACATGGTAAATAAGCTGATTGGCCAACCGAACCAACCGAAGACTGCCACCGTTGTCACAATGGCGCACAAGGGCGGCAACAACATTTTTAAGGTATTTTTGGCACCGAAGAAACGCCATAACAAGATCCCGGCAAACAAGAATGAGAGCACTTTTAACCAAGCCGCCTGATCTCGGGTGGCTTGGAAGGCCTGATTCAAATGCGCCCGTTTATCCTGCCAGAAAATATCCTGTTGATTGGCAAAATGCGCTAAGGATTGGGTTGCTGAGCCGCTTACCTGCACCACACCGGCCACTTTGCCGTTCATATTACCTAAATACAGCGTTTGCCATGCTTGCCCGACTTGTGTTTGTAATGCGGTGGAGATCTGTAACGGTGAGGCACGGGCTAGGTCGGTGAGTGCTGTTTGAATACGCTCCGGTGGCACGCCGATGTCCTCTAAAATCGCATAATCTTGCAGCCTCAAATGTGTGGTAAGTGCTTGCAGAAATTGCGCTTGTTGCGTTGGTGACATAATCCATTGGGATAGGGCTCGATAGGGGATTTTTTGTTCTACTAATTTTTGCGTGAGCGCGTCTTCTTTGGCTAATAATTCATCATCATTATCGGCGATTACCAAGAAATAACGATTACCCAAATCAATACCGGTTAAGTCTCCGATTTGTTTGGCTTCGTTAAGCATGCTTTGCGGGATGGAAACCCATTCACGAATATCGTCTTGCCATTTGGATTGATACAACCCGCCGGCAATCAACAGTAGTAATAACGCTGATGGCAACAGTCCGATTTTCCGTTGTAAAAACGTCTCGAAAAATGACCGCACTTTAGGGCGGGAGGGCAGCGGTTTGGCTTGGTAACGACGAAAGCGCGACGGTAGAAATAATAGGGTCGCCAACATGGCCGCGATCAGGGCAATAGCGGAGAAAAGTGCGGTCTGTTTTAACACCGGAAGTGCGGTAAAGCCGAGCAGACCATAGCCCAAGAGCGTCACAAATAGGCTAATCAGAAAAGTAAAACGTAATTTCTTCATCGCCTGAACGCCATTCCACTGCAGGTTTGAAAGGGAAGAGGAGAGCCAGTGTAGCGGAAAATCAATGAGTACACCGATTAAACTGGTGCCGATGACGATGGTTAAAATATGAATTTGCCCAAATGCCAGCACCGTTGCGGTGACACCACTTAGCATCCCCGCCACAATCGGCAGAAAGAGCCATAACACGCGTAGCGTTCGGAAGGTTGTCAGCAGCAATAATAAGGTGAGGCTGACACCGAGCAGGCTCATTAAGGTACTTTCCCGTTCGGCTTTCATTTTAGCTTGAGCGGCAAACAGGGTGGCCCCAGTGGCTAACATTTGCCCGCCGTCCGCGTTAACTTGCTTACGATTTTCCGTTAAAAGTGCGGTCAGTTTTAACGATGGATTGATCAAACTGCCCTGTGCCAATACGCCACGTAGCAAAACCCATGTTTTCTCTTTTTCGACAATATACAGCATGCCGTTTTCCGCATTCCATTGAACCCGGCTTTGGGATTGCGCCTGCGCTAACACAAATCGGCCGAAGCCCAACCAGTCTTGTTCTAAAGACAGTAAATTGGTTTGAGCAAACGGGTTGGTAATTTGTTCGGCATAGTGCTGAAAATAGGTTTGTGGATTATTCAGTAATTGTTGACGAATCCCTTGTGGCAAGGTGGCAAGGCGTAATTGTTTGATTTCTTCACGCAACGTTGTCAGATTCGGTTGCATTTTGTCGTTCACTTGCGTGAACAAGCCGCTTTGCCGCCATTGCTGTGCGATGTCCTCATTAAGTTGAAACGCAGTTTGCGGATCTTGATGGCCAATAAGCACAATGACTTGTTGATTAAGCAATGCTTCTTGATGTTGATCCACTTGGATTTGTAAGTCTGTCCAACCTTGTTCTTGCGGCAACAGCGCGCGCAAGTCGGTTTGTAACCAATCGCCTTTCTTGACCAAATAACCCAGCGTCACCAAGGTGGTGATTAAAAATAGGGCGTATAGACAGGAAAGTGCGGTGATTTTTTTCATCGTTTTTTATTCAAGGGCGGATTGTGCCATGGCGGACAAGGGTTGATTTTGTTGAATGCGGTCAAACTGAATGTGGGTTTTATCGCCCTGTTTTTCGTTTAACACAATGGTTTTCACGACATTATCGCCTTGAATTTGAATGTCGGTAAAAATCTGTTTCATTAATAGCGAACTTGGCGTTAAGGTTAAATGCCAATGTTGTGCATTACCGCCGAGCGTCATATCAAATTGTGATTTTAGCCCAGAAATATCACCTGATAACAAGCCTAAAAACAGCGAAATTTGTTCCGCTTGTCCCATTTTCCCATTGGCGACCCATTGTTTTCCGTCCCATTGCATAATGCCGTCTTTTTTCACCCGTAATTGATTGGCAAAAGGTTTTTCCATTTGCCATAACAAGCCTTTTTGCGCCAAAAGTGTGAACTTGCCTTGGGTGGTAATAGGCTTGGTTAAGGATTTCAGGAAACGTTGTTGGGTAAAATCGCCTTGCACGTTTTTAGGCGTTTGCAACAACGTGATCAATTCACCCTCGGAAAAGGCAAAGGTGAGCGGGCTAAGCAATAACAAAACAAGAAGTAAGGCTTTACGCATGGCTTTTCTCCGCTTGAAAACTAGGGTGATTTTCCACCGCACTTCGCCAGCAAGGCGGAGTTTGTAGTTGCATTTCGCCGCTTTTAATTTCCACAGCCACTTGAGTGGTACTGCCGCTGGTGAGTTTTTGTTTGGTTTCCACATCACGAATAACATAATCAATACGAATACAACTCTCGTATTCTACCAAGAACAATTCTACGCGGATTTTCTGACGGAAAATGGTTGGTTTGACATACTTCAAATTTAACTGCACAACCGGCCAACCGTAGCCTTTTTCTTTCATCACATCGTAGGTGTAATGAATTTCGTCTAAAAATGCACAGCGTGCCATTTCCAAGTATTTCACGTAATGTCCATGCCACATGATATTCATGGAATCCACGTCAAAAAACTGGATTTCATAGTCGGAAGCGTGGTGGCAATAAATGTGTTTTTTCATTTTGAATCGTCTTCCCAAAAATCGTAAAAGTTAAACCAATAAAGCGGATTTTCTTCACATTCTTTCGCCAATAAATCCGCATAGCGTTGCATGGCCGCTTCAATATTTTCTGCACGTTGTTTGCCACGGCCTTCAATTGGGGCAGAAAAATGCCGCAATTTTAAGTGGTAATCACCCCATTTTTTTAAGCAGAACACCGTATTAATCGGCGTTTTTAGTATGCTTGCCATCAACCACGCGCCTTGCGGAAATTCTGCTGGTGCACCTAAAAAATGAATCTTTTGGGTTTTGTCGCCGTGCACCGGAATACGATCCGCCGCGATGGCAATCCATTCTCCCCGTTCGATACGGTCATGTAATTCCAGCATTTTTTGCGCATCTAAATCTTCCACCTGAATTAATGGCAATGAGGTGGCACCGGCTTTTTCCAAGGTTTCATTAAAGGCTTGCGCGTGGCGATTATGTACTAAAATATTTAGCCGAAAGTTACCGTGATGTCCGCTGTCCACCAAGGCACGACAAATTTCAATATTACCAAAATGGGAACAAACTAAAATCTGACCACGGCCTTGGGAACGAATGGCTTGATAGACGTTATCCGTGTCATCTAACACGAGATCGGGGTAACGAATTTTTTTCTGCCATACGGCAAAACGGTCGGTAATCGCTTCACCAAACGCCAAAAAATGGCGAAACAAGGCATAACGCGGCAATTTTATGTGCGGGAAGGTTTGTTGTAAGCGTTGTTGGTAGCGGACAATATTTCGACGGGCTTTTCTTGAGGTGAGAAAAAAATAACTCACTACAATAAACGTAATGAGACGAATTAACCACAGAGGACAATACTGCACGATTAAACGGGTTAAATTAAGGAAAAATTTACTGCCCCGTTCATGTTGTTGAGCCCAATGTTGTGAAGTCATACTTTACGTCCCGTCAATACCCGTGCCAACATACCGAAAAAGAGGCGGGTATGCATTTTGCTGATCGCCCAATTGTCGGCAAAACCGCGAAAATGTGACACGCCGTCCGGTGTATAACGTACCGGTGTTGGCACCCAAACCAAAGGAATTTGGTGCCAGTGGGATTTCACTAAAATATCAATATCAAATTCCATGCGATTGCCTAATGTTTCCTGTTGCATTAATAGCAACATTGCCGCTAACGGATATAAGCGGAATCCACACATTCCATCTTTGATGTCGGTGGAAAGGGTGTGAATAGCGTTCCAAAAATCGGTGATTTTGCGTCCGTATAAGCGGGCTTTCGGAGCGTCTTCGCCATAAATAGGGCTGCCACAAATAAGTGCGGTCGGATTTTTTTGCATTTCCAGTAACATTTGTTGAATATCGGGCAGATGATGTTGCCCGTCGGCGTCTACTTGAATAGCGTGCGTGAACCCCATGTTGAAGGCCTGGGTAAAGCCCACTTTCATGGCAGCACCCTTGCCACTGTTTTGCGGACAATAATGTACGATAACTTTCGGTGGATTTTCTAATTTTTTTAACACGGCCACATGTTCGGCAGAAGAACCATCATCTACAATCAGCACCGGTAATTCTAGCGCAAGCAATTGTTCTACCACATTGCCGATAGTGTCCGAGTGGTTGTAATGAGGAATAATGGCGATGACCTGATTCATGCGAAATGTTCCTCTTTTTGCGTTAAAAAAACCTGTTCAAAATCCCGTTTGCCGATTTTCGATTGGCTATTGCGTGGCAGTTCGTCGGTAAAGCGCCAGAAGCGCGGCAAAGCGGAATTTTCTTGGCTTTGCATAAGAAAATGGCGCAAGCGGTTGACCAATTCATTGCGTCCCAATGTCTTATAGGCCTGAATACCGTCGGTATTTAATGCCACCCAAGCCGCCGGCCGGGCGTGTTTGGGATGTTGTGCCACATAGCAATCCACCAGCCAAGGATGTCGCAGTAAATCTTGTTCGATTTTAACCAGTGAAATGCGTTTGTCGCCAAATTTCACAATGCGATCAATACGTCCCAGTAAATTGAATTTGCCGTTTGCCAATTCGGCGGCGTCAGCGGTTTGTTCCCGTTGGTTTAACCATGCGGATTCCACCCATAGGGCGCCTTCTTCGTTCAATCCCACTTGTGTGAGCGGCGTTGGTTGCCATAAGCCGTCATCTTCACGAAAGGCAATCGCGCCGGTTTCCGTGCTGCCATAACATTCGATGACGTGAGTTTGTAATTGTTTACGTATGGCATTGCCAACATCAACAGGTAAGACACCTCCGGAAGAAATAATCCCGGCAAAAGGACATTGGGCTAATTTGGGCGCGTTTAAATTTAATCGGGTTAATAAGGCCGGGCTGCTGATCCACACCACTGAGGGCGCGGAGAGACTTTCTTCAATTAAATGTTCGGGGTAGGGTAATTGTCTGCGGGCAATGGTCCAGCCCATGGTCAACGGCAACATAATGCGATAAGACAATCCATAATGATGTTGCGCAGAAACACTGGACACTAAGTGAATGTGATTGCCGGTGGAAAAAGGGAGTGATTGGCGGATAGCGTCCGCTTCAAGCCACATTTGCGCCGCGGTTTTTACCAAGATTTTTGGCTGTCCACTGCTGCCTGAGGTTTTTAACCATATTTCCGTTTGCGCATGGCAAGCAAAGTGCGGTGGATTTTCAGGATGTTTTTGCGTGACGCCATAGTGCGCAAATTGGGGATCATCAAACAGAAAATCGGCATTTTCTGCGATCCATTGCTGATTTTCTTCCAGTAAATTCGGCGGTAACAAAATGCGCACGCCGGCATGAAAACAGGCCAACATGGTGCAGGCGAACAGTGCGGCATCTTCAAACCAAAATGCCACCGTGCAGACATTATCTTGTCTTAACTGTGCCGCAATTTGCCATGCGCGGGCAATGAAATCCTGCCATTGCCAATTGGGATGACGCGCGATGAGCGTTGTTGTTTCTCTTAGCTTGTGCATAGAATCATTCATGGGTTTATCCATCATGTTTATTCATAATGTTGCTTAACTTTTTGACGAACCAACCACTCGCCCGCCATGACGACACCGATAACGCAATAAGAAATTACACCGGTGTAGAGTGCCCAAAAATCGTAATATTTCAGCCAAATAGCCATGCCGGTAATGAGAATGTTGACAATAAATACGCCACACCAAAGTTGGGTAACTTTGCGTGTGTAACGCACGCCGGCTTCATTTAAATCCGGTGTCTGTAAGCGGGCGAGGCGTTCCACCACGGTTTGTTCGCTCCATAAACTGCTACCGAACAAAGACAGCATTAAACCGTTAATAATGATTGGATACCAAAACATGGTTTCAATGGAGCGGGTGAATGCTACCACCGCCAAAATCAATGCCATTGACCACGCAAAATAACGTTGCCCTTGTTGTTGAAAACAGCCTTTGACCGCCCAAAGCACGGCCATGATCCAAGGCAAATGAAACAACATTTGTTGGTTGTCGGCAAACAGCCAAATAATGGGGTAGGCAATGCCGGTTAAGGTTAATAAGAGGTTGATGAACACGTTAATCATGGTCTTTTACCGGCAGTATTGAAGATTATTTGAACGATTGAACATCGTTTAAAACAGCTACGCCGCTACAACAAATTTCACCTTCCACTTTGAGCTGGAAAGTCACTTTATCCCCTTGTCCGTTAAGCGTTAAGTTCAGTTCAAACTCATCATTCGGACGTAAAAATTTCTGGAATTTGAGTTTATCAATACGACAAAATCCCACATCTTGCGCTAAAAATTCATTGGTTTTTTCGTTAATCCATTGCAATTCAATGACCCCCGGGACTAACGGGAAATTTGCAAAATGATCTTTAAGGTAAATCAAATCTAACGGTACTTTGCCTGTGGCGTGATAATGATGTTCATTTTGTTGTTGTGTAAACCAAATAGGATCGCGTTGTGGCTCAAGACAAGTGCGGTTAAATTCCAGCTTATTTATTTTAGATTGGCTGTTGCGCGGTAATTTGTCGGTAAAGCGCCAAAAACGTGGAATGGCCGTCTTGTCTTGGGTTGCCGATAAGTGCGTTTTCAGTTGTTCCACCAAATAACGTCGTCCATGTCCTCGCAAAGCGTCGATACCTTGAGCGGTTAATCCCACCCATGCGGCCAAACGGGCTTGCTTGGGGTGTTGGGCAATATAGCAATCATCCACCCACGGATGTTGCATTAATTTACCTTCAATGCCGGCCAACGATGTACGTTTGTCGCCGATTTTTACGATGCGGTCACTGCGTCCGAGCAGACGAAAACCGCCATCGGTGAATTCCACCACATCTGCTGTTTGTTCACGATGGGAAAGCCATACCCCTTCAATCCATAAGGCACCATGTTCGTCACTGCCTAATTGGCTGTTCGGCAGGGTTTGCCATAAATGAATATTGTCACGAATGGCGATTGGGCCGGTCTCCGTACTGCCGTAAATTTCAATTACCGGCTGTTGTAACAGCTTGCGCATTTGTTCGGAGGTCTCTTCCGGCAAGGCTCCGCCGGAGGAAATTACGCCCGCAAGGCTTTTGGGCATTGTTGTGTTAAACCAATCAATCCGCGTCAACATGGCGGGGCTACTGACCACCACAACCTGTTCGGCCTTTTGCGCTTCGGCGATGATGCATTCCGGATAAAACTGTTGCTTGCGACCGATTTGCCAACCGTTGACCAAAGACATCATGATGTGCACGGTTAAGCCGTAAATATGCTGAATGCTAACGGTGCTAAGGGCGGTAATATCATTACCGGCACGTAAAGGAAGGGCAATAGTAAGCGCTTCGGCGCCAAGCCACATTTGCTCGGCAGTTTTGATAATAGTCTTAGCTTCGCCGGTGCTACCGGAGGTTTTTAACCAGATTTCCGTTTGATTGGTATAATCAAAGAGCGGTCGATTTTGCGGATGTTTTTGCACCTCTTGCTGTGCACCGAAATGCTCGAAATCTTCGGCGGAAGGTTGGTTTATTTTACTGTCCGTGAGCCAAAGATCGGCATTACTATTCACCCATTCGACACTTTCAGAAGTAAAATTCGGCGGGAAGAGCACTCGAACGTCGGCATTCCAAGCCCCTAACAGGGTACAGGCCAATTTGGCTCCGTCTTCCAGCCAAACGGCAATGGCACGAACTTGGCGTTGTTGTAGCTCGGCGGAAATTTGGTGTGCTTTTTGTTCAAAATCCACATAACGCCATTGCGGATCGTGGGCAATTAAACTATTGGCGGTATATTTAGACATTATTGTGTATTTTGACTCATTTTCAGCACGGCTTTCACTACATCATCCACCGTTCGAACATTGCGGAAATCTTCTGCCTGTAGCTTGTGACCTGTTTTGCGTTTGATGTGATCGATAAGATCAATAGCATCAATACTATCAATTTCCAATTCTTCATAGAGATTGGTTTCCGGCTTAATTCTTTCCGGTTCAATTTCAAATAAAGATTCCAACGCTTCGCTGAGGAGATCGCGGATTTCTTGTTCGGTCATATTATGCCTCGCCTTTTTGCGCTCGAATAAATTTGGCTAAGGAGGTGACGCTTTCAAAATGATCGCGCAATTGGGTTTGCTCGCTATCTAATTGCAAACCAAAGGTTTTTTGTACAGCCAGACCAAGCTCGAGAGCATCAACGGAGTCTAAACCTAAGCCATCGTCACCAAAAAGTGCGGTGTCATTTTCAATATCTTCAACACTGATGTCTTCTAACGCAAGGCTGTCAATGATTAATTGTTTAAGTTGTTGTTCCAGTTCCATTTTAGTTGTCCTTTGTATGTGTATTAAAATAATCTTCCAAGTATTTGGTTAATCTGCGTGAAGCCATTGGGATAGATTGTTCTTGTAGCCAATCTTGCGGATGAATGTCTTCACCGACGATGAGTTCATATTGAATGCGTTTTTTCGGGATTTTATACCACGGATGTCCTTTCTTTAAACTGAGCGGATTCATGCGAATAATGACCGGGGTAATTACACGGGCACTACGTAACCCAATGGATACCGCGCCACGGTTTAATTTCACCACACCGTCCCAACCGGTACGGGTACCTTCGGCAAATAATAATAAAGCTTGTTCTTTCAGCACCTCGTCACTTTGTTCCAGTAATTCTACTGATTCCGTATTCGGTAAAAAACCGCATGCCAAAATTTGATTGCGCATGGTAGGGTTGTTGAGCAAATCTTTTTTCACAATGCAATTTAGGCTTGGGCTTTGGCCTAAAATTAATACCACATCCAACAAAGACGGGTGGTTCGGTAAAATTAATTGCCCTGGTCTGCCGAGTTTCTCAAAGCCTTTATAACTGACTTCCAACACGCCGCCAAAAGACAGATAACGAATAAAATAATACCAAATTCGACCGACAAAACGGCGTATTTTCAATTGGGTTTGTAGACTATTGGTTTGGTGATGTCGCGCATAAGGATATAACACCAACTGCAGTAATGTGCCGGCAACACCCCAAAATAAAAAACCAATGGCTGTGCTCAAAAAACGACGCAACCAATTTAGTTTTTTTGCCATGACCAAGATCCTCCGGTACTATTTGGTGTGCACCATTTAGCCTGGTTGAGATACTGATTTTTTACCCACTCTAATGCCGTATCAACAACGGCTTCACCTTCCGGCGGTTGGGCACAAAAACTGAGTTGATATTGCTCGCCGGTTTCCATAACCAGTGCTAAGGCATAACTGAACGGCTGACGTACTACGGGTTGCACATCATAACTCTGTTCTAAAGGCGATTCGGCAACAATGACCAATACGCGTTCGGCGCCTTCTTTGAGTAATAAATAGGCTTCCAGTAATGCGATTTCCAAATTATCTTTATTGGCCATTAATGCAGTGGTTTCCGCCGTTACCTTACGCAATTCCGACCATTGCCCGATTAACGCATTATGTACCGATAAGCTAAAAGATGTCGGAGAAACATCGCCTTCCGTTAAAAGTGAATACCATAAGCTAAAATTACGATTAATCTCACTATTTGCTGAGGCATAAACCACCGGTAAATTGGATTGTTCATCAACCAACGTCCAAGCCGCTTCAAAAATCAAACGGGCTGAATCACTTAAACGACGGCGTTTAAGTGGCGGTAAAAATTCAAGTTTAGGCGCAAAATCGGCAAAATTTGTGCAATTTTGTTGCCAATGTTGATAGCCTAATTTCCAATCATGCTCACTTAATGTTTTATTACAAACGATATTCCAACAGCTGACATTAAATGAAAATTGACAAATAGTTTGAGTCATTATGAATTATTGAAATAATTGATTAATCATTAAATCCGTTTGGCCTTGTAAACCAACTTGATCAACACGATCTTTTTCATCGCCGCGACGTTTATAAGATAAGAAACCTAAAGATTGCTTACTCGCGGCATCACGCAAGTCTAATTTTGCTCTAGCGATAATTTGACTATTCCCTTTGACCGTAAAAAATAAAATACGCTCACAGGTTCTTTTATCTTTTACCAATTGTGCAGAAATATTCTTCTTTTTTAGGCTTTTGGTTAATGCATCGATGAAATCATCCGGCGCACTGTATGTGTTGCCTTTCAAGCAAAGGTGTTTAATGTTGTAACCGTTTCCTACCGGTCTAAGATCTGAAACGCCGGAAGAACAACCAACCAAGCTAAATGCAGCAATACTGAGAGTTAAATATAATTTTTTCATTGAATTCCTAGAATTAGGTTAAAAAAGAAAATGATAAAGATAAAAAAATTCGCCCAATTTTACCTAGGCTATTGTATGAAAGCAATTACCGTACCACAAGAAAAGCCATATATTCATTTGTATATAAAATAAAAGTGCTATACTTAGCTAGATTCTGTTATTTTTTCACTATCAAAGGAGATGTTTATGAAATTGATGACTAAATTTAGTGTTGCCGTAGCTTGTGTCTTTATTGCCGCTTGCGCGCCGCGAGATACCGTTCACCACTTAGATATTCAAAGCGCATTAAATTCCCCTGAGGCGAAAGGCGTGGTGAGCCCGAAAGTAAAACTTTATTTCGGTAAACCGGCACCAGGCAAAGTGATCACCGCTAATGCTGTGACCAACAAGAAAACTAACGCCGCCAATAAATCTGATGAAAAAGCTTGCCAACGCGCTTTCTTGTCTGCAGTGAAACAATTACAAGAAAAAGCCGAAGCCTCCGGCGCTACCAAAGTGGGGAATATCGTGAGTTATTACAAGAAAAATACCTTCAAAAGCACCAGCCAATATGAATGCCATGCCGGGCATCTTATCGGTGGCGTAGCATTAAAAGGGGATATTGTTAGATAATCCAGTTTTCAAATTAGAAAGGCATAGCTCAAACTATGCCTTCTCTGCTAAAAAACATTTTTAAAATCCACCGCACTTTTAAGCGTATAACGCTAATAACCCTACCAAATCCGCCATTTCTATTGTGGGTAAAATACGTGCCTCATTAAATTGATAAATGGATTTTTCGCTTGAATTTAACCATACCGATTGGCAACCGGCCTGCATGGCGCCTTGAACATCGGTGATAAGGTTATCGCCAACATGCAAAATCTGATGCGTCGGAATATTAAAATAACAGGCAGTTTGGCTGAATAAATCAGTGTGGGGCTTGGCTCGTCCATGTTCGCCGCCACGGAGAATGACATCGAAATGATCGAGCCCGATACGCGTCGGATCCACATTGCCGTTGGTAATGGCAACTAATTTATAACGTTGTTTAAGCCGTTTCAGAATCTCAAGACTTTGTGTCGGTACGGTTATTTGATGACGCCAATGTAAAAAATATTTCATTGCCTGCGAAGAAATATCGGAAATTTCCACCGCACTTTTTTGCCGCGTAGCCAATAGCGCCTGTAAACTTTGCGTTCGCCACAAGGTCACATCTTCCTGTAACAACGGATCTTGCTTTGCGGTATGTTGTTTCCAAACGCACCATGATTCTTGATCAAAATCCGTTATGCCGCCATGGGTCTGCACAAACCGAATAAATTCGGCTTCCGCGTTGGCAATCACTTGTGTGTTGTCATATAGCGTGTCGTCGAGATCAAAACTCATCACCTGAAAGGGCATTAAAGTGCGGTAGAAAATCATCGCGTTTTTCCTTATTTTTTACGTTTTGCTCGTGGGTGGGCAGAGTCATAAACTTCCGCCAAATGTTGGAAATTCAGGTGGGTATAAATTTGCGTGGTGGACAGATTGCTATGACCTAATAATTCTTGCACCGCACGCAAATCGGAGCTGGCTTCCAACATATGAGTGGCAAAAGAATGGCGCAGTTTATGCGGGTTCAAATGGCTATTTAATCCTTGCCGAATGCCCCAGGTTTCCAAGCGCATTTGAATAGCACGATGCGACATACGATTACCTAACTGGCTGACAAATAGCGCCTCATCTTTCGGATTAAATAATAACCGCACTTTGAGCCATTGTTGAATGGCGTGGGAGGCGTAACGTCCCAGCGGTACCACCCGTTCTTTGTTGCCTTTACCAATCACCCGCACCTCACGCACACGGATGTTAATACTGTTGAGGTTTAGCCCTTGTAATTCCGATAAACGCAAGCCTGAGCTATACAGTAATTCAATGATGGCACGATCGCGAATATCGATGGGCTCTTTGCTGTCGTTGGCAAGTAGCTGTTGCACTTGCTCGGTGTCAATATTTTTCGGTAAATGCTTGGCTTGTTTCGGCGCGGAAATACCGGTGGCCGGGTTGACTTTCAGTTCTCCAAGTTGCACCAAATAACTTAAAAACCGTCGTAATGCAGACAGGCGTAGCGCCAAACTTTTTTCATGTAAGCCGTCTTTGTGGCTTTGTGCTATTACAAAACGAACTACACTTGGCGTGACTTGTTGCCATTGTTGAATGCCGGCATGCTGTAAAATTTCGATAACACGTACTAACTGACGCCGATAGTTGCTTAACGTATGCGGGCTGACTTGGCGTTCAATTTTCAGATAAGTCCAATATCTCTGTAGTGCGTTTTGCATGGCGAATTCTTATAAATAAATCACACCGTCGTAAACGTGAGTGGCGCTACCCGTCATGTAAAGCGGATGACCTTCGCCTTGCCATTCAATGGTTAAACTACCGCCGGGCAAATCCACCTGTACTTCGTTGTCCAATACGCCTTGCATAATGCCTACCGCGACAGCCGCACAAGCACCGCTTCCGCACGCTTGGGTTTCACCTGCGCCGCGCTCATACACACGTAACTTAATGTGTTTGCGGTTTACCACTTGCATAAATCCTGCATTGACCCGTTCCGGGAAGCGTTCGTGGTTTTCCAACAAGGGGCCGAGTTGTTGCACATTGGCGGTCTGAATGTCTTCCACCTGTACCACGCAATGCGGATTGCCCATAGACACTGCGCCACACAACACAGTTTGCACCGTCGTGCGCAAAATATAATTTTTCTCGAATTTATTGGCAGTAAATGGAATTTTGTTCGGCTCCCAAACAGGTTCGCCCATATTCACCCGCACATTGCCATCCTCTTTCACGCTAAGTACCATCTTGCCTTTTTGCGTGCTCACGGCGATGTCTTTTTTATTGGTTAAGCCTTTTAATGTGACAAAACGGGCAAAGCAACGCGCGCCGTTACCGCATTGCGCCACTTCACTACCGTCCGCATTAAAAATACGATAATGAAAATCCAGTTCGGGATCATAAGGCGGTTCCACCACCAACAGCTGATCAAAACCAATACCACGATGACGATCTGCCAAGCGTTTGATGGTTTCTGTGGGAAAATAAACATTCTGCGTGACCGCATCCACCACCATAAAATCATTGCCCAGCCCGTGCATTTTGGAAAATTGCATAGTTGTCCTTAGTTAATGAATTTAGTTGAATTATAACACATAAGGTGTCATTTTCGTGTGGTCCCATTCATGTGGTCGGCAGAAGGTATTTAAAAAAAGTGCGGTCGATTTTTCAATTATTTTTAAAAATGAAAAAAATATCGGAAAAACACTTGCTTTTGGGCGCGATCTCTTGCTATTAATTAAATCCTCACATTTCTCAAATCATATCTAATTAAAGGACACACTTATGAAAAACGTTGGTTTTATCGGTTGGCGCGGAATGGTGGGTTCCGTTTTAATGGAACGTATGCAGCAAGAAAATAATTTTGCGAACATCAATCCGGTTTTCTTTACCACTTCTCAAGCAGGTCAGGCGGCGCCGACATTTGCCGGCAAAGACGCAGGCACGTTGAAAGACGCGTTTGATATTAACGAGTTGAAGAAGTTAGACATTATTGTCACTTGCCAAGGCGGTGATTACACCAACGAAGTGTATCCAAAATTAAAAGCGGCCGGTTGGGATGGCTATTGGGTGGATGCAGCGTCTGCATTGCGTATGGAAAAAGACGCCATCATCGTATTAGACCCGGTAAACCAACACGTGATTAGCGAAGGCTTGAAAAACGGCGTGAAAACCTATGTGGGCGGTAACTGTACGGTGAGCTTGATGTTAATGGCGTTAGGCGGCCTATTTAAACAGGATTTAGTAGAATGGATCTCAGTAGCGACTTACCAAGCTGCGAGTGGTGCAGGCGCTAAAAATATGCGTGAGTTGTTGGTACAAATGGGCGAGCTGAATGGTGAAGTCAAAGAGTTATTGGCACAACCGCATTCTTCCATTTTAGACATTGAGCGCGCCGTTACGGCAAAAATGCGTGACAGCGATTTCCCAATTGATAACTTCGGTGCACCATTGGCCGGCAGCTTGATTCCATGGATTGATAAACTTTGGGAAAACGGACAAACCAAAGAAGAGTGGAAAGGTTACGCAGAAACCAACAAAATTCTTGGCTTAAGCGACAACCCGATTCCGGTAGACGGCTTGTGTGTACGTATCGGTGCTTTACGTTGCCACAGCCAAGCCTTCACCATTAAATTAAAACGTGATATTCCGTTAGCGGAAATCGAGCAAATTTTAGCGTCTCACAATGAATGGGTGAAAGTGATTCCGAACGACAAAGAAACCACATTACGCGAGTTAACGCCAACCAAAGTTACCGGCACATTAAGCGTTCCGGTCGGCCGTTTACGTAAGCTCAATATGGGACCTGAATATTTAGCGGCGTTTACCGTGGGTGACCAATTGTTATGGGGCGCGGCAGAACCGATTCGTCGTATTTTGGTGCAGTTGGTTTAGGCATATTCATGACATAAGAATACAAAGGGCTGTTTCAAACAGCCCTTATTTTTTGCTCATAGCGTTAAAAAAGAAAAATATTTAAAAGAATTACTCATAACTCACTCATATGATTTATTTTTCCGGTTACGAGGGAGGAGTAAAGATAACATTCAAAACGTTGTTTTTTATGACCGCACTTTAATGGGAAGTCTGCTCAAAATGAGGTTTAATGGCACGCCCTAAAGGATTCGAACCTTTGACCCACGCCTTAGAAGGGCGTTGCTCTATCCAGCTGAGCTAAGGGCGCGTTGTAAAAGGAGTATTAAAGAAGTAGATAGAGTGGTCGGCGAGATAGGATTTGAACCTACGACCCACTGGTCCCAAACCAGTTGCGCTACCAAGCTGCGCTACTCGCCGAAAAGATATGTAGCATTATAGTTTTCTTTCATATTCAGTCAATAAGTTTTTTTTATTTTGCCATTAATCGTCTAAATTTATCGCAATTCGGCTTACATAAAATATGGTTTTCTGACAAAATAGCAAACGTTTGTATTTTCTTTCTCATCGGAGATGCTAATGACCGCACAAATTATTTCAGGAACTCAGTTATCCAATCAAATAAAGTCTAATGTCGCTCAACAGGTTTCACAGTATGTCGAACGAGGGAAACGAGCGCCGGGATTAGCGGTGATTCTGGTGGGCGCCGATCCTGCCTCGCAAGTGTATGTCGCTAGCAAACGTAAAAGTTGTACTGAAATCGGCATCACGTCAAAATCTTACGACTTGCCGGAAACTACTACAGAGCAGGCATTGTTGGAACTCATTGAGGAGTTGAATCAAGATAATACGGTCGATGGCATTTTGGTTCAGTTGCCGTTGCCAAAACACATTGATAGTACCAAAGTGATTGAAAAAATTTCACCGGAAAAAGATGTGGATGGCTTTCACCCCTATAATGTCGGACGTTTATGTCAACGTATTCCGACATTGCGCGCCTGTACCCCTTACGGTGTGATGAAATTATTGGAAACCACCGGTATTTCTTTTTATGGCAAACATGCGGTAATTGTGGGGGCTTCCAATATCGTCGGTCGTCCAATGGCGCTCGAATTATTGTTGGCTGGTTGTACCGTCACGGTGACACACCGTTTCACCGAGGATTTAGCAAGTCATATTCGTCAGGCAGATATTTTAGTCGTTGCTGTGGGCAAGCCGAAATTTATTAAGGGTGAATGGATAAAAGAAGGTGCCGTGGTGGTGGATGTGGGCATTAACCGCATTGATGGCAAACTGGTTGGTGATGTGGAATTTGAGATTGCAGTCGAGCGCGCGGCTTATATTACGCCGGTGCCGGGTGGCGTTGGCCCGATGACGGTGGCAATGTTGATGCAAAATACCCTTTCCGCTTATGAAAAACACGAAAATTTAGTGTAAAAGTGCGGTCATAAAAAACAACGTTTTTTTGGATTTACAAAAAAGCCCTTGATTTGACTCAAGGGCTTTTGTTTTTTTCGATACGGGAGGTATTACATCATTCCGCCCATGCCTCCCATGCCTCCCATGCCGGCAGCACCTAGGTCAGCTTTGTCATCTTTTGGTAATTCGGTCACCATACACTCGGTGGTGATCATTAAACCGGCGACAGAAGCCGCGAATTGTAATGCGGAGCGAGTTACTTTAGTCGGATCTAAAATACCCATCGCAATCATATCGCCGTATTGCTCGGTACCTGCGTTATAACCAAAGTTTCCTTCGCCGTTTTTCACCGCACTTGCGACTACAGAGGCTTCTTCACCCGCGTTCGCTACGATTTGACGTAATGGGGCTTCCATGGCGCGAAGGGCAAGTTTAATACCAACGTTTTGTTCTTCGTTGTCACCACGTAAGTCTGCTACTTTGCTGGCTGCGCGAATTAACGCCACACCACCACCGGCAACCACGCCTTCTTCCACAGCTGCACGAGTTGCGTGTAGCGCATCTTCCACGCGGGCTTTTTTCTCTTTCATTTCTACTTCCGTTGCTGCGCCGACTTTAATTACCGCAACACCGCCGGCGAGTTTCGCCACGCGTTCTTGTAATTTTTCTTTGTCGTAGTCGGAAGTGGATTCTTCGATTTGTTGACGAATTTGCGCCACACGACCTTGGATTTGCGCTTCATCGCCGATACCGTCGATGATTGTGGTGTTGTCTTTGTTAATGACAACGCGTTTCGCTTGACCAAGATCTTCAAGAGTGGCTTTTTCTAACTCCATACCGATTTCTTCAGAAATCACAGTACCTGCAGTTAAAATCGCAATATCTTGTAACATCGCCTTACGACGGTCACCAAAGCCCGGTGCTTTCACTGCAGCCACTTTCACGATGCCACGCATGGTGTTCACTACCAATGTCGCTAACGCTTCGCCTTCTACGTCTTCAGCAATGATTAATAACGGTTTACCTGCTTTTGCAACGCCTTCTAGTACCGGTAATAATTCACGAATATTCGAGATTTTTTTATCTACTAATAAAATGAATGGGTTATCTAATTCTACAGTCGCGGTTTCCGGTTTGTTGATGAAATATGGGGAAAGGTAACCGCGATCAAATTGCATACCTTCAACCACATCCAATTCGTCCTCTAAGCCGGTGCCGTCTTCGACGGTAATCACGCCTTCTTTACCCACTTTTTCCATGGCTTGTGCGATTAATTGACCCACAATGCTGTCGGAGTTTGCGGAAATGGTACCCACCTGTTCGATTTCTTTAGAGGTTTCGCAAGGTTTGGAAAGGGATTTAAGTTCGGCAACGACGGCAGTAACCGCTTTGTCAATACCGCGTTTTAAATCCATTGGGTTCATGCCTGCCGCTACGGCTTTTAGGCCTTCGTTCACGATGGCTTGCGCTAGAACAGTTGCAGTGGTTGTACCGTCACCGGCGGCATCATTGGCTTTAGAAGCAACTTCTTTCACCATTTGTGCGCCCATGTTTTCAAATTTATCTTCTAATTCGATTTCACGTGCCACAGACACCCCGTCTTTGGTGATGGTTGGTGCGCCGAAAGATTTGTCTAACACTACGTTACGGCCTTTTGGACCAAGAGTGACTTTTACTGCGTCGGCTAAAATATTTACGCCTTTTAACATTTTTACTCGAGCATCATTGCCGAATTTTACGTCTTTTGCTGCCATGTTTAATTTCCTTTGTAAGTTGTGGACGGACTAAATAAAGTCCGTCGATAAATGTTATGTTTGACATATAGGACTAACGTCCGCCCTACGATAACTAAACCTTATTATGTCTGATTTTTAGTTACCTTTTCTACACTCTCTACACCAGCTTTGATTAGTTGCGCCAGCGGGCATATTTCTAAAGCCGAATTTTTCATCAAGTTCTTGGTAATTATTAGCTACTGTCTTTTTGCAATGTGGACAGGTATGCGGAAGTTTTAACGTACCACTCATAATACAATTGCTCCTACTCTACAATTCTACAATCGCCAAAATATCGCCTTCGGAAATGATGAGCACTTCCTCACCATCGATTTTTTCTGTTTTTACGCCATAGCCATCGTTGAAAATTACGGTGTCGCCGACTTTAACGTGCATTGGATGAACGGAGCCGTTTTCTAAAATGCGTCCTTGGCCTACCGCTAATACTTTCGCGCGGGTGGATTTGGTTGCGGCGGAGCCTGTCAATACGATACCACCGGCAGAGCGGGTTTCTACATCTTCACGTTTTAAAATGACTTTGTCGTGTAATGGACGAATCTTCATCTGAAATTTCCTCTATTTCTAGTTAATTAAAAAGTTTTTCTTATATGGGAATCATTTTTCGGCTTTCAAGGGAGTGTCGAAATTATTTTAACCGTTTATGCTCATCGACTTCTTTTTCAAATTCTGCGTCGATAATGTCCTCATCTTTGCGCTGATCGCCGTGGCGGTGATAAAAAGTGCGGTCGGTTTTAAACATGTTTTGACGAAAGAATATAAATCGATTGCCGATTAAGGCATGTATTATGTAACGACCGAACGGGCTTAACAGTACGCAGGCGAAAATATCGGTAACGAAACCGGGAATGACAAAAAGCACACCGGCGACAAGCCAACGCAGGGAACTGAAAAGTGTGTCTGTGGGCAATTCGCCTTGTTTTAGCTGTTGTTTTGCACGGGTGAGGCTGTACCAACCGCGAGCGCGAATGATGGCAATGCCCAGTAACGAGGAGCCAATTAGCAACAGAATCAGTATCATAATACCCAAATGGCTTCCTAGCCAAACTAACAGGCTCAGTTCGGCATAAATAAACAGGAAAACGGCGAAAAGAAAGGCGATAAACGGCATATTGACTCCTTGGATATACATTGGATATGAATCTTACCTACTTTATTTTGTAGCACAATCATTATTCATAAGTACATCTTTCGGGTTAGAAAAACTAATCTGAAAAATAAAAATAAGTCGTAAATAGGCATAAAAATCTGTGACTTAGATCAATTAAATTTTGGTCTAATTTTCTATAATCTAAATGTTTCAAAGCAACGTGTTATGTATAAAAGGAGAGCCCAAATGACACAATATAGAAAAGAAGTGGATTTATTAGGTGAACGTGAAGTTCCTGCAGATGCTTACTGGGGTATTCATACATTAAGAGCGGTGGAAAATTTTAACATTTCGAATGTCACCATTTCTGATGTACCGGAATTTGTTCGCGGTATGGTGATGGTGAAAAAAGCGGCAGCATTGGCGAATGGTGAACTAGGCGCCATTCCACAAAATATTGCAGAAGCAATTGTAAAAGCTTGTGATGAAGTGTTGGTGAACGGCAAATGTTTGGATCAATTCCCATCTGATATTTACCAAGGCGGTGCAGGCACTTCCGTCAATATGAACACCAATGAAGTGATTGCCAACTTAGCGTTAGAGATTTTAGGTCACAAAAAAGGTGAATATAAATACCTCGACCCAATGGATCATGTGAACGCTAGCCAATCCACCAACGATGCGTACCCTACCGGTTTCCACATTGCCGTGTACAACAGCGTGATCAAACTTCTCGAAAAAGTCGCTTATTTACAACAAGGTTTTGAAAATAAAGCGAAAGAATTTGAGAAAGTCTTGAAAATGGGACGTACCCAATTACAAGATGCGGTGCCAATGACCGTTGGTCAAGAATTTAAAGCGTTTGCAGTGTTAATGGCAGAAGAAGTGAAACACTTAAAAGCCGCTGTAGCACACTTGCTTGAAGTGAACATGGGCGCGACTGCAATCGGTACCGGTTTAAATACCCCACAAGGGTATGTGCCTTCTGTTGTAAAACATTTATCCAACGTTACCGGATTACATTGCACCGGTTCAGAAAACTTAATTGAAGCCACTTCTGACTGCGGTGATTATGTTTCCGTGCATGGCGCGTTAAAACGCACTGCGGTGAAATTGTCAAAAATCTGTAACGACTTACGTTTACTTTCTTCTGGCCCTCGTGCGGGTATTAAAGAAATCAACTTGCCTGAATTACAAGCCGGTTCTTCCATCATGCCGGCAAAAGTGAACCCGGTTGTGCCGGAAGTGGTTAACCAAGTGTGCTTCAAAGTGATTGGTAATGACACCACTGTCACCTTTGCCTCAGAAGCAGGTCAATTACAATTAAACGTGATGGAGCCGGTGATTGTACAAGCCATGTTTGAATCCATTGAGATTTTAGGCAACGCCTGTGTGAACTTACGCGATAAATGCGTTGATGGCATCACCGTAAACAAAGAAACTTGTGAAAACTATGTTTACAACTCCATCGGTATTGTCACTTACTTAAACCCATTCATCGGCCACCACAATGGCGACTTGGTGGGTAAAATTTGTGCACAAACCGGTAAAGGTGTGCGTGAAGTGGTCTTGGAAAAAGGCTTGTTAACCAAAGAACAATTGGATGACATCCTTTCCGTGGAAAACTTGATGAACCCAACTTACAAAGCCAAGTTAAATAAATAAGTGAATTTAGTGAACAAATCGCCAAATAAATAGTCGAAGAGGTAACTTGTTTATTTAGGTTAAAATCAGTGTCTTAATGGATTGGGATGCTGATTTTTTATGTCTGAAATCTTTTTAATACTCGGTAGTCAGGCTAGAATAAGCGCCGTTATTGCTAAGGAATAGGAAATAAATCATGAACATATTGGTGATCAGAAACGATAAATTAGGCGATTTCATGTTAGCGTGGCCGGCGTTTGCGATGTTGAAAGCTTCGGATTCATCGCTAAAACTAACCGCACTTGTACCGTCTTACACCGTTGAACTGGCGCGCGCTTGCCCTTATCTGGATGATGTGATCATTGATGCACCAAAAAACGACAAAATGGCATTTCAGCGTGTCGTAAACGAGATCAAAGCACAGCAGTTTGATGCGATGATCAGCTTTTTTTCCAATACACATAACGCTAAATTAGCGTGGAAATGCCGTATTCCTTATCGCTTGGCGCCGGCCACCAAATGGGTGCAGTTTTTCTATAATCATCGTCTGACGCAACGTCGTTCTCAATCCGCCAAGCCGGAATTTGAATATAACTTGGATTTGGCCCGTGCGTTTTTACGCGATCACAAGATCCCTGTGGTTGAACCGCACACACCTTATCTTTCCTTTGAGCAAAGTGCGGTGGATTTTCAGCGTGAATTTTTGTGCGACCAACTCAAGATCGATACCTCGAAAAAATGGATTTTTCTACACAGCGGTTCAGGCGGTTCCGCCAATAATTTATCACTTACGCAATACGCTCAATTAATCCAAGGTCTCTTGCGCCATTTGGATGTCTATGTGATTTTAACCGCCGGTCCAAATGAAAGTGAAAAAGCCCGTGAATTGGCAGGACTGGTACAGGATCCTCGGGTGGTGATTTATGACAAAAATAATGGGTTGGTAGATTTTGCGCTTTCTTTAGCCTGTGCCGATTTATTTATCGCTGGGTCAACCGGACCGTTGCACTTAAGTGGCGCGTTAAACGTGCCGACCATCGGATTTTACCCAAGTCGTCGTTCTGCCACCCCTTTGCGTTGGCAGCCGATTAATGATGCCGATAAGCATTTAGCGTTCTGTCCGCCTAATGATAAAGCCAGTCAAACGGATTTGAGTCAAATTAGGATTGATGAAAAGTTAGATGAAGTTATTCACTTTATCGCGAAAGTGTGGAATGCGGTTGATAAAAAATAGCGTATATTGCACTACCCAGCCAATGCCGAAGGCAAACATGAGCGTGCCGATGCCTAATACGCCGCCAAGTAGGAAACCGAATACACAGACCAACACTTCAATAGACGTGCGAACGATGCCGATTTTCCAATGAAAATGTTGGCATAAGCCGACCATTAAGCCGTCACGCGGGCCGGGGCCTTGATGGCAGGTTAAATAAAAGGCGGTGCCGATGCCGAACAATAAAATGCCGACAATAGCATAAGCAAAACGGGCATAAAGTGCGGTCGGTTTTTGCAGTAAATAGGTGGTTAACCCCAAGAAGAAGGCGATCACGAAAATATTCATTACCGTTGCCAACCTGGGTTTGAGCCTTAATGGAAACCACGCCAACATGACAATCATGCTGATGATCCAAGAGGCCCAACCTACGCTGAATTGGCCTTGTGTTGCCACCCCTTGGGACAACACCGTCCAAGGTGCAGAGCCTAAATCCGACAACAATAACAACCCCTCGCCGAATCCAATGACCGTCAAGGAGCATAGCAAAACGCTGAGGGATTTGAATTCAATCGACCATAGCGATTTGGCAGCCCAAGTGGTGTGTGGAAAAACGTGAGGTTTTTTCATGTAAGATGTAGCTCGTAAGGATAGAATTTTTATAAAACGAAAGGCATTATCCCAAGCTTTCACTATTCTGTCTAAGCAATTCTCTGCTATTGAAACCGAATTTTGTGATAGAGATCACAAATTATCCTCCTCGTAGAATTGAGTTTCACTCCATAAGTTTTTACAATGACTAGCACTTTTTATTCCGATTTTATTCCGACGATTGAAGACACAAATTAGCAAATTATGGGAAACGTTTCACTATTCAAAACGTGGGAACAATTGATTATTTAATTGTGACATGACAGACGAAATTGATTCATGTTTTTAATGAAAAACAAGTTAGAATAGACAGATTTTAATTCACTTACTTTTGAGGTTCTTATGGACATTTTAATTAGCGTTATCGGGATTTTCGTGTTGTTAGGAATTGCCGTTTTATTCTCTAACAACCGTAAAGCGATAAATTTGCGTACCGTGTTCGGTGCATTGGTCATTCAAATTGCAATTGGCGCCTTTGTGCTTTATGTGCCGGCAGGACGTAGTGCATTGAAGGCCGCTTCCGATTTCATCGGTAAAGTTATTGGTTTTGGTAACGAAGGGATTAGCTTCGTATTCGGTGGTTTAACGGATCCAAGCCAAAGTTTTGGTTTTATCTTTGCCATTAAAGTATTACCTGTCATCATCTTCTTCTCTGCCTTAATTTCTTTGCTTTACCATATCGGTGTGATGCAAGTAATAATCAAGCTGATCGGTGGTGGATTGCAAAAATTATTAGGTACATCAAAAGCGGAGTCTATGTCTGCAGCAGCGAACATCTTCGTTGGGCAAACTGAAGCACCATTAATCGTAAAACCGTTTATCGGTCGTATGACACAATCTGAGTTATTTGCTGTGATGGTTGGTGGTGTAGCTTCTATCGCCGGTTCCGTAATGGCGGGTTATGCCGGTATGGGTGTGCCGTTACCTTATTTAATCGCGGCTTCCTTCATGGCGGCCCCAGGCGGTTTGCTATTTGCTAAAATTATGTTCCCGCAAACAGAAAAACCGGATGAGACTTTAAAAGAAAGTTCGGATGTTGAAAAACCGTCTAACGCGATTGAAGCATTAGCAAATGGTGCTCGTGATGGTATGCACTTAGCTATGAACGTAGGTGCAATGTTAATCGCCTTCGTTTCTGTCATTGCGTTAATTAACTGGATTTTAAGCAGTTTTGGCGGGGTTTTCGGCGAACCTGATTTGACTTTACAAGTGATTTTAGGCTGGATTTTCAAACCGTTGGCGTATTTAATCGGGATTCCTTGGGAAGAATCCGCGGTTGCTGGTCAAATGATTGGTTTGAAATTAGCAGTAAATGAATTCGTTGGTTATTTGGAGTTCACCAAATACTTGCAACCTGATGCCGCCATGGTATTAAGTGATAAAACCAAAGCTATTATTACTTTCGCCCTTTGCGGTTTCGCTAACTTCAGTTCCATTGCCATCTTAATCGGTGGTTTAGGTGGTATGGCGCCGAATCGTCGTAGCGATGTTGCTCGTTTAGGGCTAAAAGCCGTAGTTGCCGGTTCATTATCTAACTTAATGAGTGCAACTATTGCTGGTTTATTTATCGGTTTAAGTGGTGCTGTGCTATAAAGTGCGGTATGATTTCACCATGTTTTTTATGATGACACCACGACCTGTTCGTGGTGTTGTCGTTTCTAAGCAACGGAAACGTTTGCTTCACCATGTCAATAAGAGGAAAAGACTATGACTCCACATATTAACGCGCCAGCCGGTGCATTTGCCGATGCCGTATTAATGCCGGGCGATCCGCTTCGTGCTAAATATATTGCGGAAACTTTTTTGGAAAACGTACAGGAAGTGACTAACGTACGCAATATGTTAGGTTTCACCGGTACTTATAAAGGTCGTCGTATTTCCGTGATGGCACACGGCATGGGGATTCCGTCCTGTTCTATCTATGCCAAAGAGTTAATTACCGAATACGGCGTAAAAAAATTGATTCGTATTGGTTCTTGCGGTGCTGTGCGAATGGATGTGAAATTGCGTGATGTGGTTATTGGTGCCGGTGCTTGTACCGATTCCAAAGTTAATCGCATTCGTTTTAAAGATAACGACTTCGCAGCCATTGCTGATTTTGGTTTAACCCAAGCGGCAGTACAAGCAGCAAAAGCGTTAGGCGTGAAAGCACGTGTCGGTAATTTATTCTCCGCTGATTTATTCTATACGCCGGATGTAACAATGTTTGATGTCATGGAAAAATATGGCATTCTTGGCGTAGAAATGGAAGCTGCCGGTATCTATGGTGTAGCAGCAGAATATGGTGCGCGTGCGTTGACAATTTGTACTGTGTCAGACCATATTCGTACCCATGAATTAACCAGTGCAGAAGAGCGTCAGTTAACTTTTAATGAAATGATTAAAGTAGCTTTAGAAGCTGTTTTAATTGATGATAAAGAAGCGTAAGTCTATCAATTGTTTTGAATGCTAAAGCGCGATTAAAAATTTAGGTATTTTGTAGCAAATACTTAATGTTGGTATTTGCTACTTTTTATATGTAGAATAGTTATTGAACTAATTTGTAACCTACTGTCTTTCTGACTACTTAGTTAAATTAAAGAAATTTTCCACTATTTTTTAATAATTAAATGGAATAAATAAATGAAATGTACAAGTTATCTCTTTAAGGTAGCATTTATCAGTGGTATTTCGCTTTCAACAATACCATTGGCATACGCCAACCAAACCCCAATTGATGTTGAACGTGAAAAAATTATTATTTTTTCCAGACAGGGGGAGACTGAATTAAAACAGGCCATTCCAAAATTAGAGGCTTTATTTCAACGTACTAAAGATTTAAAAGTTCGCGATGATTTAATCGCCCTTTATCTCCGTAGTAACCAATTTGCACAGGCGATGAGCATATGTACGGATTGTACTCCTAGTCAATTTTCTGAAAGTGAATTGGAAAATCTTGGCAAAGCTGCCCGCAATGAAAAACAATTTCAACGTTCTTTTGAATTGTATTCCCAGTTAAACCGAAAATATCCGCAAAACCCGAATGGTTTATTAGGTTCGGCATTGGCAGCAACTGAATTGAAAAATTATGCCATCGCAAAAGATGCACTTATTCGTTATAAAAAACGTTTTGGGGCGGATGCGGGATATCTTGATGCTCAAAGTTATTTATTGGATTTTACCGAATCTGATATGGTGAAATTAGGACGTTGGCAAAAAGAATTGGCAAAAAATCCGAAAAATACCGCCCTTGTCATGAATTTATATCGTTTAGCGTCCAAATATAATATTCATCCGTTGCAAGAAAAACTACAACAGGATTATCCGGATTTGTTCAGTCAAAAAGATCAACTTTGGTTTGAGCATGATAAAGCGGTTTCTTCAGCTAAGAATGTAGCGGGCAATCGGGAATATCTAAAAAAATCATTCGCGGAATTGACCGCACTTTTACAAAAAATTGAGCCGAAACATCCGCTTTATCAACAAACACAGTTTGACCGATTCGTATTAGGAGTGAGACTTCATAAATTTGATGAAATTGAAAGTGATTACAATACGTTAAAAGATTTACCAAATTCACCGATGTATTTACAGGAAGCCTTGGGTGATTATCGTTTGGCACAAGGTTCGCCACATCAAGCCCTAGCAACATACGAAGTGATTGTTCAACAAAATACTGAAAAGAAACAACCGATTAGTGATGGATTGTTCTTGAAAATGTCTTTGGCTGCAAGTGATGCAGGGAAGTTTGCTTTAGCCCAACAATATTTGGAAAAAGTGAAAGACGCGCCTTATGTGAATGACTATACACATACTTCCCGCGTGGTAAATCCATCCTACGATGAACGTTATTTTGGCTTGGCTCGTTTAGCATTATGGCGTGGTAATCCGAGATTAGGACAAGCATTAGTTGATGCTCGGGCGTTGGATAAAACCCCAGGGGACCCTTGGGTATTGTTGCAAAAGGCTGACTTAGAACGTAGCCGTAATAATTTTGATGATGCCAAAATCTGGGCGCACAAAGCAGAGGTTTTCTTCCCTGGGGACGAGGATAAGAAATTTGTGCGTTATTCATTAATTGAAACGGCATTAAGACAGAATGACTTACCGACTGCTGCACGCTTAATTAATGAAATGAGTAGCAAAGAAAAGGAAGATGCACAATCGTTGATTGAACGTTATCACTTAGCTCGTAGTGGTCGCATTGTCGGCAGTATTAATTTGCAACACCGTACATCTGCCCCGATTAAACAACATAATGAGTTTTCGCAAAATTATGCGATTTACACACCAAAAACAGCCAATGGGCATGATGTGTATGTGCGTTATTTAGAAACCCATTCACCAGTGGGGCGTAGTGATTTAAATGCACAATTTATTGGCGTTGGTTCTGAGCTTAATTTCTATCCTTTCATTGTGAATCTTGAGACCGGTAAAGGTATTAAGCTCAATAAACGTGCTTATGTGACATCTGATTTAAGTTATGAATTAAACCAACGTTGGAAATTTAACTTGAGTGGTCACTTAAATGGTAGTCAAGTGCCCGTGAGAGCAGCTGCACAGAATGTGTATACCAAAGGTGGTGGGGTTTCTTCCACTTATACCTATTCCGATTGGTTTGTTTTGGGTGGCGGGGTTTATTTCTCCGACTTTAGTGATGGCAACTTAAGACGTGATGCGAATTTGTGGCTGAACACCCAAACCTTTAAGCATGATCGTTGGACGTTAACTAATAATTTCCGTGTGGATTATATGAAAAATAAAACCATTGCATCGGCTGATTATTATAATCCGTCTAAAGCAGTGGGGTATGAGGCAAGCGCAGATCTTGCGTATTACCAACCGTGGGATCATAAAATCATCCTAACACATCATTTTAAAGGCGCTTTGGGGGCTTATAAACAACAAGCACAAGATCGCGCCAAAACATGGTCGATTGCTTATGGACATGAATGGCGAATTGCGAAGAAATACAGTCTTTCTTATGAGATCGGGCGTAAAAAGAATATTTATGATGGCAACCCCGAATTTAATAACTTTGGCAATTTAGCCTTTTCACTGTATTACTAATTTTCGGTGGGATTCATGAAAATTTTACAAAAATTAACACAATTTATTATTTTTACATTAATTTTTCTTACTGGAACGGTGTTTGCACAAGATCGTTACGCTGTGTTGGCCTATCATTCAGTGGTGGATGATACAGCATCAAAAGAAGAAAAATACTATTTTCCACAAACTATTTCGGCAAGTTTGTTGATTAACCACTTTAACTGGTTGAAAGATAACGGCTATAACATCGTAAGTTGGCAACAAATTATTGATGCAGAAAATGGTAAAGGCACTTTGCCGGATAATGCTGTATTGCTCTCTTTTGATGACGGTTATGCGACTATGTATAACGTGATCTACCCGATCTTAAAGGCCTATAATTATCCTGCTGTATTTGCGCCGGTTTCCAGTTGGTTAAATACGCCGGTAACGAAGAAAATTCCTTATGCGAACACACATCTTCCACGTAGCGTTTTTGTGACTTGGGAGCAAGTACGTGAAATGGAAAAAAGCGGGTTAGTGGAAATTGCTTCGCATACTCATGACTCACACCATGGTGTGCGAGCCAATCCGGCAGGCAGTCAACTTCCTGCAGTCATAGCGCCGGAATATAAAAATAATAAATATGAGACCAAGGCTGAATACCGAAATCGTTTAGTGCGTGACTTCACTCTATCTTCTCAAAGCATTCAACGCCAAGTCGGCAAAAAGCCTCGCATTATGGTTTGGCCTTATGGTCAGTTTAACAATACAGCGATTGATGTGGCTCGCGAAGTTGGGATGGACCATCACTTTACGTTAGGTGAAAAACTGATTAATAAAGTGGGCGATAAGTATATCGGGCGTTTATTAATTGACACGGAAACCGGCTTTTCGACTATCAAGCATTTTCTTGACGGTGTGAATGACGACGTAAAAATGTCACGCGTTGTGCATATTGATCTTGATGACATCTACAATGCTGACAAAAAACAACAAGCCAAAAATTTAGACGTATTAATTGAACGGATTTATCGCTACGGTATTACGACTGTTTATTTACAGGCTTTTTCCGACACTGATGGAGATGGCGCGGCTGATGCGTTGTATTTCCCGAATAGCTATTTGCCGGTAAGAGATGATATTTTCGGTCAAATTGCGTGGCAGTTAAGAACTCGTGCTGAAGTGAAGGTTTATGCCTGGATGCCGGTATTAGCGTTTGATTTGCGAAATAGTGTAAAAGATGCCGAATATATAGTGGATAGCCACACTAACCAACTACGACTTTCTCCTTACAGCCGTAAGAATATTGAAATAATTAAGTCTATTTATAACGACTTATCTTTTTACGCCAAATTTGACGGTATTTTATTCCGTGATAAAACTTTCTTTGGTGATTTTGAGGGTTTGCCGAGTAACAGTAATCAAAGTGTGGTCAATTCTGCGACTAAACAGAAGACCGATGATTTGATTGAGGTGACGGATCAGTTAGTGGAAGGGTTAAAACCCTATTTCTTGTTTGGTACAGATTCTTTAAGAACCGTGCGCAATATATATGTTTCGATGCTTACCGAACCGAAAGCAGCAGAGTGGTTAGCACAAAATCTTAGCATTTTAACCAAACACTATAACACTACTGCTATTATGGCTATGCCTTATATGGGACATGAACAAGACATTTCTGAGAGACAGGCAAAAGCATGGTTTGAAACCTTGATTAACAATGTCAAAGCACAAGTTCCATTGGATAAAGTGCTCTTTGAGTTCCAAACTGTGAATTGGCGTACACAAAAACCGATTCCGGAAAGTGAGTTAATTAGTTGGATTCAGTTATTACAGAAACACAATATTTATAGTTATGGCTATTATCCGGATAATTTCTTGAAAGATCAGCCAAGCATGCACAAAATGCGTCCTTATATGTCGGTCAATACAAAAGCGGGTAAACCCTAAGGATAGATAATGAGTGTATTTGACATATTAAGTATATTCGTTTTCATGTACCCTGCCGGTATGGCGGTTTATTGGTTCATGGCCGGTGCTTGTTATTATCTCTTTAAGGAAGGCAAACTGAATGAACCGATTTCCCGCTATATGCCTAAACATGATGTGCCGATGATTAGTCTTATGGTGCCTTGTTATAACGAAGGTGACAACTTAGATGAATCGATCCCACATTTATTACAACTGAGATATCCTAACTACGAGCTAATTTTTATTAATGACGGTAGCAAGGATAACACCGGTGAAATCATTGATCGATGGGCAGCTAAAGAAAAGAAAATCACGGCATTACACCAAGAAAATCAGGGCAAAGCGAGTGCGTTAAACCATGGTTTAACCATTGCCAAAGGGAAATATGTTGCCTGCATTGACGGGGATGCTGTGTTGGATTACTACGCATTGGATTACATGGTGCAAGCCTTAGAGAAAGATCCGAAATATGCCGCTACCACAGGCAATCCGCGTGTGCGTAATCGCAGTACGATTCTTGGACGTTTACAAGTGTCCGAATTTAGCTCTATCATTGGCTTAATTAAACGCGCGCAAGGTTTAATGGGAACTATTTTCACTGTTTCCGGCGTATGTTGCTTATTCCGCAAAGATGTTATGGAAGAAATCGGTGGCTGGAGTACCAACATGATTACCGAGGATATTGATATCAGTTGGAAAATCCAAATTGCCGGTTACAATATCATGTACGAACCACGTGCGCTTTGTTGGGTATTAATGCCGGAAAGCATGAGAGGGTTATACAAACAACGGTTACGTTGGGCGCAAGGTGGTGCAGAAACTATTATTAAATATTTCCCGAAAATTTGGCATTGGAAAAACCGTCGTTTATGGCCGATGTATATTGAATACTTCGTTACAGCTATCTGGGCGGTGCTTTGGGTATTATTTGCGCTCTTCACTTTAGGACAAAAATTTATTTTCGGCATTGATATTGAAAATATGGGGCTGTTTGAAACCAATATTTCAGTTATGTTTTTTGCATTCTTTTTGCAATGCATTTTAAGTTTATATATCGACTCACGATATGAAAGGGACCTGTTGCGTTATGGTTTGTCCTGTATTTGGTATCCTTATATTTATTGGTTATTAAATACGGTGACATTGTTGGTAGGTATTCCTAAGGCGATTTTTAGAAATAAATCTAAATTTGCTGTATGGACAAGCCCGGACAGAGGAGTCTAAACATGTCTTCGTCAGATGAATTGCAAAAATCCATGGTGATTGATAAAAGTAATCACCTCTCATTTAAAATGCTCGCCAAAAACTTTATTTTGGATCTGCTTACTTGGGGGTTATGGATATACAGTATTGCGTTTATTATCAAATACGCAAAAGGCATTTTTACTCGGCCGATCTTAGAGGAGTTTTTTTTCCACGATGTGATTGGCCTTATGTTCCTCACTGCTATTGTACTTGTAGTGGTTACATTTTTCTGGTCGATAATTTCCAAAGGTAGACGTCAGAAAAAGAGAAAATAAAAACAAAAAAGTGCGGTTAAAAAAACAATTAAATTTTTAACCGCACTTTTATTTAACGTCTAACATCAGAAGCTATATTTCAAGTTAGAAAAATATACACGTCCTTCTTCCGGATAACCCGCCTGATAGTAATAGTTTTTATCAAACAAATTAGAAACACCTGCCTCGACACTAAACTGTTCAGTCACATTATAGGTGACTTTGGCATTTGTGTTGCCGAAGCCAGAGAGTTTGACGGTGTTATTGCCATCAAGGTAATAACGGCCATGTTCTGCTTCTTGGCTAATATACAGTGATACGTTCGGTATAATTTTCCAGTCGGCATAAGCGAAGAATTTATGTTTTGGAATATTTGTGACAATACGATCTGCTGTTTTATTTTTAGCCTGTGTATAAGTGTAGTTTGCGCCTAAGGTGAGGTTGTCTGTCGCAAACATCGCTGCAGCAAGCTCAAAACCTTTGAAGGTTTCCTTACCCACATTTTGGAATTGGTTAGTGTCGCGTCCTATGTTTACTTCATTAATTGCATCTTTCACTTCAGAATAAAACACTGCGCTATCTACTCTTAACCCATCACCAAATGTCCGCATATAACTGGCTTCATAGTGATATGCAGTTTCCGGACTTAAGAATGGATTAGGTACCTTAGGGCGCTTGCCTAAGCCGCGGGAATAACGCTCTTTCATTGTGGCAAAGCGGGTTTTCTTCGCAAGACCAATAGCAAGTTCATCATTTTGATCGAAGCTATGTGTGAACTTAATTTGGTAGTTAAGCGCATGCTGATTGCCAATATCAAATGGACAGATTGAGTGCGTTTGTTTTGTTGAAGGACATTTTTTTTCTTCATATTTTTCAGCGCGATTTGATTGACGATAATCATAGCTGATGCCGGCAATTAACTTCGTTTTCTCCGTAAAACGATAAGTATTTTCTAAACCGAAGCTATAAGTACGATCTTTATCTACGGCGACAGGATCATTATTATCATGTTCACGGTGAACGTCATATTTCACGATAGTGGAGAATTTCAAGCTATTTTTTTCCGTTAAATCGCCGCCTAAATCAAAGCCGGCGCCATAGGAATAATCACGGTAAAAGCTATTGAAACTTGGACGTTTCTTTTGTGTGCTAAAAGATGCATCATCAAAAGAGCGTAAATCATTTTTGAACGTGTCATAGAACACTTTGGTATTCAAATAAAAGTTATTCGAGCCGAATTCTGTGTGAGATAAAAAATAAATACTGTCTTTGTCCCACATCGGCCAGCGCCAGTATCTTGCAGAATCATCTGTGCCGGAGTAGAGCGGCGACTGTTTTGTTCCTTTTTGTGTTGAAAGCACCACGGCGTATTCATCCGTTGCATTAGGTGTAAATGCCATTTTTAAGCTGAGTTTTTTATCCCGTTGCACGGAGTTTTCCGCACGGCCACCGTCATCGCCTTTGGGATTGACTTGATGATAATGTTTGGAAAGTTGCAGTCCTTGTTTTTCTAAGAAAGAACCGCTTAGTTGGGTATAGAAATACGCTTGTTTTGTGCCTAAGTTAAAATAAGTTTGGTTTGTGCCGGTGTCACTACTTCTGCCATGCGCAAAACCGTAACCGATGGAACCTTCAAACGGTTGGGCCGGCTTTTGTGTAATCAGGTTTACCGCACCGCCTAGGGTATTGGCGCCATATAACACGGAGCTTGCGCCTTTGGAAATATCTATGCGGGACAAATTAAAGGTAGTGAAACGACCGATGTCCATATTGCTGTCATAAGGCACATATACTGGAACACCATCGATAAAGATTGGTACTCGGCGGGCATCAAAACCGCGTACTAACAAATTATGTTCATTGCGTGCGCCGCCACGATCTAAAAATACGCCCGGTGTGGTTTTTGCTACATCGGATACACGCGTTTGGTTGTTTTTTTGTAAGTCCGCCTGATTAATACGGGCAGTGCTTAAATCCGTCGATTTATCGGCAATCACCTCAATTTGTCCAAGCGTAAAAACCTCTTCGGCATACGCGGTTGTGCAAGCCATGGCAATGGCAGTGCAAAGTAATGTTTTTTTCATCTTAATGTCCTTTTAAGTTTAGATTCGATAGGGGAGGCGTAAAGCGAAGTTTCAGCGCAATCGTAGCGGCAGCAAAAATCTTCTCATCGTTATGCGGAAAATTTTGCCGCAAAGTGCGGTGAATATTTTTTACGTTTATTTTCCCTGCCACCAATTCTTGTTGTAGCGTGGTTAAATTCAGGTTTAATTGTTCGGCAATTTGCACAATGGAAAAATGCTCAAAGGTCATGATCAGACGATCTAAATTGCAATAACTCGGATAACGATTGTGTAGCACCAAATCGGCAAATTGCGTATTGATTTTCACCAGTTTATTTTTGCGGTTTAGCACATGTAATAACAAACTGGCAACCAGCAATAGGGCAAAGCTAATATGAATGTTAAGTAATGAGTCTATCGGCCAACCCCAAAGTAGCCCCACGCCACTTATCACCACACACAGCAAACTGATAATTAGCACGCACAACAGCAAAAATTTGTAAATAACCTCAAACTTCATGATCTTTATCCAATAGAGTTAAGGGAAAATATAACGATATATATTGATAGCTATAGCGCAATTATTCTAGCAAACTTCAGGTTATATATTCAAAAATATATCGGATTTTAGTAGAATTCAAAACGTTATTTTTTATGACCGCACTTTTAAGGATTGATGATGAAAAAATGGTTTGGGTTATTTCTTACTCTCTTTTTTGCTCATGCTGTTTTGGCAGAAAATGCGCCTACGATATTTTTGGCGGGAGAGCTTCCGCCTGTGCAAAAGATTGACAAAGTCTTAAGCGCGGGTAATCCGAGTGACGTGCTATTGCTATCGGTCGCGCCACAGAAAATGGTGGGACTGGCGGGCTTTAACATGGCATCGCAAGGTGGCAAGTTATTTCCTGCTGAACAACAAGCGTTGCCGACGATCGGCAAAATTGCCGGCAAGGGTAGCACGCTTTCTGCGGAAAAAATTGTGGCGTTACAGCCGAGTTTGATTATTGATGTGGGCAATGTCACGCTGAATTATATTGATCAAGCCAAACGTACTTTTGCACAAACCGGCGTGCCTTATTTATTATTAGACGGCAGACTTGCTGCAACACCAAACACCTTGCGTGAATTGGGAAAATGGTTGGGCGTGGAGCAATTAACGGAACAACAGGCGCAATATGCAGAAGAAACTTTAAAAAGTGCGGTCGATTTTTCCGCTGCTTTACAACAAACCGCCTATTTGGCACGCAGTGCCGATGGCTTGCAAACGGGGCAAAAAGGTTCTATTCATACTGAAGCTATGGAATTGGTGGGCTTGCGCAATTTAGTGGAAGGGGAACACAAAGGCTTAACGCAAGTGTCTATGGAGCAGTTGTTGCTTTGGAATCCCGACATCATTCTGACGCAATACGCCGAATTTTTCCAAACCATCAAAAATAATCCGCAATGGAGTCAATTAAGTGCGGTGAAAAATCAGCGCTTTTTTTTCATTCCTAACCAGCCGTTCGGTTGGCTCGATTCACCACCAAGTTTGAATCGCTTGCTTGGTGTGCGTTGGTTACAACATTTGCTGAGCAATAAACCGATGGCAGACTTCGCGCCGGAAGTGCAGCGTTTTTATAAGTTGTTCTACCATATTGATTTGTCAACAGCACAGGCAGAACAACTGCTGAAACAAGGGCAATAATGCAACAATTTATCCAACGCTCCCCACGAATTTTCTTTTTGCTGCTGATTGCATTGTTAATCGGCAGTATTTTGTTTGCCTTGAATGTGGGGAAATTTCCCATTTCGCCAAGCCAATTATGGCAAACCATTGTCTGTTCATGGGATTCACAGTGTAGCGCCGAGTCGCCAATTCACACCGTGTTATGGCAAATTCGTTCTCCGCGTATTGTGGTGGCATGTTTAGTGGGGGCTGCGTTGGCTTGTGCAGGGGCAACATATCAAGGCATGTTTAAAAATCCGTTAGTTTCACCGGATATTTTGGGTGTTTCCGCAGGGGCAGGATTGGGCGCGTCTTTGGCGATTTTTTATAGTTTGCCAATGTTTTACATTCAGCTGTTTGCTTTTCTTGGTGGTATTTCTGCGGTGTTTTGTGTCTCGCTCATTGCTTCTCGTAGCAAAGATCAAGACCCGATTTTGGTTTTAGTGCTTGCCGGTATTGCCATTGGATCTTTGCTTGGTGCGGGCATTTCCTTATTGAAAATTTTGGCTGATCCGTTTACCCAACTGCCTTCCATCACGTTTTGGCTGCTTGGTAGTTTAACCGCCATTACGCCGAAAAATGTGTTGCAACTGGCTCCGATTTTAATTCTTGGTATGGCGCTGTTATTTTTACTGCGTTGGCGTTTAAATTTGCTTTCGTTGGAAGAGGAGGAAGCGTGCAGTTTAGGGGTGCCGATTAAAGTTACCCGTTATATTTTGATTATTTTCACCACCATTTGCACCGCAAGTGCGGTGTCTATTACAGGCATTATCGGTTGGGTCGGATTGCTCGTGCCACACATTGCACGCTTGTTGGTGGGCGCGAATTTTATTCTGTTGTTGCCAACCTCTTTGTTGCTTGGCGCAAGTTTTCTGTTATTAACGGATACCTTAGCTCGCACCATTGCCGGCATTGAACTGCCTCTTGGTATTCTCACCTCTGCGTGTGGTGCGCCGTTCTTCCTTTATTTGTTATTGCGGGGCAGACGATGAATTTGATCGAAACCCATGATTTAGCCATTGGTTACGGCAACAACGTTTTAATAAATAACATCAATTTCTGTTTAAAGGAAAAGCAAATTTGTTGTTTATTGGGTGCAAATGGGGCAGGGAAAAGTACGTTTTTGAAAACCTTGCTTGGTTTACAACCAGCCTTACAAGGCGAAGTTTATTGGCAACAACAGCCGCTTTCTGCTTATACACCGGCGGAATTGGCGCGCAATATTGCCTATGTGCCACAAGCGCACCAACATTTGTTTCCGTTTTTAGTGCAGGACATGGTGTTGATGGGGCGCTCAGCCTTTTTGAAGTGGTATCAAACGCCAAAAGCGGAAGATAAAGAATTGGCACTGTCTGCGCTTGCCGATTTACAAATCGAACATCTTGCCAGTTGTTACTATCCTGAATTGAGCGGGGGTGAGAAACAACTTGTGCTCATTGCTAGAGCCATTGCGCAGCAAGCCAAATTGTTGGTGATGGACGAACCGACGGCAAGCCTCGATTTTGGCAACCAAATTCGTGTGTTGGAAAAAATCAAACAACTGCAAGCACAAAATATCGCCTTGCTTATTACGACGCATAATCCACAACAGGCCATGTATTTAGCGGAAAATATTTTACTGCTCGATCAGAAATACGGCTGCCAACAAGGCGCACGAGAATCCCTTTTGACCTTAGAAAACTTAGCAAAAATCTACCGCACTTCTGTGTCACAATTAGCTCAACATTTGAATTTTTAAGGGCGGTTCTTTTGATCGCCCTTTACTCTAATCTACCCTTTCAGTTTGTTTTTACGACGTTGTAAGAAATAGACAAAGATCAATAATAACGCACAACCCAAAGAGACGATAAATAAGCTACTGAAGAAGCCGTTCCAGTGGAAGGATTGAATAATCCATGCCAACGGTGCACCGGCGGCTGCAGCACCGATGTAGGCGAATAAGCTCACGAACCCGGTGGCGGAGCCGGAGGCATATTTATGAGAGTTTTCGGCGGCGGCCATTGCAATCAGGAATTGCGGTCCGAAAATAAAGAAGCCCATTAAGAAGAACAGAGCGTTGATGATAATAGGATTATCGCTTGGGGTAAACCACAAGGCGAGAGACACGGAGATAATACCTAACACATAAATAATGTTCATTTGTGTTCGGTTGCCTTGGAAGAATTTATCGGATCCCCAACCGGCAAATAATGCGCCTAAGAAACCGCCGACTTCAAAGAAGGTAACTGCTAAATTGGCTTTTAATAAATCATAGCCGTGGGTTTCGGTTAAATATAAGTTACCCCAGTCGTTGATACCTGTGCGGATGATGTAAATAAAACACCAAGAGAACGCAAGCGCCCAAATTATGCTGTTTTTGAATACATAGGTTTTCAGAATTTCCCAGCCGGACAAGCCCGCGCCTTCACTTTCGTGTTCTTTTTCTGCAATGTCATTACGCCATTCACCGACAGTTGGTAAGCCCATGGAAGCAGGGCGGTCACGCAATAGGAAGCACAGGGCGAAACCGACCACGCAGGCGATAATTCCCGGCACGATCATACCGTAGCGCCAGCCCCAATAGAGCGTTACCGCACCGGCGAGTAATGGAATTAACGCGCCACCAAGGTTGTGTGAGGTGTTCCAAATCGCCCACCATAAGCCCCGCTCGTTACGTGAATACCATGTGTTTAGAATCTTAGAACAAGGTGGCCACCCCCAGCCTTGGAAGAATGCATTAATCATCCAAAGGGTAATGAACATAAAGACCGAGGAACTCAAACCGAACAGGATATTCACCACGCCGGTCATCATCAAACCGATCCCCATAAAGTAGCGTGGGTTTGAGCGATCGCCTAATACGCCGGATAAGAATTTAGAAACACCGTAAGTCAAATAAAACGCTGTGCCCATGATTCCGATGTCGGATTTTTGTAATCCCAGATCTGTCAACATCGCCGGCATCACAAAGTTAAAACTCTTTCGTGTAAAATAGAAAATTGCATAACCGATGTAGCTGGTGATCATCAGATGCATACGCCAATAGCGATATGTTTTGTCAATTTCCTCTTTGCTTTTGGTTACCGGCAGATCCGGTGGGACACTAAAAATACCCATTGTTTTCTCCTCACCTTATAATTTAAATAACAAAAATCCCGTTCAGTATAGTACAAATTAAATACAAAAAAGGTGATATGGCTCAATAAATACCTAAAATAAGGTATTGTTAACAGGTGCATAATTCGGTTATTGGCATTTATTGGGATTTTGCTATAGTTAAACTATTCATGTCATTGGATAATGAGTTAAGGAGACGCAATGGACTTACATAACATTCGCGAAGAATATCGTAAAAAAGTGCTTTCCCAACAGGAATGCAACGTTAATCCCATCATACAATTTGAACATTGGTTGGATGATGCCATAAAAGCGCAGGTTAACGAACCTACCGGCATGAACCTTACTACCGTCAACGAAGACGGACGACCGAGCAGTCGCATGGTGTTATTAAAAGAAGTAAACGCGCAAGGTTTTGTATTTTTTACCAACTATCACAGCCGCAAGGGACTGGCTATTGAACAGTATCCTTTTGTCGCCTTAACTTTCTTTTGGCCGGAACTGGAACGCTCTGTGCGCATTGAAGGCAAAGCGGAAAAAATCCCCGCAGAACAATCTGATGCCTACTTCGCCAGCCGACCATACACCAGTCGCATCGGCGCTTGGGCAAGCGAACAGAGTGCAGTCATTTCCGGCTATAAATCTTTACTCGCCAAAGCCGCCATTATCGCCGCCCAACACCCGCTCAACGTCCCTCGCCCACCTCACTGGGGCGGCTACCTCGTCACCCCCGACCGCATCGAATTCTGGCAAGGTAGACCCAGCCGCCTACATGACAGAATCTGTTATTTGCTAGAAAACGGGGAGTGGAAGAAAGTGAGATTGTCACCGTAAAAACGCTGAAAAAATAACCGCACTTTGGGTTTAAAAGTGCGGTCTTTTTGCATGTTAAATTTTACTTCCCAAACACCCAATTTAACACCAACGCAATGCCGTCTTCGTTATTCGTGGCAGTGACTTCTTTTGCCACTTGTTTTATGGCATCGGGGGCGTTGCCCATAGCAACGCTAAGGCCTGCGTATTGCAACATATCCAAATCGTTAAAATTGTCGCCGAAAGCGATGACTTGCTCGGCGCTAATGCCCAAATGCTGTTCCATAAATTGAATGGCTTTCGCTTTGGTGGCGGCAGGGTTCGTGATTTCCAAATATTCGTCTTTGGAACGGTGAATGCTTAAATGCGGAAGGGCTTGTTTCAGCACGGGTTCCACCGTTTGGATTTCTTCGGCGCTGCCCATGACTAATATTTTGTGTACTTCCGTGAGGTTGCCTTGTAGCAGTTCGGCGCTTAAGCCCGTGATCTCGCTTTCTTGCTTGATCCAATCATTGTTCACATCATTGCAAAACCAATCCAAACCGGCGTAGTAGCTGATGGAAAGGTGGGCAAAATCGGCTAAAAGTTCGTTGAGTTTTTGTAAGTCCTGCGGTGCCAAAATCACGCTATAAAGTGCGGTCAGATTTTTATCTAAAATTAACGCCCCGCTGTAACAAATCATGCCATGTTGCGAGCCAAGCTGTTCCATGTAAGGCGTGATGGCATAAGGCGGACGGGCGGAAACAGGGATAAACGGAATGCCTTGTTTCAATATGTTTTTAATTGCTTTTTCTGTTTTGGGTGTGATTTGATGCTGGCTGTTGAGCAGTGTGCCGTCGATGTCGCTGAATACGGCTTTGTATGGTGATGATGGCGAGATGTTTTCTGCTAAGGTGGTTTCGGCAAACTTAAGCAAACGGGTGAGTTCTTTTTTGCCTTTTTCCGATAACACTTTATTTTCGTTTAAAATTTGCGTGGCGCGGGCTTGGATGAAACGTGCGTAATCGGCATTTTGGGTTTGCGTGAATTGTTTTTCGGCAAATTGCATGTCGGCGAAATCTTTGTTGGTTTGCCCGATGAGCATTTTTTGTCCGACTAACACAATAAGCGCAGCCGCTAAGGCAATGACCGAACCGTAGCCGTTGGTGGGGTAATAAAGAATACCTGCCAAAATGAAAAGTGCGGTCACTAAATTCGATGAATTTTTGATGTAGCCTTCGGCAGGCGGGGCTTTAATGAGATCTTTGAGTTTCATTGAAAATGTGCTGATTGAAAAGATTTGGGTGAATGGCGTGCGTCTCCCGACGTATGCCCTCTATAACGTTAAATAACAAGGCACGCGTCGGAAGACGCGCGCCGTGATTATGTGACGTTGAATTATGCCAATATACCAAAATGGTAGCCAACGATACCTACGCCGAATAGCGCGAAGATGATATACATGGCGTTGATTTTCTTGCGTAGCAAATACATACAGAAGAAAGTGAGCAATAACGCCGCCAAGCCTGGGAGCAAATCGTTTAATACGCTTTGCACAGTGGTAACGACTTCTTCGCCCATTTGGTTTTTATAGCGTGATAATTCGAGCGGAATGTTGATGCTGGTCCATTTCGACACCAGCGAGCCCATCACAAAGAGACCGAGGATAGACGCCCCCTGCGTCAATTTTTGTAAGCGACCGCCGCCCATGTCGTTAACGATTTCAGTCCCTTTTTCGTAGCCATATTTGAAACCATACCAACGGGTTAAGGAACGGCAGAGGTTAATGCCGATGAAGAACAATAACGGTCCTAATAGGTTGCCGCTGATAGCCAAACCGGCGCCGAGTGCGGCGAGAACCGGACGTAATGTTCCCCAGAAAATCGGGTCACCCACACCGGCTAATGGCCCCATCAGACCTACTTTCACACCGCTGATTGCCGCGTCATCAATGTCTTTTGCACCGTTGGCACGTTCTTGTTCCATCGCGGCGGTCACGCCAATAATCGGTGAGGCTACCCAAGGTTGGGTGTTGAAGAACTCCAAATGGCGTTTTAAGGCCGCCGCTTGATCTTCTTTTTTACTATAGAGGCGTTTAATGGTTGGAATCATGGAGACGCAGAAACCCATTGCCTGCATCCGTTCAAAGTTAAATGAACCCAAGAGGAACGTGGAACGCCAGTAAGTGCTGCGAATATCTTTTTTCGTTAATGCTAATTTAGTTTGTTCAGTCATGATCGTATTCCTTATAGTCCTTCAAGTTCATCATCAGCCAATTCACGTTTGCTACTGGTTTGTGGCAAGACGGCTTGGTTAAAACGTGGGTTTAATTGAATGTAAACAATGGCTAAGCAGGTGCCTAAGATACCTAAACCCACTAAGTTATAGCCGGAGAAGGAGGCAATCACGAAACCAAGGAAGAAGAACGGCATTAACGCGCCGGCACGCATCATGTTGATTACCATGGCGTAACCGACAACCACGATAAAGCCCCCGGCGATTTGTAACCCGCGGGTTACCACTTCCGGAATGGAGTTCAAGGCGTGAGTTACGGTGTCTGTACCGGCCACGAGTGCCACGAAGAATGTCGGAATGGCAACCCGTAAAGCCTGCAAGGAAAGACCGGCAAAGTGACAGAATTCAATGCCGCGGAAGTTGGCTTGCTCTGCGTAATCATCGGCTTTGTGTTGCAGGAAGATGGTGAGGGTGCGCACGAAAATGGTTAACACCTGACCGGCGGCTGCAACAGGAATTGCAATGGCTAAGGCACTGCCTTTGTCTTGACCGCCTTTGATCACCAAGATTGCGGCGATTACACTGGCGAGCGCCGCATCGGGAGCCATCGCCGCACCGACGTTCATCCAGCCGAGAGCAACTAATTCCAACGTACCGCCGACGATAATCCCGGTTTGTAAATCACCTAAGACCAAACCGATTAAGGTACAGGCGACCAACGGGCGGTGAGTTTGACGTTCGTCAAGCACACTGCCCATACCGCAAATCGCCGCGACTAATGTCACGAGAATTATTTCCATTGTAGTCATAATGTTGTGTCCTTATTAAAATTGAATTGCATCAAGTTTTTGTTTAGTGAGTTCCACACGCGGGTTGCTTGCCACTTTTTGCATAGATAAATCAATGCCTAAATCTAGCAGTTTTTTGAATGCCTCGACATCTGCTTTACCAACGGTTACCGCATCGGAAAGTTGTTTGTTGCCGTCTTTATAAGTCATCCCGCCGACATTCACTTTATCTATTTTGACACCGCCTTCGACTAAACGTACTACATCGGCCGGTTTTGTCACTAGCCATAGAATGTTTTTACCTGCGTATTTCGGATTGTGATAGACCTTAATGGCTTTCTCTACCGGAATGACATAGGCTTTTAAATGTGCGGGCGCAATTTGTAACAACAATTCGCGACGTAATGCATCCTCCGCTACTTCATCGCTGATCGCAAAAATGGCTTCGCATTTCACCGCTTTCGCCCAAGAAGTTGCAACTTGGCCATGAATCAACCGATCGTCAATACGTAATAAAGAAATATTCATATTGCCGGAAAGTGCGGTGGAATTTTGAGATGTTTTAACGGGTTCGGCTGGCTTGGTAGGTTGTGGTGTCGGTGCGGCAGGTTTCGCTTCTTCGGGCGGTTGGCGGAAAGATTTCACGGCTGCGACACCAACTTCTTTGGCGGTTTCCACCAATTCCGGCAGGGTTGCACCATCTTTGGCATCCAACACTTCCAACAGCATCGGCAAGCTGATGCCGGTGACGATGTCCGTGTTGTCGCCACGCTCTGAAGCAACTCTCGCTGCCGCGTTATAAGGGCTGCCGCCAAATAAATCCACTAAGAACAACACCGGTTCGTTTTCCGGCAGGGTGGCGATAATCGCATTGTATTTTTCAACCAAATGCTCTCCACCTTCGCCCGGTAGGAAAGTGACCACATGGCAATTTTCGTCTTCGCCATACACCATAGCGGCAGAATTGACGATTTCTTCCGAAAATTTACCGTGCGTTGCAACGATAATGTGGGTCATTCAAATCTCCTTAAAGTTGTTAATAAAACCGATCTTTGAAACGTTTCAGCCGAAGAACTAAAGGTAAGCAAACGTTTGCATAATGCCTCAAGTGTATTCCTTTGCAATTTGCCGTCAAATGGAGAGTGTGAAATTTGTGATCGAGATCAAGAGGTAGGAGGAGTTATTTGTATGAAAAAGAATATGTTGCGGGTGAAATGTTATTTTATATGGAGAAAGTTTAGAAAATTGTGACTAAATAAAAGCCTGAATAATGAATTATTCTAGGCCTCCACCTGATATAACCGATAACTCACTTGTCCGCTGTTTTTTTCTTTCAACAATGCCCAGCTTTCTGGCACATTCAATCCTTTGTCTTTTTCTGTTTCCACATAAATCAATGCTTGTGGGCGTAACCAATGATTTTTGTCCAACAAGGTAATGGCTTGTTCCGCTAAATCAAAATTGAACGGCGGATCGAGAAAAACCAAGTCAAAGTGCGGTTGATTTTGCGGCTGATTTAAAAATTGCAGGCTATTTTGATTTACCACTTGCGCGCGATCGGCACATTTCAACGTTTGAATGTTCTTACTTAACTGTTGCGCCACGGCTTTTTCCAATTCCAGAAACGTCACCTTTGCCGCTTGGCGTGAAAGGGCTTCAAAGCCGAGAGAACCGCTACCGGCGAAACAGTCTAAACATTCACTGTCAACGATGTAGGGCATTAGCCAGTTAAATAGCGTTTCTTTTACACGGTCGCTGGTGGGGCGTAGCCCTTGGGAAGTTAATACCGGCAGTTTTCGCCCGCGCCATAAACCGGCGATGATGCGTACCTTGCCTTTTGCGCTTTGTTGCATTGTTGCTTTTTTCATATAAATCGGAAAATTATGCGTTTTTTTGCTAGAATGGGCGGCATTTTATCAAGTTTAAATAAGAGTGGGCAATTTATGTCGGATGAAAAGAAAAAAGGCGGATTTTGGTCTTGGTTCGGATTAGGCAAAAATAAACAGGAAGAATCAACGGAAACGAAAGAACCGGAATCAACAGAACAGCTCCCTAATGAATCTGAAGTGCAAGAAACAGCAGAAAAAACGACCGCACTTTCAGATGAAGCTGAGACCGAAAATACATTAACGGAAGATACATCAACGGCGCAAGCGTCCACGCTTGTGCCTGAAAGCCATGACGTTCAAGTTGAGACCTCTCAAGAGGAAAACCCGGCGGCACAAGCGTGGACGCTTGCGCTATCTTCTGAGCTTGCGCCATCAGATGAGTCAACTCAATCTATTGAAGAAACGCTAGAAAATTCAACCGCACTTTCTGAGAGCGAAGCAGAAGTACAAGTCGAAAATGCGGTGGACATTGAAGATGAATCTGTCGCGGAAGCGGAAGAGCACGAAGAAAGCGCTGTTGCCGATATGGTAGAAACACAGGAAAAACCAAGCGAAGGCGGCTTTTTCAGTCGATTGCTCAAAGGCTTGGTGAAAACCAAACAAAATATCGGTGCAGGCTTCCGCAGCTTTTTCCTCGGCAAAAAAATCGACGATGAATTATTCGAAGAATTGGAAGAACAATTACTGATTGCCGACATTGGCATGCCGACGACCACCAAAATTATCAATAACTTAACCCAACATGCCACCCGTCAACAATTACAAAATGCGGATGCTTTATATCAACAATTAAAACTGGAAATGGGTCAGATCCTAAAACCGGTGGCGCAACCGTTGAGCATCGATAGCAGCAAAAAGCCTTATGTGATTTTAATGGTAGGCGTGAACGGCGTGGGTAAAACCACCACCATTGGCAAGCTGGCGCGTAAATTCCAAATGGAGGGCAAATCTGTCATGTTGGCGGCAGGCGATACCTTCCGTGCGGCGGCAGTGGAGCAGTTGCAGGTCTGGGGCGAACGCAATCATATTCCGGTGGTGGCTCAAAGTAGTGGCTCCGATTCCGCGTCGGTGATTTTTGATGCCATGCAATCGGCAGCGGCTCGCAATATCGACATCCTCATCGCCGACACCGCAGGTCGTCTGCAAAATAAAAATAACTTGATGGATGAACTGAAAAAAATCGTACGCGTGATGAAAAAATATGATGAAAGCGCACCGCATGAAATTATGCTCACTTTAGACGCGGGCACCGGTCAAAATGCCATTAGCCAAGCCAAGTTATTTAATGAAGCCGTTGGGCTCACCGGCATTAGCCTAACCAAATTGGATGGCACCGCCAAAGGTGGTGTGATTTTCGCCATTGCCGACCAGTTTAATTTGCCGATCCGCTACATCGGCGTAGGCGAAAAAATTGAAGATTTACGCGAATTCAACGCAGAAGAATTTATCGAAGCTTTGTTTGCTCATGAAGAAGAATAAAGTGCGGTTAAAAATTAAAATGTTTTTAGAGATTAAATATGATTCGATTTGCAAATGTCAGTAAGGCATATTTAGGTGGAAAGCCTGCCTTACAAGGATTGAGCTTTCATTTACCGGTAGGCAGTATGACCTACCTTGTGGGGCATTCCGGCGCAGGGAAGAGTACCTTGCTGAAATTAATTATGGGTATGGAGCGCGCCAACGGCGGGCATATTTGGTTTAACGGGCATGAAATCACCCGCTTATCACGCCATGAAGTGCCGTTTTTGCGTCGCCAAATCGGTATGGTTCATCAAGATTATCGGTTGTTGTCCGATCGCTCCGTGGTGGATAACGTGGCGTTGCCATTAATTATTGCCGGACAGGCACCAAAAGATGCACAAAGTCGTGCATTAGCGGCATTGGATCGCGTTGGTCTGCGTGACCGCGCAAATCACGCGCCGGCGCATTTGTCGGGTGGTGAGCAACAACGGGTAGATATTGCCCGCGCTATCGTACATAAGCCGCAATTATTATTAGCCGATGAGCCGACAGGCAATTTGGATAGCGCGCTTTCCTTGGAAATTTTTAATCTATTTGAAGAATTTAACCGCTTAGGCATGACGGTGCTGATTGCCACCCATGACATCGGTATTATTCAACAAAAACCTAAGCCTTGCCTTGTGCTTGAGCAAGGTTATTTGTGTTAGGAGGTAACATGAGTTTTCGTCGTTTTAGTTTGCCTTTTGGCGCCCAAACCCTGTATTCCTTACGCGCGGTGTTTGCCGATTTATATCAACGCAAATTTGCCACGCTCATCACAGTGTTGGTAATCGCTGTATCGCTAACGATTCCTACCGTGAGCTATCTCTTGTGGAAAAATATTCATCATGCTACCACGCAATTTTATCCGGAAAGCGAACTGACTGTGTATTTGCATAAAAACCTTTCCGAAGAAGATGCTAACTTGGTGGTGGAAAAAATTCGTCAGCAAGAAGGCGTGGAATCGTTAAATTACATTTCCCGTCAAGAAAGTTTAAATGAATTCCGTCAATGGTCGGGTTTTAATGAAGAACTGAACATGTTGGATGATAATCCGCTTCCGGCTGTGGTGATGATTAAACCGACTAAAGCCTTTAACGAATCGCAAAAACGCAATGAGTTGCGTGCTACATTGGATAAAATCAAAGGCGTGCAGGAAGTGCGTTTGGATAATGATTGGTTAGAAAAATTGACCGCACTGACTTGGTTGGTCGCGCACGTTGCGATTTTCTGTACTATTCTTATGGCGTTAGCGGTGTTTTTGGTCATTGGCAACAGCATTCGCTCTGATGTTTACAGCAATCAGGCCAATATTGAAGTGATGAAACTGCTCGGCGCTACCGATCAATTTATCCTCCGTCCGTTTCTTTATACCGGCATGATTTACGCCCTGTTGGGAGGAATCTTGGCGACGATTTTCAGCAGTCTCGTTATCGGTTATTTCACCGGTGCCGTAAAATATGTGACTGACATCTTCACAGTGAGTTTTAACCTAAATGGTCTCGGTTTCGTAGAATTCCTTTTCTTGTTGATTGTCTGCACCATCATGGGCTACATCGGGGCATGGCTATCGGCAACGCGATATATTCGGTTGTTGGACAAGAAAGGTTAGATGCTAAAAATACAAGCGAAAAAGACCGCACTTTTTGTAAAGTGCGGTCTTTTGTTTATTCATTTTAATCGTTTCAATGCTTCCCGTACGCTCAGTGGTGCCATCTTTTCCCTGTGTTGTTGCACAAAATTTTTCACCCAATCCGGATGGGTTTTGCCATATTCGCGCAATGCCCAACCGATAGCTTTGTTAATGAAAAATTCTGACTGACCAAAATTATTTTGGATGACTTCGCTAAGTAATGCCTTATCTGTTTGTTGCTTCAGTGATAATTGACAATCAATAGCGACTCGCCGCAACCAGATGTTGTCGTGTTGGCTCCAATGAATCAACTGCGGTCGAATTTCAGGAAAGCTTAAAAAGATACCACCGATAACTTTGTCTAACGCATCAATGGTGTCCCACCAGGATTTACGGGTGATTAATAGCTCAATTCGAGATAAATCCTGCGGTGTAAGTTGCTCAACCAACGCATTTAAGTAATCTGTCGCAACATATTGCATTTCACGATACGGACTTTCCCAACAGGATTCTACAAAGTCCCAATCGAGTGTCTTTGGCTTCATCTCTTTAAATAACGGCTTGCAAAGTTTACGGCGCAACGGCGTGGGAATACCAAGAAAATCAAACTGGTTTTTCATATAGACTGCCATTTCTACAGCCTTGTCGGGATTTGCCTCATTTTGTAGTAATGTTAAAACCTGTTGTACCTTTGACATATCAAGCTTCTTGTTTCGTGTCTTGTAAAGTGCGGTCGTTTTTTAACGTGTTTTTAGTCGAATTTTACGCCCAACGCTATTAAATCCTGTTTCAGCTTTTGCGCGTCGGTGAATTGTAAGGCGTGTAAGCCGACGTTACGGGCACCTTCTACATTGTGCAGGCTGTCGTCAATGAATATGGTGCGCTGAGGTGTGAGGTGATAGCGTTCGATAAGTAGGTTGAAAATACGCGGATCAGGTTTGGCTAGGCGTTCATAACCTGACACTAAAATACCTTCAAATTGGGTTAAGAAAGGAAATTGTTCTTCGGCGAAATGGAAGGTTTCGTTAGACCAGTTAGTCAGTGCCAGTAGGCGAATGCCGCTACGCTTGAGTGCTTCCAACAGGGAGACGGTGTCGTCGATAGCGCCATTTAGGGTTTCCGGCCAGCGTTCATGATAGGCACGAATTTCCGCTTCATAGTGTGGATGTTGTTTGATGGCCTCGGCAACGCCTTCCGTCCAAGGTCGCCCTGCATCTTGTTGTTCGTTCCATTCGCTATTGCATACCTCCGTTAAAAATCGTTCCATTTCCACTTCGTCGTTGAAAATTTTGCGGTATAAATGGCGTGGGTTCCAATCTATTAGTACGCCGCCTAAGTCAAAGACGATAGTGTCGATGTGTTGTGTATCGTTCATATTTGTCTCCTTTTGAGTGCTTAGGCTGTATAGCCCAATATAGAACAAGGCACGCATTGGGAAAGGCGCGCCATCAATATTGCAAAAATGTGGTTGTTTTTTTATAACGTTTCTAATTAAACAACATGAATCCCCATGTCACCACCACGATAACCAAGGCAACAAATACTGCGGCAGAACCTTGATCTTTGGCACGACCGGAGAGTTCGTGGCGTTCGGTACCAATGCGATCAACGACGGCTTCGATGGCGCTGTTGAGCAATTCCACAACCAACACTAATAAGACAGAACCAATCATTAGTGCTTTTTCAATGGCATCGTCGCCAAGCCATAGGGCAAGTGGAATCATGAAAATGCAACAGAAAAGCTCATGACGAAAAGCGGTTTCATATTTGACCGCACTTTTTAAGCCTTTCATGGAATATTGGGTCGATTTGATTAAATGGGTTAGGCCCGTAGTTTTATCCATTAGGTTTTCCTTATGATAGTTTTATTGGTTAAAGGCGTTTGGCTTCAATCACGTCATCCAGTTTTTCCAAACGGGAGAGGATTTTACTTAAAATTTCTACATTGTTAAGCTCAATTTGCATATCAATATTGGCTAATTGACGCTTGGTGTCGGTACGTGTGGAAACGCCGAGTACGCTGATTTTATCATTTGCCAGTACAGTGGTGATGTCGCGTAATAATCCGTTGCGATCCGATGCGACAATGCGAATGTTAAGATGAAAACCGCTGGAATAGTTATCGCCCCAGCGGGATTCCACCACGCGTTCCGGGTGGACGGTTTGCAACTCGAGGAATTGCTCGCAATCACAACGGTGAATGGAAATGCCGCGTCCCATCGTGATGTAGCCCACGATGCTATCGCCCGGAATCGGTTGGCAGCAGCGTGCAATGTGGTGCATAAGGTTGCCTACGCCTTCTACGATAACGCAGTCTTTGCGTTCGGTTTTTTGTTGGGCGTTAGCAGCACTTTTGGTGCTGACGTGGCGTAAAATTTCCTCATCCACTTCCTGCGCGGAGATTTTGATGAATTTGCTTTGTAGGAAATTAAGCAAGGGTCCGATACGAATATCACCACCACCGATGCCTGCATATAAATCGTCCAGATTTTTTAGGTTATAACGTGGTAATGCCTGTTGTTCCACTTGTTTTAAGCTGATGCCTAAGCGGTTGAGTTCGCTTTCTAACAATTCTTTACCGGCCGGAATGTTTTTATCGCGATCCTGTTTTTTGAACCAGGCATGAATTTTGGCACGGGCTTTTGCTGTGTGGGTAAAACCGAGGTTTGGATTTAGCCAGTCGCGGCTTGGGTTTGGGTTTTTCTGAGTGATGATGTCCACCTGATCGCCCATTTGCAACTGATAAGTGAACGGCACAATGCGCCCGCCTACTTTTGCGCCGATGCAGCGGTGTCCGATTTCACTGTGAATGGCATAGGCGAAATCCAAAGGCGTGGAGCCTGTCGGCAAATCTACCACTTCGCCTTTTGGCGTAAAGACATACACGCGATCGTCGAACACTTGGCTACGTAATTCCGCCATGACTTCGCCAGAGTCGGTAATATCGTCTTGCCACGCCAACAGTTTGCGTAACCACGCGATTTTTTCTTCGTAACCGGAGCGGCCGGCAGTGGCACCTTCTTTGTATTTCCAATGTGCCGCTACGCCAAGTTCGGCGTCATCGTGCATTTGTTGGGTGCGAATTTGTACTTCAATCGGTTTGCCGCCTTTGCCAAGCACAACGGTGTGAATGGATTGGTAGCCGTTCGGTTTCGGGTTGGCGACGTAATCGTCGAATTCTTTTGGCAGATGTTTGAAATGGGTGTGCACAATGCCCAGTGCGGTGTAACAGTCTTGTAATTTTTGTACGATAATACGTACTGCACGAACATCATATAAGCCACTGAATTCCAAATTCTTTTTCTGCATTTTTCGCCAAATGCTATAAATATGTTTCGGGCGACCGTACACTTCTACCTGTTGGATGTTTTCTTGTAAATAACCGGAAAGTTCGGAGACAAAATCGGCGATATATTGTTCGCGGTCAAGACGACGTTCTTTTAATAACTTGGCGATAGCGCGATATTGTTCAGGGTGTAGATAACGGAAACAGTAATCTTCCAGTTCCCATTTGAGCTGTCCGATGCCTAAACGGTTGGCAAGCGGGGCGTAAATATTGGCACATTCTTTGGCGGCGAGAACGCGTTCTTCTTCCGTGTAATTTTTTTCTGCATCACGCAAGAAGGCAATACGTTCCGCCAATTTGATAATCACACAACGGAAATCATCTACCATAGCGAGCAACATTCGACGCACGTTATCCACTTGTAAGTTACTGGCAGAGTGCGTGATATTAAGCTGGCGGATGTTATCCATTTCAATGACTCCGCGCACCAGCTTACTGATATTGGCGCCAAAATCTTCTTCGATCTGGGCTAAATCTACTAGTTGGTCGCGTACGATAGGGAAGAGCATAGCGGTGAATAAGCTGCCAGCATCCATGTTCAAGCTGTTGAGAATTTCCACCATTTCTACGCCGAAAGTAAGCAAGTGGGCTTCTTCCTGCTGATGTTCGGTGCGCAATGCAATTTTCTGTTGCGAATAACGCCAAGCTGCAATCAAGTTGGCTTTGACATTCTCCGCGACATTCAAGTTAGCGCACCATTTTTCAATCTCAAAATCCTTAGGATTTAATAAATGAGACCCTCTCACAGCGACCATAACGAATCCTTATTTTTTCTGATATAAACTTATCGACTCTAGATGCCCGGTATGTGGAAACATATCGATCATGGCGACTTTGTCCAACTGATAACCTGCATTGAGCAAGATTTCCGTATCTCGCACTAAGGTGGCAGGATTGCATGAAACATAAAGTATTTTTTCTGCTGCTAATTGACATAGCGCTTGCAGCGCAAATGCGGCGCCCGTGCGTGGTGGGTCGAGCAAAATTTTATTGAACGGTTGCTGTGCCCACGGTTGACTGATAAACGGTTGATCCAAATCCGCCTGATAAAATTGGACATTGGCACAGCGGTTTCGTTCGGCGTTAGCGCGTGCTTTTTCCACCATGGCGGAAACGCCCTCGATTCCCACCGCACTTTTCACTTTGCGACTCAGCGACAGAGTAAAATTGCCCATGCCACAGAATAAATCCAACACATGATCTTGTTCATTCAGTGACAACCAATCCAATGCTGTGGTGATCATTTGACGGTTCAGATCGGCGTTGATTTGAATGAAATCCCGAATATCAAATTGCAGTTGCGAACCATCATCCAAGCCGTAATAAGGTCGCGTGCCCCGCCAATGCTCGATGACATCATGTTCCTGCACAAAAAGCATGAGCTGATGTTGTTCGGCGAAATTCAGCAATAAAGTGCGGTCGTTTTTGGCAATGTTTTTTATATGGCGTAACAACATGGCAACGCCGTTGTCCGCCGAGACCAGTTCAATATGCCCCAGCTGCTGTGGCATCGACCACTGAGCAAAAAGTGCGGTCAATTTGGGCAGTAAATTATTTAACGGTTGTGCCAACACCAAACAGCGCTCAATCGGAATGATTTGCTGAGAATTTTTACGGCGCAAACCGATTTGTAACTTGCGGGTCTTGCCGTCAAATCCGATGCTTAAACGCACACGACGCCGATAACCCCATTCATCGCCTTGTAGTAACGGCATAAACTGAATAGGTGTACTTTGTAAACGACTCAGCCGTTGCATCAAGGCCTTTTGTTTGGCGGAACGTTGTAGCTCGATAGGAATATGTTGATTTTGACAGCCGCCGCATTGGCTAAAATAATGACATTGTGGTTGTTGGCGTAACGGGCTTGGATGCAGAATTCGTGTCGCTGTACCTAAGCCGTATTGGCGTTTTTCCTCAAGCACACGGACATCCACCTTTTCTTGCGGCAAGGCATTTTCAATAAACCAGGTTTTGCCGTTAATTTTTGCTACGCCAAGGCCTTGATAGTCTAATTCTAGAATATCGGCGGTAAATGGTTGCGTGACTTTTTTAGGTTTGCCTTGGGTGTAAAGTAATGCCATGTTATTTTGAATATAAACTGTATTGTGTAAATAATTCTCGGCTTTTTAGTGGTTTATCGCCTAAATAAGGTTTTAATGCAATGCGTGTAAAACGCTTGGCCGCCAATAAGATTGTTGGCTCCTCAAAGCGGGTTTGCTCAAAGGCGAGTAGCTCGCGACCATAAAAAGTTAAGTTATCTCTAATTAATGAGGCGATAAAGCCTTTCTCTTCGCGGTAACGATAGGTCATGTCCGCTTCCACCGCTTTACCGGAACCCGCGCAGTGGGTGAAATCAATGCCGTAGCCTAGCGTACGCAACAGTTGAAATTCAAAGGTGCGTAATGCGGGTTCCACATCTTGATTGGCGGCTAAGCGGGTTAAACAATGCAAATATTGCTGAAATAATTGCGGATAGGCGGTTTCAGGCTCCAGTACACGACAGATAAGCTCGTTTAAATAAAAGCCACTGTATAACGCCACATGTTGCAAAGGTAATGCAATGGCAGCCGGTTCTGCTTTGGTCAGGACTTTTAAATCGCCACGTCCGCTCCAACGTAGTAATAAGGGGGTAAAGGGCTGTAACACGCCTTTCAGCATGGAACGCTTTGCCCGTGCGCCTTTCGCCAAAACGCTGAGGCGACCAAAGTCCTCTGTGAATAAATCCACTAATAAGCTGGTTTCGCTGTAAGATTTGCGATGTAGAACGAAACCCCGTTGCCAATTTTCGATGAGCCGATCCTCTATTCCGCGTTAACCAAAAATTACGCTTATTTTAGCAGATTTCCCACCGTACTTTGTGGGATTTTATGGGAGATTTTAGAATAAAAGGGAATGGGGTATAACGGAATTGTCATTTAGGACGACAGACAATAAAAAAGCAGGTTTTTACACCTGCTTTTTTGCTTAACTTATTGATTAAGCTTTAGACATTGCAGCTACTTCTGCAGCGAAGTCGGTTTCCACTTTCTCGATACCTTCGCCCACTTCTAAGCGGATGAAGTTAGAGATTTCAGCACCTTTTTCTTTTAATAGATCGCCAACAGATTTAGATGGATCCATAACGAACGGTTGACCAGTTAAAGAGACTTCGCCGGTGAATTTCTTCATGCGGCCTTCAACCATTTTTTCTGCGATTTCGCGTGGTTTACCGGATTGCATTGCGATATCCACTTGGATGTTGCGCTCATGTTCAACCACTGCGGCAGGAACATCACTTGGGTTAACGTAGTCCGGACGGCTTGCTGCAACGTGCATTGCGATGTGTTTTAACAATTCATCGTCAGCACCTTTACCGGCAACCAATACACCGATTTTCGCGCCGTGTAAGTAAGAACCTACAACATCGCCTTCGATGTAAGCAACACGACGGATTGTCATGTTTTCGCCGATTTTCGCTACTAATGCAGCACGTTTTTCTTCAAATTGCGCTTGAAGTTGTTCAATAGTTGCGCCTTTGTTGGCAGCAGCGTAGTCTGCCACTTCGTTGGCTAAACCTAAGAAGCCGGCGTCTTTTGCTACGAAGTCGGTTTCACAGTTCATTTCAACTAATACGCCGAAACCATTTTGTACACGAGCAAGGATAACACCTTCAGCTGCAACACGGCCTGCTTTTTTCGCCGCTTTTGCTTGACCAGATTTACGCATGTTGTCGATGGCTAATTCGATATCGCCGTTTGCTTCAACTAATGCTTTTTTACATTCCATCATGCCTGCGCCGGTACGTTCGCGCAGTTCTTTTACTAATGATGCTGTGATTTCAGCCATTTTAGAATCCTCTGTCGGTTAAAGTGCGATGGAAAAATAATTTATTTTTGTGATCGCACTTTTAGCTATAAAAATACAGGGAGCTATTTAGCCCCCTGTTCATTAATTAATCGTCTGATTAATAAGGGCTTACGCCTTATCGCAATCGCCTAAATTATTCTGCGGCTTGCGCTAATTCTTCAGCAACCGCTGCTTCGTTACCACGACCTTTTTTGATCGCTGCAACAGCAGAAGAAAGATAAAGTTGAATTGCACGTGCTGCGTCATCGTTACCTGGGATAACGAAATCAATGCCATCCGGGCTAGAGTTAGTATCAACGATAGCAAATACTGGGATACCCAAGTTGTTTGCTTCTTTAACAGCGATGTGTTCGTGGTCTGCACCGATAACGAATAATGCATCCGGAAGACCGCCCATCTCTTTGATACCGCCAAGGCTTAATTCAAGTTTTTCCATCTCACGGCCACGCATTAACGCTTCTTTTTTGGTTAATTTGTCGAAAGTGCCGTCTTGAGATTGGGTTTCTAAATCTTTTAAACGTTTGATGGATTGACGAACTGTTTTCCAGTTAGTCAACATACCACCTAACCAACGGTGATTGACGTAATATTGTTGACATTCTAACGCTGCTGCTTGCACTGCATCGGTCGCCGCACGTTTGGTACCAACGAACAACACTTTACCGTTATTGCTTGCAATGCGGGTTAACTCAGCTAATGCTTCGTTAAACATTGGAACGGTTTTTTCAAGGTTGATGATATGAACGCCGTTGCGTGGTCCGAAAATAAATGGTTTCATTTTTGGGTTCCAGTAACGAGTTTGGTGACCGAAGTGAACGCCGGCTTGTAGCATGTCGCGCATAGAAACTTGTGCCATGATAATTTTCCTTTTTGTTTGGGGTTTAGCCTCCACATATCCAGCCAATCGACCGTTTGGCACCCCGATTTAGCCTGATTGATATGTGTGTGTTTTAGTAAATTGATTAAAAATTAAACGTTATTTTAAACAGCAAAATAACGGCGTGCTTTATACCATAAAGTGCGGTCAGTTTCCAGCGGATTTTATATGAATGGACTACATAATACGAATTATAGATAAAATTTGTTATGTGGTTTCACCTAACCAACGGTGATTGACGTAATATTGTTGACATTCTAACGCTGCTGCTTGCACTGCATCGGTCGCCGCACGTTTGGTACCAACGAACAACACTTTACCGTTATTGCTTGCAATGCGGGTTAACTCAGCTAATGCTTCGTTAAACATTGGAACGGTTTTTTCAAGGTTGATGATATGAACGCCGTTGCGTGGTCCGAAAATAAATGGTTTCATTTTTGGGTTCCAGTAACGAGTTTGGTGACCGAAGTGAACGCCGGCTTGTAGCATGTCGCGCATAGAAACTTGTGCCATGATAATTTTCCTTTTTGTTTGGGGTTTAGCCTCCACATATCCAGCCAATCGACCGTTTGGCACCCCGATTTAGCCTGATTGATATGTGTGTGTTTTAGTAAATTGATTAAAAATTAAACGTTATTTTAAACAGCAAAATAACGGCGTGCTTTATACCATAAAGTGCGGTCAGTTTCCAGCGGATTTTATATGAATGGACTACATAATACGAATTATAGATAAAATTTGTTATGTGGTTTTCGGATATTTGATGCGTTGTTCATTAGAAAGGGTGAGATTATTTTTTAAGAGGTCAGTCCTGTACATATAAACATATGTATATTGATTCAGATCAATTTTTTATTTTTTTGTCCCTATATGATGCGTCTTGCATCATATATAGATGCAATAACTTAACATTTAAGAGGAAAATGGCATGAAAAAATGGATTAGTGCGGTGGCAATGACCACATTACTTACAGCATGTACTCAGTCCAAATCGCCTGATGCAGCATCAACAATGCAATGTAAGGCAGTTACTGAACAAGAAATTGCACAGTTGTTTGATCGTTGGAATGATTCGCTTAAAACAGGCGATGCTAAGAAGGTCGTAGCTAATTATGCGGCGGATTCGGTTTTATTACCGACTGTCTCCAATAAAATTCGTCTGACAGCAGCTGAAAAAGAAGATTATTTTAATCACTTTTTAGCAAATGCTCCTGTAGGAACCATCGATCAAAGCCATATCCAAATTGGCTGTAACACAGCTTCTGACGTTGGTTTATATTCCTTCGTTTACAAGAAGACCGGTAAAAAAGCCAGCGGACGTTATAGTTTTAACTATCAATGGAATGGCAAAGAGTGGTTAATTGCTCACCATCACTCTTCTTTAATGCCGGAAGGTAAGAAAAAGGTAGGTTAAATATCCAATGGATAACCTTATAACTTAAGTTATAAATGACGGTAAGGGTTGAGCGATATGTTGTAAAGTAATGCTCAATCCTTTTAGATTTTCCATTTTAAATTACCTAATACCATATAATTTTTCTCTATTTGCTAGTAATGTTCGCTGTAAAAGACAACCGCACTTTATGTACTAAAGTGCGGTTGTCTTTGGAGACGTTTTTTAGCCCGCCAAATACGCTTTTAAATCTTTCATGACATATTGCGCATCGCTTACGCCCAAATCATACATAGCTTGAATTTTGTGTACATCTTTTTCGATGCGTCGAATTGGTAACGTGATGGATGGTCGGATGACGAAAATCTTGCCCTGTTCGTTAAGACGAATGATGTCTTCCACCGTGCGGTTATAGTCGGCATAGCGGTTGGTCAGGCGTTCGACCAGTTTTGGGTAACGGCGATAAAAAGCGTTGAACAGTAGCGGATTGGTCGGCGTTTTGCGGTAATCCAATGGGCGGGTGAGCACGACGATGATTTTGTCGTAGCCTAACTGTTGACAGAAACGCAACGGAATACTGTCTGCAATGCCGCCGTCTAAATATTTTTTGCCGTTGATTTCCACCATTTTCGACACGAAAGGCATGGCGGAGGTGGCACGCAATGTTTCCATTTGCTCAAAGGCATCGTGGATTTTCACATATTCCGCTTCGCCGCTTTCTACGTTGGTTAACACCGTGTATAAGTCGATGCCGGAGCGGGCAAATGCTTCTTGATCGAATACATCCAATTCAACAGGGAGCTGATAAAAGGCGAACTCTTTGTTAACGATATTGCCCGTGGTGAACAGGCTGTGCCAACCCATGTAGCGTTTGTCATTGAGGTATTTTTTGTTGTAACGCAACACGCGGCCACGTTGTTTGGAAGGCAAATTTACGCCGAATAAGGCTCCGGCAGACACACTAACGATGCCGTCAATGTGAATCTGTTCATCCAAGAAGACATCCAACACGCCGGCGGTGAACATCCCGCGCATGGCGCCGCCTTCTAATACCAATCCGACTTTCATCAGCTTAACTCATAAGGCAAGGGTTGCATATCGAGCAAGGTTTGGCAGTTCGGCAAGCGGAACGCCTGACCTTCTTCCAACGGCGTATTTAACACGGCCTGCAACCACAAAACACCGTGAAAATTGACCGCACTTGTGATGGTTCCTGTGGCTCGCCAGTTGTTGCCGAGTGCCATTTCTAGGGCGGAACCGATTTCCGGCAGACTTTGCGTTCGTGCCACGAAAATAAAGAGGGCACGTTTATTGGCACCACGATATTTGGCGCGTGCCACGGTTTCCTGCCCGATGTAACACCCTTTGTGGAAGGAAATCGCCTGTTCGACACTTTGCAGGTTTAACGCTTGCGGAATAAATTCTAATTGGGTGGCTGCCGCCAAACTGGGCACACCATCTTGAATATCCAATAAATCCCAAACTTGTGCTTCAACGGTGGGTTCGAGGGCTAAGCAGGTCGGGTTGAGTAAAATTACCCGCGGTTGTTGCGCATTCACATCAATGCGAATTTGTGCAGAAAATTGACCGCACTTTTCAATGCCTTTTGTGCCGGCGGCGCCGATAATTTGCCAATCTAACGGGGTGAATGTGACTTTGGAAAACACCGCATATTTCTTCAGTTGATCCAATGCCGACGGCAATAATTCACTTTTCAGCAACATATAAAACGTCTGTTCGTCTTGCCGAATCAGGCGGAATAGCGCGCTCATTTTGCCTTTCGGATCGCAATGGGCGGTGAGGGTGGATTCGCCTGCCGCAAGTTTTGTCACATCGCAGGTGAGTTGCCCCTGCAAATATTTTTCCGCATCCATACCCGCCATTTCAATGAGGGTGTAATGGCTGAGCGGGCAGATGATGTCGTCCTGTTGTGCCGTTAAAAGTGCATATGCCATCGTACTTTCCTTAAAAATATCAATAAATTATTCAAGATTTTGAATTTGCTCACGCATTTGCTCGATTAACACTTTAAGCTCAATGGCGGAATTGGTGACGTCCACATTAATGGATTTGGACGCCAGTGTGTTGGATTCGCGGTTCAGCTCCTGCATCATAAAATCCAGCTTACGTCCCACCGCGCCGCCTTTGCGCAGAATATTTTGGGTTTCTTTCACGTGTAACTGTAACCGATCCAGTTCTTCCGCCACATCAATGCGTTGCGCCAGCATAATCAGTTCTTGCTCCAAACGTTGTGGATCGGGTTGCAGTTGAATTTCCTCGAAGCGTTGCAGCATCCGCTCACGCTGCCATTGTAAAATCTCTGGCATTTTTGACCGCACTTTTTGCTGTTCGACGTTGATGGCGTCAAGGCGCTGTTCCAGTAAAGTATGAATTTTTTCCCCTTCACGCTGACGCATAGCGATGAATTCGCCGACCACTTGTTCAAACGCCGCTAATAAATCCCGGCTGATTAAATCCACGTCCTGTTCCGGCACTTCCACCACGCCCGGATAACGCAACACATCGGTTAAATTAAACTCGCCCTCGCCCGCTTGTTGTTTCAGCCATTGCAAGGATTGCAGCACTTGATTTGCAAATTCTTGATTAATATGTAATTCGGCGGCGGTTTGTTTTTTATTATCGATACGCAATGTGCATTCGATTTTGCCACGGGTGAGCTTTTGGCGTAGGCTTTCGCGCAGGGTGTTTTCTAAGCTGCGGAACTGTTCCGGCAGGCGGAAAAAGGTTTCCAGATAACGTTGATTCACCGAGCGAATTTCCCACACCGCATTGCCCCAATTTTTTTTGATTTCCAAACTGGCGAATGCCGTCATGCTATAAATCATAATAATTCCTTCATTTCTGTGCCGTAAAATTTGCATTCTATTGTACTGCCAAATTTCGTTTCTGTCAGTTTGCGTGCTAAAATAGCACGATTTTTTATTGCTTAATGAGGAATTTTTCATGCGCCCGAATCAACGTGCCAATCATCAACCCCGCCCGATTCAGATCACCCGCCATTATACTAAACACGCGGAAGGTTCCGTGCTGGTGGAGTTCGGCGACACCAAAGTGTTGTGTACCGCCACGGTGGAAGAGGGCGTACCGCGCTTTTTGAAAGGGTTAGGACAAGGTTGGGTTACCGCAGAATACGGCATGTTGCCACGTTCTACCCACAGCCGTATGCAACGTGAAGCGGCAAAAGGCAAGCAAGGCGGCCGTACCTTAGAAATTCAACGTTTAATCGCTCGTTCACTGCGTGCCATGGTAGATTTGGAAGCGCTCGGTGAGCGTTGCATCACATTGGACTGCGATGTCATCCAAGCGGACGGCGGCACTCGCACCGCCTCCATTACCGGCGCTTGCGTGGCGTTATGTGATGCATTGAATGGTTTGGTGGCAAACGGCACATTGAGCAAAAATCCGTTGAAAGGATTGGTCGCGGCAATTTCTGTCGGCATTGTGGATGGTGAAGCAGTATGTGATTTGGAATATGTGGAAGATTCTGCTGCGGAAACAGACATGAACGTGGTGATGATGGAAGATGGTCGCATGATTGAAGTACAAGGTACCGCGGAAGGCGAACCGTTCAGCCATGAGGAATTATTAACCTTATTAGATCTTGCCAAACAAGGTTGCGATATCATTTTCCAAACCCAACGTGCGGCACTGGCTGACTAGGGACACGAAATATGGATGTCTACAAACAACAGTTTATTGAATTCGCCCTTGCCCGTCAGGTATTAAAATTCGGCGAATTCACCTTGAAATCCGGCCGTGTCAGTCCTTATTTTTTTAACGCGGGATTATTCAACACCGGTGCGGACTTGGCCCGTTTAGGCGGATTTTATGCCGCTGCCTTGCAAGCTGCCGGATTGCAATACGATGTGATTTTTGGCCCGGCGTACAAAGGCATTCCTATCGCCACTGCTGTTTCAGTTGCGTTGTTTAATCAATTTAATGTGGATAAACCGGTATGTTTTAACCGTAAAGAAGCCAAAGATCACGGCGAAGGCGGCAATTTAATCGGCAGCCCGTTACGCGGCAAGGTGTTGTTGGTGGACGATGTGATCACCGCCGGTACGGCAATTCGCGAATCCATGCAATTGATTCAGGCAAATGAAGCGCAATTAAGCGCCGTGTTAATTGCTTTAAATCGTCAAGAGCGCGGTAACGGCGAGCTTTCTGCCATTCAAGAAGTAGAACGCGATTACCAATGCAACGTACTGTCCATTATTGATTTTGCCGATTTAATGGCGTTTATTGAAACAAGGGCGGAATACCAACAATATTTGCTGGCCATGCGCGCTTATCGTGAGCAGTACGGTATTTAACTAATCTAAAGTGCGGTTGTTTTTAGCGGCGTTTTTGAAATTTACTCAGAAAATCCACCGCACTTTTTTAACCTTAACGGAGTGACAATGAATTTTATTGGAAAATTTTTAGGTGCCATTATCGGCTTTCGGTTGGGCGGTTTTTTCGGCATGTTGGCAGGGATTTTTCTTGGCCACCTCGCCGATAAAAAATTGTATGAATTGGGCACGGTAAGCTCCACTTTTTTCAAAAATAAAACTACCCGTCAGTTACTCTTTATGCAAACCACCTTTGCGGTGCTTGGGCATTTAAGCAAAGCCAAAGGACGTGTGACGGAAGAAGACATTCAACTGGCGAACCATTTAATGAGTCATATGCAATTGGACGATGCCGGTCGCCGTTTAGCGCAAGACGCATTTAATCGTGGCAAACAGACAGATTTCCCGATTCGTCAGGTGATTCGTGAATTTCGTCTCGGTTGTGGTCAACGTGGCGATTTATTGCGTGCGTTTTTATCGGTTCAACTCCAAGCAGCCTTTTCTGACGGACAATTGCATGATAATGAAAAAAGTGTGCTGTTTGTGGTGGCGGAAGAACTCGGCTTATCCCGCGTCCAATTTGAGCAAATGTTGGCAATGGAAATGGCGGCGCGTCAATTTACCCGCGGCGGTTTTTACCAACAAGGCGGTTATTATCAACAGCAACATTCAGGCTATCAAGGCGGTTATCAACACCAATCCCAACAATCGTCTTCCGGTCCGACATTAGATGATGCTTATAAAGTCCTCGGCGTCACGGCAGCGGACGATCAACCTACGGTAAAACGCGCTTATCGTCGTTTAATGAATGAAAATCATCCGGACAAATTGGTGGCGAAAGGTTTGCCGCCGGAAATGATGGAAATGGCGAAAGAAAAAGCGCAGCAAATTCAAGCGGCGTACGATTTAATTTGCAAAGCCAAAGGCTGGAAATAACCTTTGCGCGTCATTTTAGCCCCAATGCAGGGCGTACTTGATCCGCTGGTGCGGCAATTATTAACGGAAGTGAACGACTATGATTTGTGCATTTCCGAATTTGTGCGCGTAATGGATCAACGTCTGCCACCGAAAGTGTTTTATCGCCTTTGCCCCGAATTACACCACCAAGGCTTTACCCCAAGCGGTACCCCGGTGCGCGTGCAACTGCTCGGACAACATCCTCAATGGTTGGCGGAAAACGCTGAACTCGCCATTCAATTAGGTTCCCACGGCGTTGATTTAAACTGTGGCTGCCCGTCGAAAACCGTGAACGGTAGCAACGGTGGCGCTTCTTTGTTAAAACAACCGGAACTTATCTACCAAGCCACTAAAGCCATCCGTCAAGCCGTACCGCAAGAACAGGCAGTCAGCGTTAAAGTGCGCTTGGGCTGGGATTCCACGGACTTCGCTTATGACATTGCCGATGCGGTGCAACAAGGCGGCGCGACCGAAATTGCTATTCATGGACGCACCAAAACGGATGGCTATCGCGCTGATCGCATCAACTGGCAAAAGATCGGTGAAATCCGCCAAAAACTCAATATTCCTGTCATCGCCAACGGTGAAATTTGGCGCTGGGAAGACGGACAACGATGCCTCGCAATGACCGACTGCGATGATCTGATGGTCGGTCGCGGTGCGCTAAATATACCTAATTTAAGTCGCGTACTAAAACATAACGATGCCCCGTTAAACTGGTCTGAGATCATGCCAATTCTGTGCAAATATGCCGCACTGGAAAATTGCCATGATAGCGGTTTTTACCATGTAGCGCGTATTAAGCAATGGTTGCAGTATTTAAAATGTGAGTATGAAGAGGCAACGAGTTTATTTGAAGTCGTCAAGCGGTGCCATGATGGGGAAGAGTTAAGGGGGTTGTTGGAGGCTTATTTAGGATAGTGTTGCTCCTAAAAAAATAAATTAAAAATTCACTGCACTTTTCAAGTAATGTTCTGATGGGATACTCAAATTGAAATAATCCCTTAGAGAAAACACTTACTCCCCATAAAACAACCCTGTTCCATACAAATAAACGTCAGCCTTATCTCCTACACACAACTCAATTCCATGATGTTCTTCTAATTCAATTTCGAAGCCATTTATTTCAATTCGAATCGCCGTTATTTTGCCTTTGAATTCCACGTGGCGGACGATGGCGTTAAAAAGTGCGGTGGAATTTTGCGGTGTTTTTGACAAGCAGAATTGTTCCGGGCGGAGGAGTAGCGTGCCTGTCTGTTGTCCTTGGCTTTTGTCTATCACGGCGATGTCGCCCAATTGACAGTGCGCTGTTGAAGGTGAATTTAAGGTTGCCGGCAACACAATGCTCTCTCCGATAAAGGTCGCCGTGCAGAGGTGTTGTGGCGACCAATAAAGCGTGCGCGGATCGGCGATTTGTAGGATTTCTCCATTTTGCAGCACCGCGATTTTATCGGCATAACGCAAGGCTTCGTCGCGATCGTGGGTGACGAAAACGGCAGAGGTGCCACTTTGGCGGAGTGCTTGCAACATATCATGGCGAATTTGTTGGCGCAGGTGCTCGTCTAAGGCACTGAACGGTTCGTCCAGTAAGATCAGTTCGGGATTAGGGGCGATAGCGCGCGCTAAAGCGACGCGTTGTTGTTGTCCGCCGGAAAGTTGGTGCGGGAAACGGTCGGCAAGTGCAGTAATACCGGTGAGCGCCATCACTTCTTCGATGCGTTGTCGCTCTTCCGCGGAGCGACCTTTGCCATCGCCCAAGCCGTAAGCAATGTTGCGATATACATTCATATGTGGAAATAACACGCCTTCCTGCACCACATAGCCCAAATGACGTTGTTGCGTCGGCACGTTGCAATTTGCGCCGAAAATCAACCGCTCTTTTAACCAAATTTCGCCATGGTCAGCCTGCTCAAAGCCTGCGATGGTGCGCAATAAGGTGGTTTTGCCACAGCCTGATGCACCTAATAAAAATAAGATCTCGTCGCTGTTTAGCTGCAAGGAAATATCACGCAGAACATGAAGTTGGTTGAAATATTTATTGATGTGATGAAGTCGTAATAAAGGTTGATTTATTTGCATAGGGCTTAACTCTATTATTTAAATGCATATTTTTTCAATAAAAACACCGGAATGCCGGAAAATAGCACTAACATCACGGCATAAGGCGTAGCGGCGGCATATTGGGCATCACTGGTGTATTCCCAAACGGCGATGGATAAGGTTTTGATGTCGTTTGGGGTGAGTAATAAGGTGGCGGTGAGTTCTTTCATCAGGTTTAGAAACACCAACGCAAACGCGGCGGCAATGCCCGGTAACATGGCGGGAATGGTGAGCGTGCGGAAAATATAAAAATGACTGCGCCCAAGGCTTTGCCCCACTTTTTCTACATTGTCGGATATTTGTTCCAAGGAGCTACGCAATGTGGTTTGCGCCATTGGCAAATACAACATGAAATAGGCGACCACCACCATGAGGAACGTTTGGTAGAAAGAATAAGCGTAGTTAATGGTGAAATACACCAACGACAAGGCGATAACCAAACCCGGTACGGCGTGTAATAAATAAGGCAGGCGGTCAATCCACACGGTGAGGCGGTTGCGATAACGCACGGCGCTCCAAACGAGCGGCAGGGCGCAAAGCACGGTGAGCCCCGCGCCTAAACCAGAAACCATCAAAGAATTGCTGAAGGCTTCGAAAAAGGCAGAAAAATCCACCGCACTTTCAATGGACGTGCCTACGATCATCCAGTGAATCAACATGGTGAGCGGTACGCCGATGCTGAGGACAAAAATTGTGAGGAAAAAAATGACAGCCAAGAGTTGCTTACCGGCCATTAAATTTTTCACCGGATAAGGGCGGGTAACGCCTTTGCCACTGTTGTACAGGGTTTGTTGTCCACGAAAGAAAATTTCGCCGAACACGATCAAGGCACAAATCACCATCAACACCGCTGACAGTAACGCTGCCGTATTGTTATTAAAGGCCATTTCATACTCTTGGAAAATGGCGGTGGTGAAGGTTTGATAATTCAAAATCGACACGGCACCGAATTCCACCAACATATGTAACGCGATTAATAAAACACTGCTGCCGATGGCGGGTTTTAACTGTGGAAATATGGCGTGCCAAAAGGTGTAACGGCGGTTTTTGCCAAGGGAAAGACTGACTTCCTCCAATGAGCGATCCAACCGTTTTAAGGTGGCGGCAACAGGCAAATAGGCAAGCGGAAAGGAGCTTAAGGTCATAATGCCAATCGTGCCCCAAAAGCCCTCAACGCTAAAAGTGAGGCTAATCCACGTGAAACAACTGACGAACGCAGGAATACAAAGCGGCAATGTCATCGCTACCTGAAAAAAGGGCTTACCCCAAAAGCGATAGCGTTCTAACAAAAAGGCGCAAACCGTGCCGAGAATGATGGAAAATGTCGTCACACACACCATCAACAATAACGTATTGCTCAACAGCTCCCACATACGCGGCCGCCAAAGCAGTTCAATACTGCGCACCCAACCCACATCAACAGCTCTAACTACCACATAGAGAAAGGGCAAAATCAACGGCAAACTGATAAGAATAATCAAGACAGTTAGCCAAAACGGAGGATTACGGTTCAAGGGGTTGTCCTTTTTAGTATTGGGTTAAAATAACGGCTCTCGCTAGATAGCTGTATGCCAAGTGCTGTCAGTTACCGGTATCGCCTGAAAGCTATTGTTGGCACAAATTAACTATACAAAATTTCTTCATTTTGTGTTCAATGCGTCATTATATCTTCCTTTCCGAAATTAAAATAACTAAAATTCTCATTAAGTGATTTTAGGATGAATTATATAAGTAAATTTAATGGATTGTGTCTTTTTATTACTAACGAAATTTGATTTCCGTTAAGGCATTTTCATAAGGAACAAAACAATGAGTGTTAATGATTTAATTGCAGAAGGTAAGCGTTTATTCAATAACAAGAATATTGATGAAGCAATTACAAAACTCAATCTCGCTTTGAACGAGATTGAAGATAAAAACTCTCAACTTGAGGAACAAAGTGATATTCAATGTTGGCTTGGTCATTGTTATTTAGAGCAGGCTTTATTAAACAATAAAGATGTTGATGAAGCGAAGGAACTTTTTGAACAAGCAGCCATACATTACAAATGGCTATTTAAGCTTGCGCAAAAGTTGACGAGTAAGCAAGCAAGACTTCAAAAACAAGAACATGCTCAATTTGGGCTTGGTCGTTGTTGTCTAGAGTCGGCGATTAAAACCAAAGATACAACTGAAGCAAAGGGGTGGTTTAAAAAAGCGATTGAACATTATCAACAGCAGTTAAAATTTGCTAAACAACTAGCAGATAATAAAACAAATTTTGGAAAACATAACAATGTCCTAGTCTGGCTTAGTTATTGTTATTTTGCGCAAGCAAAGAAAATAAAAGGAGTAGTAGAAGTCAAGAAATTGTTTGAAAAGGCAATTAACTATCTCCAGCAGAATTTAGAACTTGCCAAACAGCAAGAAGACTTGCAAGAACAACAAGATAATCAGATGGCGCTTGGGCGTTGCTATTTTGAGCAGGCGGTTAGAATCAAAGACGTAGTAGAAGTAAAGCATTTATTTGAGCAAGCGGTTGTGCATTATCAGCAACAATTAAATCTTACTCAACAACTGCAAGATGAGCAAGAACAAAACAATTCGCTATTTTGGCTTGGACGTTGTTACTTTGAACAGGCGATTAGGACTAAAAACGTAGTAGAATTAAAGCGTTTATTTGACCAAGCAGTTGCACGTTATCAGCAACAATTCAACCTTGCTCAACAACTGCAAGATGAGCAAGAACAGAACAATGCATTATCTTGGCTTGGTCGTTGTTACTTTGAGCAGGCGATAAAAACCAAAGATGTAGCTGAAGCAAAGAAATTGTTTAAGCAAGCTATTGAATATTATAAACAGCAATTAGAACTTTCTGAGCTATTGAAAAGTGAGAAAGAAACAGAAATAAAAAAATAGCTTGTCGTTATTTAAGAAATATTTGCTTTCTTACACAGAAGTGGGTTCCTTATTTTAATAAGAAAAAGCAAGAGATATACGAAACTTTATTTTCAAATGAAGATAACGATTTTAATAAAATATTAAAGGACTCTATTTCTACTATTTTAGCCGTTTTACATATTCCTCCGATTGAATTGGGTTCAACGCCGCTTGCGCATTACACATCTTCCACAGTGTGTAACAAGCTATTTGGTGTTGTTAATGAGGATGATTCTAGCCCAATGAGAATAGGCAGTTCTTCCTATATGAATGATCCTTCTGAGGGAGAAGGGTTACTGGAACTGTTGAAGTTACAAGATTTGGAATTGGAAAATAAAACGGATTGTTCACCTCACAATGCTTTCTTTGCTTGTTTTTCTAGTCGGGTGAACGATTTGAATCAATTCCGTCTTTATGGCAAAGAAGATGGGGTTGAAGCTTCGGGCTGTTGTCTAGTATTTAATAAAAACGGAGATTGGCTAAAAGTACCTGACATTTCAGCACCTTTCCGTAGTATTACTAAAAATCAGGACGAAAATTCAGCTAAATTTAAGGAGACTGATATTTCCAATGTGGAATATGAAAAACTACCACTTTATCAAGTTGCTTATATTGCATATAAAGATGAATACATTGCGAAAGAAAAATGTGAAATATGGCTTGATGATTTTAAATTTGGCATTTGTTTGAAGCCGATAGGTGAAAATAATGAGTGGCATAATTTTCGTATCGAAAAACTTGAAGAGGCGTTACAACAACTCATAGATTTTTTCAAAGTAAAGGATAATGTTAATGATCAAAACAAAAACGTTTTGGAATATATTCGTTATCTGTTCAAAGACTTTGCTTTCCGTGATGAAGAAGAATTCCGTGTGCTAAAAATGGCAGAAATCGGCTCAGAAGAAATTAAATATTGTGAAAGGACCCAATCTATTTATTTACCTTATGCCGATATCAGCAATGTGGTGGATGAAGTGATTTTGGGCACCAATTATGAGAAAACCAATAGCAGACACAAAGCAGAAGTATTCCTACACGAGATGAGACAAAAATGTCCGGATGTTAAGGTTTCTCGTTCATCATTGCCGATTTATGCCAATCCTCCAATTAAGAAAGACTAGATCCAAAAAGTTTCCATCTTATTGGAAACTTTTTCTTGTTTAGGCATTTTTCCACCATAAAAAAACCACCCGAAAAACGCGTTGAAAAACGACCGCACTTTCAGGTGGCTTTTTATATTTTTAACCGTATCCACGGTATTTCACTTTGAGAGATACCGTGGTGATACGATTATTTCAATCCAGCCTGTTCAATTAATTTGTTAGCTTTTTCTTTATCTTCTGCAGTTGGCGCAGAGACTTCAGGGGCTTCTAATTTCGCGTAAGGTTCCATGTTGAATGGGGAAACCACATCAGGACGCAATGGATATTCTGCGCGGGCAGCAACGAGGGCTTCTTGGCCTTTTTTACTGGCTAAGAAATCCACGAATTTTTTCGCTTCTTCTTTATTTTTAGAGCCTTTCAATACCGCAGCACCGGAGTAGGTCACTAATGCGCCCGGGTCTTGGTTACGAATAAAGTATAAACGGGAGTTTAATTTGTCCTCGCCTTTTTCTTTTGCCAAGGCGTACCAGTAGTAGTTGTTAATTAATGCTGCCGGCACTTCACCATTTTCGACTGCTTGCAATGCCACGGTATTTTTAGCATAAAGTTTGCCATTCTCTTTCAAACCTTTCAGCCAGTCCAATGCTGCTTGCTCACCTTTCAATTTGGTGATTGCAACGACTTGTGATAAGAATGCGCCGGAGGTTGGAACATAACCGATTTTATCTTTCCATTTCGGTGTGGCGTAATCTAATACAGATTTTTCCATGTCTTTTTCGGAGAGTTTATTTTTGTCATAAACCACTACGCGAGAACGACCGCTTAAGGCGATCCAGTCTTTTTTCGGAGCAACAGGCACACCTTTATATTTGGTTTGTTTGATCGTTTCGGCAGAGAGCTGTTCGAGTAAACCTGCGTCAGACAATCCGGCAAATGTGGCGATTTGTTCGGTATAGAACACGTCTGCCGGGGTTTTTTCACCCTCTTCTTTTAACTGCCCCGCTAATTGTTCGCTTTTTGCGCTGTTTAATGTCACATTGATGCCTGTTTCTTTGGTAAAGGCTTCAGTAACAGCTTTGGCGGCTTCTTTGTGCTGACCGTTATACACAGTGATATCGGCAGCTGCAACACCGGAGAAAGCAATGGCTGCGGCGAGCGTGGCAAGTTGGAAATGATGAATCTTCATTAAAAACTCCTTTTACATTTTTTAGATAAATTGTTGGTTCTGCAAGAGGTAAAATTTGCGTGAACACTTTGTATTCTAGGGAGGACAAAAGTGAAATGCAAATAATTCTCTATTATGAATGGTCTGATGAGAATAAAAGTGTAGTCGATTTTAGTGGTAAATTTTAGAAAGCTGAAAGAACGGATCTTTCCACAACGAGGATTGGATAAAAAAACGGGCGGAGATTAATCCGCCCTTACATAGCCTATTTAAGACGGCTTACAGTTTTTCCACTAACTGCACCGCCGCACCAATATAGTCGGCAGGCGTGAGTTGTTGCAAGCGTGCTTTTTCTTTTGCCGGAATGTCTAATTTCTCAATGAAATCAAACATTGCTTTGGCATCTACGCGTTTGCCGCGGGTGAGTTCTTTCAGTTTTTCGTACGGTTTTTCAATGCCGTAACGACGCATCACGGTTTGAATCGGTTCGGCGAGCACTTCCCAGTTTTGATCCAATTCTTCACGCAAATGGGCTTTGTTTACTTCTAATTTGCTGATGCCTTTTTGGGTCGCGGCATAGGCGATTAAGCAGTAGCCTAAACCTACGCCAAGGTTGCGTAACACGGTGGAATCCGTTAAGTCACGTTGCCAGCGGGAAATTGGTAATTTGCTACCTAAGTGTGCCATCACGGCATTTGCTAAACCGAGGTTGCCTTCGGAGTTCTCGAAGTCGATCGGATTGACTTTGTGTGGCATAGTGGAGGAACCGATCTCTCCGGCTATGGTACGTTGTTTGAAATGATTTAATGCGATGTAACCCCATAGGTCGCGGTCGAAATCGATCACGATAGTGTTAAAACGCGCTACGCAATCGAACAATTCGGCGATGTAATCATGGGGTTCGATTTGGGTGGTGTACGGGTTCCATGTAATGCCCAAAGAAGTGACAAATTCTTCGCTGAAGGTATGCCAATCAATATTCGGGTAAGCGGATAAATGGGCGTTATAGTTGCCCACGGCGCCGTTGATTTTGCCAAGAATATCAATTTGTTGTAATTGTTTGTATTGGCGTCTTAAACGATACACCACGTTGGCCATTTCTTTGCCCACGGTGGTTGGCGATGCCGGTTGACCGTGCGTACGGGAAAGCAATGGAATGGTTTTATATTGCTCGGCAAGTGCGGTGATTTTTTCGATTAAATTTTGCCACTCCGGTAACAATACTTCTTCACGCACGGTTTTTAACATTAAGGCGTGGGAAAGATTATTGATGTCTTCGGAGGTGCAGGCAAAGTGGATAAATTCGCTGATTTTCGCTAATTCAGGCAATGCTGCGCTTTTTTCTTTAAGGAAATATTCCACCGCTTTGACATCGTGGTTGGTGGTTTTTTCGATTTCTTTAATGTGCTCTGCATCTTCAAGGGCAAAATTAGCGACAATTTGGTTGAGGTGATCGTTTGCTTCTTTTGACAAAGAAGGAACTTCGGCGATTTGTGCGGTCGCCGCCAATTTTTGTAACCAACGAACTTCTACCGTAACACGGAATTTTAATAGGCCGAATTCACTAAAAATGCCGCGTAAACGGGCGGTTTTGTCTTGATAACGACCATCAATAGGGGAAAGTGCAGTTAATGCGCTCAGTTGCATAAATTAAAGCTCCATATTAAAGGGAAGAGAGAATTTGTTGTGCCATGGCGGCGATTTTGCTACGGAAAAACAACACTTGCCATTTGGTGCCGCCCACTTGTTGCCACAAAACGGCGGAACGAATACTGGCCAGTAAGGCCGCACGAATGCGGTTTTGTGTGCTTAGCTGTTGTAAATATTGAGTGGCACCGGTGACTTGAATACGACGACCTAACGGGCTGATGACATCCACATAAATGCCGGCAAAATTAGACAGCATTTGTTCGTCCAGCAGCTGGTAATGTTCCAACTGCGTTGGCAAATATTGAATGCGACGGGCCAGTTCCTGCTTGGCTTGTGGCGTTTTATTCAATTTCCCCGCTAATGCTAAAAGGCTTAACCAATAACGGCTCAGTTCCGGTTCGCTGCCGTTGAGTTGTTCGCAAAGTGTGGTTAAGCCCAATTTCAGATGACGCACATCACCGCCAAAAACATCCAATGTGGTGTTCGGTGCGGTTTGGAGTAAGCTCTTCAGACTGGTTTCCAACGCCGCTTGATCAGCATCGCCGTTTAATGCAAGTTGTTGCACGAGTTTTGCTGCTTGGCATACACCGGCGAGCGCAAGGGTAATATCGTAGTAATTTGCCATTGAGGTTTTACGAGAATTGAATAATAAAGAATACGAAAAAGTGGGCGGTAATATAGCATTTTTCTGCTATATTTTAAAGGCAATCGGCAATGCCGACGAAATCAATAAAAGCGAAAAGGAGAAAACGATGCAACGCATTTGTAAAACGTTATTTTTTATGACCGCACTTTTGCCCTTTGGTGTGATGGCGAAAGTCAGTGTGACGAATCCAACTATTATTGCGACCCAGCAGGCGGGTGAACCGAGCGCGATTTTTATGGAGCTTCATAACAGCGACAACCAAGCGGTTAATCTTGCGATGGTGCATAGTAGCCAGCCGGCGAATTTGGTATTGCACGGCACGCAAAACGGCAAAATGATCACAACCACCGGCATTGAAATTCCCGCCAAAGGTAAGGTGCAATTAAAACCGGGCGGTTTGCATATTATGGTGTTTGACTCCGCCAAGGCTTTGCGCGCGGGGGAACGTTTTCCGTTAACATTGATGTTTGATAACGGCGAAAAAGTAGCGGTTGACGCGGCTATTGTTGGTCATTAGTTATAAAAGTGCGGTGTGTTTTTTAGGTGTTTTTTATCGCAGAAATCCACCGCACTTTCATTTATCGGCTTGAATAACCTTCCATCAAGTGCTGCCAATGCTGCCCGTCAAATTGAATGTGCATACGTTCCACTTCTTTGTTAAAGGAACGCTGTAATCGTTGCAAATTGCCTTCCTTCCAAAAACTGGCCGATTTTTCACCGCACTTATCAAAATCAATGAGCCAAAATTTCGTCTCGCCTTCCAGTTGTTGGCACAAAATGTTGTGCGCGTTGAGATCGGTGTGGCAAATTTGTAAATCGTGTAATTGACGGATCAATCCGCCGATTTGTCGCCATTGGTCGGCGGTAAGACGTTGTGTCTGCAAAAGTGCGGTCAGATCTTGGGCATTTTCGATTTTTTCGCTCAGCAAATCTGCTTGATAACAGAATCCCAAATTGCCTTTGCGAACTCGTGCACCAATGGGTTTGGGTACCGGTAATCCGGCCTGATGTAATTGATTTAACAGGTTAAATTCGGCAATGCTACGGGTGTTTTGTAGCTGCTGAAAACGGTAACGATCTTTGTTGAATTTGCCCCATAAGCCACCACGGTAATAATGACGCAGCGCGGTGTTTACACCGAAGAGATCCGACGTGTGTAAAAACCATGTAGTGCCGCGCCCTTGCGCCGATCCTAAAATGCGGTTTTGTCGGCGCCAAAAATCGGCGTTAAAAAAGTCTTCCTGATGGGGTTCCGGGTATTCAAAATTAAAGAGGAAAAAGTCGTTTTTAAGTTGATATTCAAGCATTTTGCGACCTTGAAAATGAGATAGCGGATGGGCGCATTCTACTTTAAAATAACGCAATTCCCAAATTCAACATCAACGAGAGATCTATGCCGCTTTTCACCCAACCTCCGCAATCCCTTTGTATTTTACGTTTGTCCGCCATTGGCGATGTTTGCCATGCGTTGGCGGCGGTGCAACAGATTCAGCGTTATTGGCCAAGCACCCAAATAACATGGGTTATCGGAAAGACGGAAGCGCAGCTGTTTCGTCATGTGTCGGGGGTGGAGTTTGTGGTGTATGACAAAAAAAGCGGCTGGCGTGGGCTGTGTCAGTTGTGGCGACAGTTGAAAGATCGTCGATTTGATGCGTTATTAAATATGCAAACGGCATTTCGTGCGTCAATTTTATCCCTGGGTATTAAGGCGAAATATCGTATCGGTTTCGGTAAACAGCGGGCGCGCGAAGGTCAGTGGTTGTTTACGCATTGCAAGATTCAAGACCCGAGCAATCCTCATGTGTTAGACGGCTTTATGGCGTTTGTGGACTATTTGGGTGTGCCTTGCACGGAACCGCAATGGGATTTGCCGGTCGCGGAAGATGATTTGATCACGGCGCGCCAATATATTGATCCAACCCGTAAGAATTTGCTGATTTCCCCTTGTTCCAGTAAGCCTGAAAAAGACTGGTTAGTAGAACGTTATGCGGAAGTGGCTAATATTGCCCACCAACATAATGTCAACGTGATTTTGTGCAGTTCACCCGCCCCTCGTGAACTGACGATGCTTGAGCAAATTCAGGGCTTATGTAACTTTGCTCCAACCAATGCCGCAGGCAAGTTAACGCTTCCACAGCTTGCGGCATTAATCCGACAGGTGGATTTGGTGCTTTCACCGGATTCCGGCCCTGCACATATTGCAACGACGCAAGGTACACCGGTTATCGGTTTATATGCTTACCACAACCCGTTGCGTACCGGCCCTTATCGCAACCTTGCCAATGTGGTGTCGGTGTATGAAAAAAATGTGCAAAAAGAATTTGGCAAACCGTCTGCGCAGTTGCCTTGGGCAACGAAGTTAAAGGGAAAACATTTGATGGCGCAAATTGAGGTTGCGCAGGTGGTGGAACAGATGAAGGCGTTGAATCTGTTCTCTTAAATCTTCCGGAAAAGTGCGGTGGGTTTTGGCGGTGTTTTTTCCAAAAAAATCGGCATCAGGAAGATGCCGATTATGTTTTCTAGTCCTAACTAAAGTTAGGCGTATTATTTTTGCTCGTTATAGGCTTCTAACGCGCGAAGGGAATAAGTATAAGCTGCGCCTGCGTTTAACGCGATAGACATAGCTAATGCGGCAGCTACTTCTTCTTCAGTTGCACCGGCTTTTACTGCATCTGCAGCATGCACGCCGATACAGCTTTCACAACGGGTAGTCACAGCCACAGCAAGCGCGATTAATTCACGGGTTTTGGCATCTAACACGTTGCCTTCTGCAGCGGCCGCGCCTAGTGCGCCGTAAGCCTGTAACATTTTCGGATATTTTTTACCCAATTCGCCGAAAGATTTCTTTACGTGGGCAACATCATTTTTCCAATCTGCAAACATGATTTTTCTCCTTAATAAGTTGGGGGGATAGGTTTAAATTTCGAGACAAATTATAAACAAATTCTTGTATCATACTTGCCAATTCGTCTTAACTTTTATGCGTAAAATCTCATTATGGACTGTTTAGATAAACTCATTCAGCTGGCGCAGGTAAGCGGTGAAGTGAACATTCGCTGCCTGTTTCAAGGGCAGTGGCAAATTCAACCGAATATCACCGAAAACCAATATGTGGGCGCATTTCACTTGATTGAACAAGGAGAATGCTGGCTCACGTTAGGTGAACGGCAAATTCATTTGCAGGCGGGGGATATATTTTTTCTTCCGCAAAATCGACCGCACTTAATTGCCGGGCAGGCTCAAAATTTGTCGGAAAATAATGTACCGCAACAACAAGACAACGATTCTACGTTGTTTAAAGTGTATAGCATCGGACAGAATTCGGCGGATTTGAAAATGTTCTGTGGTTTGTTTTATTACAGCAAACCTTCCTTGCTAATTGATGCCTTGCCGGAATATTTGCATTTGTCGCTTAACGGCACGCCTGTGCAATCGGTCGTTCAATTAATGCAACAGGAAGCCGATAACCATCAACAGGGAGCAAAATCGCTGATTGATGCTTTGGTTACTGTGTTGTTTATTTATATTTTACGCCATGGATTGCAGGAAAATTTACTTCATTGCGGATTATTGGCGGCTTTTCAAGATAAGCGCTTGGGCAAGGTGTTACAACAGTTATTTAATGCGCCGCAGCAAGCGTGGAATATGGACGCATTGGCAGAACTGGCAGCGATGTCGCGGGCGAATTTTATGCGGGTATTTCAACAAAAAATCGGCATGGCGCCGGGCAAATTTTTAACCCAGTTACGCTTGCAAGAAGCCGCGTTATTATTAAATAAAACACAAAAAAGCGTGTTGTCGGTGGCGTTGGATGTCGGCTATCAATCGGAGGCGCATTTCAGCAAAACCTTTAAAGCACTATACGGCGTTAGTCCAAGCCAATATCGAAAAGCCGAACAGGTTTAGGCGATGTTGAGGTTTTACGCTATAATGCGTCCATTTAGGGCAACAGCTAAGTTGCCTTTTGTTTTTAAGGAAAGACGTGATGTTAAATAAAATTTTTAGTTGGTTTGAGAATCGCTTGAACCCCTATCCCGATCAATCGCCGAAAACGCTGGAAAACGGTTTGTTCCGCTTTATTTGGTCGAGCATCGAGGGCATGAAAGGTTGGATTTTGCTGTTAGCGGTACTGACGATTGGAAACGGCGTGATGGAAGCCATGTTGTTCCAATTTATGGGCTTGTTGGTGGATTGGTTGGGGGCTTATACACCGACAACCTTATGGCAGGAAAAAGGCCATTTACTCATGGGAATGGGGGGCTTGTTAGTCTTCAGCATTATTTGGTTGTTTTTAGCCTCCTCCGTGCGTCTGCAAACCTTACAAGGTGTGTTCCCAATGCGCCTGCGTTGGAATTTCCATCGTCTGATGTTGGGACAAAGTTTAAGTTTTTACCAAGACGAATTTGCCGGACGCGTTTCCGCGAAAGTGATGCAAACCGCTCTTGCGGTGCGCGATACCGTGCTCACTATCGCCGATATGTTGGTTTATGTGGTGGTGTATTTTGTGACCTCGGGCTTGGTGTTGGCATCATTGGATAGTTGGTTTCTCGTGCCTTTCTTCGTTTGGATTGTGCTGTTTATCACCATTTTGCGTTTCTTGATTCCGCGACTTTCCAAAACGGCCCAGCGTCAGGCTGATGCCCGTTCATTAATGACGGGGCGAATCACCGATGCCTATTCCAATATTGCTACCGTAAAATTGTTTTCTCACGGTGCTCGTGAAGCGGGTTACGCCAAACGTTCTATGGAAGAATTTATGGTTACAGTGCACGCCCAAATGCGTTTGGCAACCTCGCTAGACAGCTTGACTTATATTAACAACGTCGTGCTGATTCTAAGTACTGCAATCATTGGTGTACTTCTATGGCAACAAGGGTTGGTCGGCGTCGGTGCCATTGCCACATCCACCGCGATGGCGTTGCGCGTTCATGGCTTGTCCCGTTGGATTATGTGGGAATCGGCACGCTTGTTTGAAAATATCGGTACGGTAAATGACGGTATGAATACGCTGACCAAGCCGCAAACTATTTTGGATAAACCAAATTGCCCACCGTTAAATGTTACGCGTGGCGAGATTAAATTTAACGACCTGAGCTTTGCCTATGATCCGGCAAAACCTTTGTTGAGCCATTTTAATTTAACCATTAAACCGGGTGAAAAAGTGGGATTGATTGGGCGTTCCGGCGCGGGTAAATCCACGATTGTGAATTTGCTTTTACGCTTTTATGAAGCGCAACAAGGCACTATCACCATTGACGGGCAAAATATCATGGACGTGCAACAGGAAAGCCTGCGCAGTCAAATCGGCTTGGTGACGCAAGATACGTCGTTATTGCACCGTTCCGTGCGTGATAACATCGTGTACGGCAGACCAAGTGCCACCGAGCAGGAAATGTTTGATGCCGCTGAACGTGCCGAAGCGGCGGATTTTATTCCGTTTTTAAGCGATGCGCAGGGACGCAAAGGGTATGATGCCCATGTTGGCGAACGTGGCGTGAAACTCTCCGGCGGACAACGCCAGCGTATTGCCATCGCCCGCGTGATGTTAAAAGATGCGCCGATTTTGTTATTGGACGAAGCCACCAGCGCGCTGGATTCTGAAGTGGAAGCGGCGATTCAGGAAAGTTTGGATAAAATGATGGAAAACAAAACCGTTATCGCCATCGCTCACCGTTTATCTACGATTGCCGCGATGGATCGTCTGATTGTGTTGGATCACGGACAAATCGTGGAACAAGGTACTCATGCTGAATTACTCGAACAAAACGGTCTCTATGCCAAATTATGGCAACACCAAAGCGGTGGTTTCTTAAGCGGGCATGTGGATTAAAAAAAGACCGCACTTTGATCTGAAAAGCATAAAGTGCGGTCTTTTTTAGCAATGTTTTTTAAGGGCGTATAATCACATACGCCCTTTTTTTACAACATATTGAAAAGCATCTTTGAATTATGCTCCGGCCGGGTATTCCCACCAAATATCAAATAATTCGCTGATTTCAATTTGTTGCAAGCCATTTTGGGTTAACCAATTTTTCACCAATTCTTGATGGTTGGCATCACATTTGCCGATTTTTTCTAAGCAAACCAAGCCTTCCCAGTGTAAATAGCCGCTACCTTCGTAGGCCAATCCGTTAGGTTTAATAACTTCGGCGATGAAGCGGTCAACGGTATTGTCGATTTGTTCAACGGATGTGCCTTCGGCGAATTGCCATTTCACTAAAAAGCCTAATTCTTGGAATTCGGCAAGGTGCATTTTTTTGCGTTGTCTTTGGTTACGTTTGATAGCCATGATGAGTTTCCTTTTGTTAAGGTTTGATGAAATATAAATCCCACACGCCGTGTCCTAGGCGATGACCGCGTTGTTCAAACTTGGTTAACGGACGAAAATCAGGACGTGGAATATAGTCGTTGTTGGCAGACGTGTTACGCAACTGCGGATATTGCTGTAACACTTCCAACATATGTTCGGCGTAATCTTGCCAATCGGTCGCCATGTGAATGAAAGCTCCCGCGTGTAATTTGTTCAATAGACTGTCAATAAAGTGCGGTTGCACAATACGACGTTTGTGGTGTCTGGCTTTGTGCCACGGATCCGGAAAGAATAGTTGCAAACCGCCAAGGCTTTGGTCGGCAATGCTGTCACGTAGAATTTCGGTGGCATCGTGACAAATCACACGCAGGTTCGTCACGCCTTTTTCCACCGCGTAAGCAATACAGGCACCGACGCCCGGCGTATGTACTTCAATACCTAGGTAATTTTTGTCGGGATTTTGTGCCGCCATCTCCACAAGGGAACTGCCCATACCGAAGCCGATTTCCAAAATAACGGGATTATCGTTTCCATAAATACTTTTGAAATCAAATGGGTGTGGTTGGTAATCCAAACCTAATGTTGCCCAGTTTTGGTTCATAGCGTTTTTTTGATGATCGCTTAAACGGCCTGTACGTAGCACAAAACTGCGTACTTTTCTTTTATAACGACCATCGGCGGTGAATTCGGCAGATTCGACAGTTTTACGTTTTTGATCGGCAAAGGTCGTTGGAATCTGTTCTTGAGATTGTTTTTCTAACATGAAATTTTGTGATTTATGGGATAACGGAAAATAGAATGTACTAAAAAGTAGCGGCTGATTATAGGCTGTTTCCGTACCCTTGGCAATTTTGCCGGCAAGGAATCAACAAGACGTTGCCTTTGTGTTAAACTTTGACGATTTTGATTTGGCGGGGTTTTGGAAAAAACGTAACAAAAATCGACCGCACTTTTATTGAATTATTAGGAAGTTATGCTGGCACAATCAACTCCAAATGCGCCTTTTGCGCAGGCTGTACTGACTTGGTATGACAAGTTTGGGCGTAAGCATTTACCTTGGCAACAAAATAAAACTTTATATGGCGTTTGGTTGTCGGAAGTTATGTTGCAGCAAACGCAAGTGGCGACGGTAATTCCTTATTTTGAGCGATTTGTGAAAACGTTCCCGAATTTGACCGCACTTGCCGATGCGCCGTTAGACGAAGTGTTGCATTTATGGACGGGCTTAGGTTATTACGCACGGGCGCGCAATTTACATAAAGCGGCACAAGTGATGCGTGATCAATACTGTGGCAAATTTCCGACAGAATTTGAACAGGTGTTGGCCTTACCCGGCGTGGGGCGCAGCACGGCAGGTGCAATTTTGTCCTCTTGTTTAAATGCACCTTATGCCATTTTAGACGGCAACGTGAAGCGGGTGTTGTCCCGTTATTTTGCGGTGAACGGTTGGCCGGGGGAGAAGAAAACGGAAGATCGCCTATGGCAGCTGACGGGCGAGGTGACGCCGAATACTCAGGTGGCGGATTTTAATCAGGCAATGATGGATCTTGGCGCGATGGTGTGCACCCGTTCCAAACCGAAGTGTGGTCTTTGTCCATTGCAGTCAAATTGCCGAGCGAATGCCGAACAAAATTGGCAGGCGTATCCGGGGAAAAAACCGAAGAAAGCGTTGCCGGAGCGGGACAGTTATTTTTTGCTATTGGAAAAAGACGGTAAAGTCGCGTTGGAACAGCGGGAAAATGCCGGTTTGTGGGGCGGGTTATATTGTTTTCCGCAATTTGCCGATAAAGAGGAATTATTGGCGTATCTGGCATCAAACGGAATTCAGCAATATCAAGAGTGGGCGGCATTTCGCCATACATTCAGTCATTTTCATTTGGATATTTATCCGATTTATGCCCGATTTGACGATCAAACAAATCCCGAGGATGTGGATCGTTCCGATTGGAAAAAAGTGGCTGAAAAGCAAAATCAATATCAATCCGCGCTATTAAGTGCGGTCAAATATTGGTATGATCCGCAAAATCCCGATCCCATCGGCCTCGCCACGCCGGTGAAGAATTTGTTAACTCAGTATGTAAGGAATCGTTATGGCAAGAATGGTGTTTTGTGAACGTTTAAAACAAGAAGCGGAAGGCTTGGATTTTCAATTATATCCGGGCGAATTGGGTAAACGTATTTTCGATTCCATTAGTAAACAAGCGTGGGGCGAATGGATGAAAAAACAAACCATGTTGGTTAACGAGAAAAAATTAAACATGATGAACGTAGAGCATCGTAAATTGTTAGAGCAAGAAATGGTGAGTTTCCTGTTTGAAGGCAAAGATGTTCATATTGAAGGTTATACCCCACCTGAAGCGAAGTAAGATGAAGAAGTATTTAATTCTGGCGTTAATTCCGTTTTTGTATGCTTGTGGTGGCGGAAGTTCTCATCACAAGGGATTAGATTATGACGAGGCCTTTGCGAAAGATACGCGCGGCTTGGATATTTTAACCGGGCAATTTGCGAATAATATTGACCGCATTTGGGGGGTAAACGAATTATTGGTAGCAAGTCGTAAAGACTATGTGAAATATACCGATCAATATTACACCCGTAGCCATGTGAGTTTTGACGAAGGTTTGATTACCATTGAAACGCAAGCGGATTTGAATCGATTGCATAATTCCATCGTGCACACATTGTTAATGGGTTCTGATGCTAACGGGATCGATTTATTTGCTTCCGGTGATGTGCCGATTAGTAATCGTCCGTTCTTGGTTGGGCAGGTCATTGATAATTTAGGCGGTTCAATTGCCAATCAATTTACAGCTAGCAATTTTGCGACTTATTTAATTCAGAATAAATTGCAAACCCGTCGTTTAGCGAACGGTAATCAAGTGCAATTTGTGGTGATCCCAATGATTGCCAACCATGTGGAAGTGCGTGCACAAAAATATATTCCGATTGTACGTAAAGTGGCTCGTCGTTATGGCTTGGATGAGAGTTTGATCCTCGGGATTATGCAAACGGAATCGAGTTTTAACCCGTATGCGATTAGTTATGCTAACGCCATGGGCTTAATGCAAGTGGTGCCGCATACCGCAGGACGTGATATTTTCCAAATGAAAGGGTTAAGTGGTCAGCCGAGCAAGAGTTATTTATTTGATCCGGAGAAAAATATTGATGCCGGGGCAGCTTATTTATGGTTGTTACAAAATAAATATTTAGATGGTATCAGCAATCCGACATCAAAACGCTTTGCGATGATTTCAGCTTATAACAGTGGTGCAGGTGCCGTGTTGCGGGTATTCAATGACGATAAAGATGCAGCGATTATGCAAATTAATCAACTGTATCCTGAGCAGGTTTATCGCATATTGACTACCAGCCATCCGTCTGCGCAGGCTCGTAATTATCTGGTGAAAGTGGATAAGGCACAAAAGAGTTACCGCGTAAGACGTTAATCCAGATCTTTCGTGAGATTAATTGCCCGCTTAACGGATGTTGAGCGGGCTTCGTGTTTTATATAAGAAATAAAAAATTCTCGATAAATGTAGCATTTATATACGTTTCGCTTGTTAAATGTGCAAACAAGTTAATTATTTCGGATTTTTTAAAAATAGATGTTGACTTGAAATCGAAAAAAACGTTTAATACGCACCACTGATGAGTTGCCTCGATAGCTCAGTCGGTAGAGCAGGGGATTGAAAATCCCCGTGTCGGTGGTTCGATTCCGCCTCGAGGCACCACTATTCCTCCTTAGTTCAGTCGGTAGAACGGTGGACTGTTAATCCATATGTCGCTGGTTCAAGTCCAGCAGGAGGAGCCAAATTCTAGAGAGCCGCTAAGTAATTAGCGGCTTTTGTCTTTCTAATGTCTGGTTTAATTAGTGATAAGGTAAATAAAAAATCACGCATAAATCTTGGTGAGGATTTATGCGTGATTTTTATTTGTTAAGCCAATTAATTAGAAATGCTCAATACTTTCACCACACTTTTTACATTGGTAAAGTGCGGTCATTTTTAGCAGTGTTTTTTAATTTGCATATTGATTAATTGCATTGGTGATTTCTTGGTCCATGTAAATGGATTGGACCACTTCGTTAAAGGTTTCACCCAATACTTTTTGGATTTCGGCATTTCTTGCAGAGAAGGCGCCGGAGTGGCTTCGGGTGGCATTGATATTTTTGGTAAATTGACCACGGCGCCCCTGAACATGAATTGCCAATTGAATTTTGCTATCAATGTCGTAACGTAAATTGCCTTGATTAACTTTGGCAATGAATTCTTGTACATCTACAGTCACTGCCGCGTTAGAGTTATTTGCCATGCCAATACGGAAGCCTTTGCTGATAAGGTTTTGTTGTTCAACCTGTTGGAATAATTCGGTTACGCTTGGTGAAGCAGATAATTTGACCACTTTGCCGTCGGCTACATAGCTGGAAATCTCAGGTGTTTGACGCATATCACGGGTGCTGACAAAAACGACAGCCGATTGGTTGACATTCATAGTGGCTTGCGGTGTTGCCGGTGTAAAACTAAGTGTATTCGGTTCGCTTTGACAGCCGGTTAATAATACGCCGGAAAGCAAAATAGAGCCGATAGCCAGAGTCTTAACATTAAATTTCATAGTATCCTCGATGAGTTTGAACAGAATGGGACTATTCTTACAAACTTATAGTGGATTGTATAGTATTTGCTGCTTAATAATTGATTTTAGGAGTGATTAATATGTCAAAACAGCAGGAGTTGGAAACGCGATTATCATTGGAATTTCGACCGCACTTTATGGCTATTGAGAACGAAAGCCATATGCATAGTTCGGGGCGCGGCGACAGCTCACACTTTAAAGTGGTGATTGTCAGTGATGTGTTTGAGGGGATAAGTAAAGTTGCGCGTCATCGCAAAATCTATCAATTTTTAGCGCAAGATTTGCAAAACGGTATTCACGCGTTGGCATTGCACCTATACACCAAAGAAGAATGGTTGGCGTTAGGGCAGAGTTTTCCTAAATCACCAAATTGTCTTGGTGTTGGTCAGTGATTACCTCTTTGTGATTAGTTGTGAAAAAATCAAAAATTGATTTTTTGCAAAGAATCTGTGGTTTTTCACGAAAAATAAGCAAACAAGCCGTTTTCAAAGTGGCGTGAAGGTTATTATTTGGTTAAAATAGGGCGTTTATTTTAGCAATATTTTAACCTTTTTTTATGGGCGTTAGATTTTCTTTGATTTCGCTCTAAAAAAGTAAAAAAACAGAATTTGAGTTTTATTTTAATTGGTTGGAGAGTGATTATTTGGTGCATTTGTGGTTTCTGCCTTAGTTCCTCTTAGTCATTTCAACAACCATCACTCAAGACGAGGTAATAGCCATTGGGTTATTGCTGTATTTTTAATCTAACAAAAGTAGTGCAAACAGTATGATTACGATTAAAAAAGGCTTGGATCTTCCTATTGCAGGAAAACCGGAGCAGGTAATCCGTGACGGAAACACCGTTACCGAAGTTGCTTTGCTTGGTGAAGAGTATGTGGGAATGCGCCCTTCTATGAAGGTTCGCGAAGGGGATGTGGTGAAAAAAGGTCAGGTGCTTTTTGAAGATAAAAAGAACCCTGGTGTTATCTTTACCGCACCTGCGAGTGGCACTATCACGGCAATTCACCGCGGGGAGAAGCGAGTATTGCAATCGGTGGTAATTCGTATTGAAGGAGATGAATCCATTTCTTTCACTAAGTATGCTGCCAACGAGTTAAGCTCTTTAACATCAGAGCAGGTTCGTAAAAATTTACAAGAGTCCGGTTTATGGACGGCATTTCGTACCCGTCCGTTCAGCAAGGTTCCCGCTGTAGACGGCGTACCTTCTTCCATTTTTGTAAATGCCATGGATACCAATCCATTGGCGGCGGATCCTGCGGTGATTATTTCCGAATATGAGAAAGATTTCGTCAATGGTTTAACCATATTAAGTCGTTTACATGAAGGAAATATTCATTTGTGTAAGGCGCCTGAAAATAAGATCCCGGCATCTCATGCGAGTAATGTGGTGATTAATGAATTTTCAGGTCCTCATCCGGCAGGATTAAGCGGGACCCATATTCACTTTATCGATCCTGTAGGGATTGGCAAAACCGTTTGGTATGTTAATTATCAGGATGTGATTGCTATCGGCAAATTATTCACCACAGGTGAACTTTACACCGAACGTGTGGTTTCTCTTGCCGGTCCGCAAGTGAAAGAACCACGTTTGGTACGTACCGTGATCGGTGCAAATCTTTCTCAATTAACCAAAGACGAGATAAGTGCGGGTGAAAATCGTGTGATTTCAGGCTCTGTACTTTGTGGTAATACCGCGAAAGGTGCACATGATTATTTAGGTCGTTATGCCTTGCAGGTGTCTGTAATTGCAGAAGGTAATGAAAAAGAACTGCTTGGCTGGATTACACCTCAACCAAATAAATATTCCATTACCCGGACCGTATTGGGTCATTTTAGTAAAAAATTATTCAACTTTACCACTGCAGAAAATGGTGGTGAGCGTGCAATGGTACCAATCGGTAGCTATGAGCGTGTGATGCCGTTGGATATTTTACCGACATTATTATTACGTGATTTAATCGTGGGCGATACCGATGGCGCACAAGCGTTAGGTTGTCTTGAATTAGACGAAGAAGACTTGGCGTTATGTTCTTTTGTTTGCCCAGGCAAATATGAATACGGTTCAATCTTGCGTCACGTTTTAGATAAGATTGAGAAGGAAGGTTAAAAATGGGTTTGAAAAATCTTTTTGAAAAAATGGAACCCGCGTTTTTACCGGGCGGTAAATACAGCAAGCTTTATCCGATCTTTGAATCGATTTATACCTTGCTTTATACACCGGGTACGGTAACCCACAAAAACACGCATGTTCGTGATGCGTTAGACTCAAAACGTATGATGATCACTGTTTTCCTTGCATTGTTCCCTGCAATTTTTTATGGCATGTACAATGTGGGTAGCCAAGCAATTCCTGCGTTAAATCAATTAGGTAATTTAGATCAGCTGATTTCAAGCAATTGGCATTATGCGTTGGCAAATGGTTTAGGGTTAGATTTAACTTTAAATGCAGGCTGGGGTAGTAAAATGGCACTTGGTGCAATTTTCTTCTTACCAATTTACTTAGTGGTATTTACCGTATGTACGATGTGGGAACTATTATTCTCGGTTGTGCGTGGTCACGAAGTGAATGAAGGGATGTTCGTTTCTACGATTTTATTTGCCTTAATCGTTCCACCAACATTGCCATTATGGCAAGCGGCACTTGGTATCAGCTTTGGTATCGTTGTTGCAAAAGAAATCTTTGGTGGTGTAGGCCGTAACTTTATGAACCCTGCGCTTGCTGGCCGTGCATTTTTATTCTTTGCTTATCCGGCACAAATTTCCGGTGACTTAGTATGGACTGCAGCAGATGGTTTCTCCGGAGCAACTGCACTTTCACAATGGTCACAAGGCGGCCAAGACGCATTGCAGCATACTGTAACCGGTCAATCAATTTCTTGGATGGATGCCTTCATTGGTAATATTCCGGGTTCAATGGGGGAAGTGTCAACCTTAGCAATTTTAATTGGTGGTGCGATTATTGTGTTCACCCGTATTGCGGCATGGCGCATTATCGCGGGTGTTATGATCGGTATGATTGCAACTTCAACATTGTTTAATTTAATCGGTTCAGAAACTAACCATATGTTTTCAATGCCTTGGTATTGGCACCTTGTATTAGGTGGTTTTGCATTAGGTATGGTGTTTATGGCAACAGATCCTGTTTCAGCCTCATTCACTAACACCGGTAAATGGTGGTATGGTGCATTGATCGGTGTCATGGCGGTGTTAATTCGTACCATCAACCCGGCTTATCCTGAAGGGATGATGTTAGCGATTTTATTTGCAAACTTATTTGCACCGATTTTCGATTACATCGTGGTTCAGGCAAATATCAAACGTCGGAGAGCAAGAACAAATGGCTAAATTTAATAAAGATAGCGTAAATGGCACCGTAACCGTTGTTGTGTTATTGAGTCTGGTTTGTTCTATTGTGGTTTCAGGTGCCGCCGTTGCCCTTAAATCAAAACAGGATGAACAAAAAGCCCTTGACGTTCAACGCAATATTTTAACTGTTGCCGGTTTAATGAAAGAAGATAACGCTTCCGTTATCAAAGAGACTTACAACAAATTTATCGAGCCTCGTTTGGTGGATTTACAAAGCGGTGATTTCGTTCAGGCAACAAAAGAAGAAGCCGAAAAGTTTGATCCGAAAGCGGCGATAAAAGACACCGCTCTTAGTCAGCCGATTCCTGCTGACCAGGATAAAGCAGGCTTAAAAGTGCGGGCGAAACAGGCCGTGGTTTATTTGGTAAAAGATGAGCAAGGTACGGTAAACCAAGTAGTATTGCCGATGTATGGTCGCGGCTTATGGTCCACCATGTATGGTTTTGTTTCCGTCGCGCCAGATGCCAATACCATTAAAGGTATTACCTATTATGACCAAGGTGAAACCGCCGGTCTTGGCGGTGAAATTGCCAATCCGCGCTGGCAGGCATTTTTCGTTGATAAAAAACTGTTTGATGACAATCAAAATGTGGCGATTCGTATTGCCAAAAACGCCTCTTCCGACAAAGAACATGGCATTGACGCGTTATCCGGTGCAACTTTGACTTCAAACGGCGTACAAGGCTCATTTGATTATTGGTTTAGTCAAAACGGTTTTGGTCCATTCTTAGCAAAATTTAAAGCGGGGGCAAGATAATGGCTGATGCAAAAAGCAATTTAAGAGCACTTTTGCTTGATCCAATTGCGAAAAACAACCCGATTGCACTACAAATCTTAGGAATTTGTTCCGCATTAGCGGTGACCACCCAATTACAAACGGCGTTAGTCATGGCAATGGCGGTATGTTTGGTAACCGGTTTTTCCAGCATGTTCATTGCAATGATTCGTAACTATATTCCGAATAGTATTCGTATCATTGTGCAATTGGCGATTATCGCGTCGTTGGTAATTTTGGTTGACCAAGTGTTAAAAGCCTTTGCTTACGGTTTATCCAAACAATTATCGGTATTCGTCGGTTTGATTATCACCAACTGTATCGTCATGGGGCGTGCAGAAGCTTTCGCTATGAAATCCCGTCCATTAGAGAGTTTTGTTGACGGTATCGGTAACGGTTTAGGTTACGGCGCTATTCTCTTAATTGTGGCGACTTTGCGTGAGTTAATCGGCTCAGGTCGTTTGTTCGGTTTCCCGATATTACAAACGATTCAGGATGGTGGTTGGTATCAACCGAACGGTTTATTCCTTCTTGCACCGAGTGCGTTCTTTATCATTGGCTTCGTGATCTGGGGCGTAAGAACGTGGAAACCTGAGCAACAGGAGAAATAATCAGTGGAACATTATATTAGCCTATTTGTGAAGGCGATCTTCATTGAAAACATGGCACTTTCCTTCTTTTTGGGAATGTGCACTTTCCTTGCTGTATCTAAGAAGGTGTCAACAGCGTTTGGCTTGGGCATTGCTGTCGTTGTTGTGCTTGGCATTGCGGTTCCTGCAAACCAATTCGTATACGAGCATGTCCTAAAAGAAAGTGCTTTAGTTGAAGGGGTGGATTTATCCTTCTTAAACTTCATCACGTTTATTGGGATTATCGCCGGTCTGGTTCAATTACTTGAAATGACCTTAGATAAATTCTTTCCGGCATTATATAACGCACTGGGGATCTTCTTACCGCTTATCGCCGTAAACTGTGCGATCTTCGGTGGCGTATCCTTTGCCATCCAGCGTGAATATACTTTCGCCGAATCTGCCGTATATGGTATCGGTGCAGGGTTAGGTTGGATGTTGGCGATTGTTGCATTAGCGGGCTTAACTGAGAAAATGAAATATTCTGATGTACCGGCAGGTTTACGCGGTTTAGGGATTACATTCATCTCCGCAGGCTTAATGGCGCTCGGCTTTATGTCATTCTCAGGTATTCAGTTATAAGGAGTGCATAAATGAGCGAAACTACAATTCTTTTACTTGGTGTTGCAGCCTTTACAGCTATTGTTTTAGTGCTTGTTGCAATCATCTTGTTTGCGAAATCCAAATTGGTGGACTCCGGCGACATTACCATTAAGATTAATGATGACCCGAGCAAAGCTATCACTTTGCCGGCCGGCGGTAAGTTACTCGGCGCACTTGCCGGCAAGGGTATCTTCGTATCTTCCGCTTGTGGCGGCGGTGGTTCCTGCGGTCAATGTGTAGTACGGGTAAAAAGCGGTGGCGGCGAAATTTTACCGACCGAGCTTTCCCACATCACCAAACGTGAAGCCAAAGAAGGCTATCGTCTTTCTTGCCAAGTGAACGTGAAAGGCAATATGGATATTGAATTGCCGGAAGAAATCTTCGGTGTGAAAAAATGGGAATGCACCGTCATTTCCAACGATAACAAAGCGACTTTCATTAAAGAGCTTAAATTGGCGATTCCGGAAGGAGAAGAAGTGCCGTTCCGTGCCGGTGGTTATATCCAAATTGAAGCAGAACCACACACGGTTTACTATAAAGACTTCGATATTCCGCAAGAGTATCACGAAGACTGGAATAAATATGATCTGTGGCGTTATGTATCAAAAGTGGACGAGCATATTATCCGCGCTTATTCCATGGCGTCTTATCCGGAAGAAAAAGGCATTATCATGCTGAACGTGCGTATTGCAACGCCTCCTCCACGTCAACCTGATGCGCCTCCGGGACAAATGTCCTCTTATATTTGGTCTTTAAAACCAGGTGATAAAGTGATTATTTCCGGTCCGTTCGGTGAATTCTTCGCGAAAGAAACCGATGCCGAAATGGTCTTTATCGGTGGTGGTGCAGGTATGGCACCAATGCGTTCACACATCTTCGACCAATTAAAACGTTTACACTCTAAACGTAAAATGTCCTTCTGGTACGGTGCCCGTTCTAAGCGTGAAATGTTCTATGTAGAAGATTTTGATACATTGCAAGCGGAAAATCCGAATTTCCAATGGCATGTGGCATTATCCGATCCATTGCCGGAAGACAACTGGACAGGCTACACCGGCTTTATTCACAATGTGCTTTATGAAAACTATCTGAAAAATCACGAAGCACCGGAAGATTGTGAATACTATATGTGCGGACCTCCGGTGATGAACGCTGCGGTAATCAAAATGTTGAAAGACCTTGGTGTTGAAGATGAAAACATCTTGTTAGATGACTTCGGCGGCTAACGCCTTGCAGTTTAAAAACACCGTAAAAAATGACCGCACTTTGTATGGAGTGCGGTCGAAATTTACAGCGTTTTTCATATTGATTCATCACACGCAAACCAATTTAAACCGTTGGTTTGCGTGTGATCCATCTAATATCAGGAAAGTATTATGAACATAAAACAACCTCTCGTTCGCGGATTCGCACTTGCTGCCATGGCATTGGCACTGATGGCCTGCGATAAACCGAATCCGTCACAACAAGCGGACACACAACAAGCCACGGCAGCAAAAAATGAAATTGTTTCCCTCACCGGTAAAACCATGGGGACAACCTACCACGTCAAATATTCAAACAACGGCGAAGTCTCAATGGCGTCGCAACAGGCACATGAACAAATCGAACTGATCTTGAAGGATGTGAATGCGAAAATGTCCACTTACATCAAAGATTCCGAGCTCAGCCGTTTTAATCAAAATACGCAAATTAACACACCTATTGAAATTTCGGCGGATCTTGCCAAAGTGGTTAAAGAAGCCATTCGGTTAAATCAGGTGACGCAGGGTGCCTTGGATATTACAGTCGGGCCGGTAGTGAATCTTTGGGGGTTCGGTCCGGAAAAGCGGGTGGATAAACGGCCGACATCAGCACAAATTGCCGAACGTCAGGCATGGGTGGGCATTGATAAGTTGTCACTTACTGAAGAGGGCGGTAAGTTTTTCCTGGCAAAAGCCGTACCGCAACTTTATGTGGATCTTTCTTCTATCGCCAAAGGTTTTGGGGTGGATCAAGTGGCCGATTATTTAGAAAGTATTCATGTGAAAAACTACATGGTAGAAATCGGCGGTGAGATTCGTACTAAGGGAAAAAATGCCGAAAATAAACTGTGGCAAATCGCTATTGAACGTCCGACTTTTGACGGCCAGCAAGCCGCTCAACAGATCATTGGTTTAAATAATGTGGCAATGGCAACCTCAGGCGATTATCGTAATTATTTTGAACAAGACGGCGTGCGTTTTTCCCATGAAATTGATCCGAATACGGGCTATCCGATTCAGCACGCATTGGCATCGATTACCGTGTTAGCGCCAAGCTCTATGACTGCTGACGGGCTTTCCACCGGTTTATTTGTATTAGGCGAGCAGAAAGCTTTAGCGGTGGCTGAGCAGGAAAAATTGCCGATCTTTATGATTATTAAGGACAGCAAGGGCTATCGTACAGAAATGTCTACTGAGTTTAAAAAACTATTGGAACAATAAACACCAGAAAAAACAACCGCACTTTAATCGAGTTTTTAGCCATAAAGTGCGGTGAAATTTTTCACTATTTATGGAGTGATTATGAAATTATTTTTAGTAACTTTCGGAGTTTTTATTCTGATTATCTTAGCCATGGCATTGGGGTACATTGTTAAGCGTCAAGCCCTCAAAGGCAGTTGCGGAGGTTTATCTTCCCTAGGCATTGCAAAGGCCTGCGACTGTGACAAGCCTTGCGATACGCTCCAAGAAAAATTGGATGCAGGCGATGAAAATGCGAAGGCGGAATATGAACAGAAGTTCGCCAATAAAGCGCAGAGCCAATTTTACGAAGTGAAATAATTCACTAAAAACCAACCGCACTTTGTGCAACTATCTTAATTTATGGGGCGGAAGCTATTCCGCCATTTTTCAATCATTATCACCAATGTGCTTCGCCTTAACCGAAGTTACGGGAGACTTATGTTAATTTCAAATACTTATAATCAACACTTTGCAAAATTAAGTGCTGAACAACTTGCCCAAAATGCCACTAAAAAAGTGATTTGTGGCATGTCCGGCGGGGTAGATTCCTCCGTGTCTGCTTTTATTCTTCAACAACAAGGCTACCAAGTGGAAGGCTTGTTTATGAAGAATTGGGAAGAGGATGACGACACCGATTATTGTACAGCCGCCGCGGATTTAGCGGACGCGCAGGCCGTGTGCGACAAGCTCGGGATTAAGTTGCATAAAATCAATTTTGCGGCAGAGTATTGGGATAATGTGTTTGAGCATTTCCTTAACGAATATAAGGCCGGGCGTACTCCGAATCCGGATATTCTGTGTAACAAAGAAATTAAATTTAAAGCCTTTTTAGAATACGCAGCGGAAGATTTAGGCGCGAACTATATCGCTACCGGGCATTATGTTCGTCGCCACGGCGCAGATGACAACGCACAATTATTGCGTGGTTTGGATACCAACAAAGATCAAAGCTATTTTTTATACACATTGAGCAGTAAGCAGGTGGGACAAAGTCTGTTTCCAGTGGGCGATATTGAAAAACCGATTGTACGCGCCATTGCCGAGGATTTAGGCTTGGTAACGGCGAAGAAGAAGGATTCTACCGGTATTTGTTTTATCGGCGAACGCAAGTTTAAGGATTTCTTAGCGCGCTATTTGCCGGCGCAACCGGGCAACATTCGCACAGTAGATGGTGATATTATCGGTCGCCATGATGGTTTGATGTATCACACGTTGGGGCAACGTAAAGGCTTGGGCATCGGCGGTGTAAAAGGCGCAAGCGAAGACGCTTGGTATGTGGTGGAAAAAGATCTGGTGAATAATGAATTGATTGTAGCGCAAGGCCATGATCATTCGGCTTTACTTTCTACCGGCTTAATCGCACAACAATTGCATTGGGTCGATCGTCAACCGATTCGTGAACCGTTGCGTTGTACGGTGAAAACCCGTTATCGCCAAACGGATGTGCCTTGCGTCATTGAACCCATTGACGATGAAAGTATCAAAGTCATTTTTGATGAACCGCAAATTGCGGTCACGCCGGGACAATCTGCCGTGTTCTATTTGAATGAAGTTTGTCTTGGCGGCGGCATTATTGAACAGCAATTAAAATAACAAGATTGGAATTAAAGTGCGGTCAGAAAAACATTTGTTTTTTCCACCGCACTTTTTGCAACAAAAAGCCACCCGGAAAGGTGGCTTTATTTTTTTGTGGAAATCTTATTTTTTGACAAACTCGCTAAATGTCAGCTCGTATTCATCGCCGTCACGATTATAGGAAATAAAACGTGGGAATTTTTCTCCTTCATGTTTTTTCACCACAATGTCTTTATTGCCAGTTTTAAACTGATAGGTAATTTCGGTAACGTCCTGTTTGTTATATTTAATCTGCTTTTTGGTTGTGTTTAGCGCAACATTCTCCATTGGATAGAGTTTTTTGCCATTGGTGATTTGGAAGCTGTTCGGCAGTTTGTCGTAATAACTGAGTTGGAACGCGACAGTAAATAAATCGTAGGTTGGCAAGGTGAGAGGTTCGGTTTTTAAGCCATCTTTCACTTTGCCGTATTCAATTTGGCGATTGGCAATTTTTGCTTCTGCATAAGGTTTGTCATTGCGCATGTCTTTATAACTTAACATATTGAAAAAATTGCTACTTTGTGCGCCTCTGGAGGTGAACTGAATGTTGTATAACGGCACATTAATGTTAGCTTTAATCGTATACTCAAAGCCATCTGACTGAAAATGAACATAGGCGGGCATTAAATAATTAGAGCTGTATTTGATATTTAAGTCTGCCGGATCGGCAGCCCAAACACCGGGAATGTAAAATAAGACGGCCAATAAAATGGCTTTTATTGATTTCATGTTGTTCCTTTTGGGTTGGTATAGTGAGTTGTGTTACTTAGAACGGGTCAAAAATGATAAGTTCCCGTGGAAAGTGCGGTCATAATTTACCTTAAAATGCAAAAAAAAATAAAGTAATGTTCAAATATTTGATCAAGATAACAGTTTTTAGGTAGAAGTTTTTATAGAATGGGAACAGTCTTTGTTTTTAACACTAAAGAGGTGATCTATGACTGACTTAAGTAAAGTTATTAAAGAGCTTGAAGCACTTGGTATTCACGATGTTAAAGAAGTTGTTTATAACCCAAGTTATGAACAATTATTTGAAGAAGAAACCAAACCTGGCTTAGAAGGTTTTGAAAAAGGTACTTTGACCACAACCGGCGCCGTCGCTGTTGATACCGGCATCTTTACTGGTCGTTCACCGAAAGATAAGTATATTGTGTTAGATGATACTACCAAAAATACTGTTTGGTGGACTTCCGATGCAGCGAAAAACGATAATAAACCAATGACCCAAGAAACTTGGGCTAGCTTGAAAGGTCTTGTAACTAAACAACTTTCCAACAAACGTCTATTCGTAATTGATGGTTTCTGTGGCGCCAGTGAAAAAGACCGTATTGCCGTGCGTATCGTAACTGAAGTAGCGTGGCAAGCGCATTTTGTGAAAAATATGTTTATTCGTCCAATCGAAGCTGAATTAAAAGATTTCAAACCAAGCTTCGTGGTAATGAATGGGTCTAAATGCACCAACCCGAATTGGAAAGAACAAGGTTTGAACTCTGAAAACTTTGTGGCATTCAACTTAACCGAACGTGTTCAGTTAATCGGTGGTACTTGGTATGGCGGCGAAATGAAGAAAGGTATGTTCTCTATGATGAACTACTTCCTACCGTTAAAAGGCGTAGGTGCAATGCACTGTTCTGCTAACGTAGGTAAAGATGGCGATGTTGCAGTATTCTTTGGTTTGTCCGGTACTGGTAAAACCACGCTTTCTACCGATCCGAAACGTCAATTAATCGGTGACGATGAACACGGTTGGGATGATGTAGGTATCTTCAACTTTGAAGGTGGTTGCTACGCGAAAACCATTCACCTTTCTGAAGAAAATGAACCGGATATTTATCGCGCAATCCGTCGTGATGCATTATTAGAAAACGTAGTTGTTCGTGCAGACGGTTCTGTTGATTTCGATGACGGTTCAAAAACTGAAAACACCCGTGTGTCCTATCCGATTTATCATATTGATAACATCGTAAAACCGGTTTCCCGTGCAGGTCACGCAACTAAAGTGATTTTCTTAACTGCAGATGCATTTGGCGTATTGCCACCGGTTTCTAAATTAACACCGGAACAAACTAAGTACTACTTCTTATCAGGCTTTACTGCAAAATTAGCGGGTACAGAACGTGGTATCACCGAACCAACACCAACTTTCTCAGCTTGTTTTGGTGCAGCATTCTTAACTTTACACCCAACTCAATATGCAGAAGTGTTGGTTAAACGTATGCAAGCGGCAGGTGCAGAAGCTTACTTGGTGAACACCGGTTGGAACGGTACGGGTAAACGTATCTCTATTAAAGATACCCGTGGTATTATCGACGCGATCTTAGACGGTTCTATCGAAAAAGCTGAAATGGGCGAGTTACCAATCTTTGATTTAGCGATTCCAAAAGCTTTACCGGGCGTAGACCCTGCGATTTTAGATCCTCGTGACACCTACGCAGACAAAGCGCAATGGGAAGCTAAAGCGAAAGATCTTGCAGGTCGTTTCGTGAAGAACTTCGAAAAATATGCAACAAATGCAGAAGGTAAAGCATTAATTGCGGCTGGTCCTAAAGCGTAATTAGCAACGTTAAAAACACATAATAAATAGACCGCACTTTAATAAAGTGCGGTCATTTTTTTAATGTTTTACAGTGCGGATAAACTCAGATCCAACGTTTGTAAGAAGCGATTTTCAAACGCCAATTCGTTTTTGATTAACGGATTATGTTGCAAATAATTTTCCGTAAATTGTAACGTCCAATGGTGCAAAGTGCGGTCGATTTTTAAGGTGATTTTCTCCGTCTTTTCTGTAGCCTGGCGGGAGCGGTTGAGGATAATAGCCAAGCGTAAAATCCGAATTAGCGCCAACACATCTTGTTCCTGATAACGGGAGAATTTGAACATCTCCGGCAATTTAAAATTCCCCATGTGATAACGTACTAACGTGGAGAGAAGGCGATGTTGTTCGTTGTCGTAACCCGGTAACTCCGTATTATATAAAATATAAGCGGAGTGTTTTTGCAGATTTTTGTGGTTGATGACAATGCCCACTTCATGCAAACGTGCTGCCCAAAAGAGGACGTCTTGCATTTCATCGATGAGCTCTGGACTTTGCCAGTGGTGATATTGCCCAAATAATAAAGCAGCTGTTTTATATACTCGTTCTGCCTGCGCCTGGTCGATATTAAATTGTTCTGCCAATCCTAATGCGGTACGCTCGCGAATGTTATTCACCTGAAAATTCTTTTCCAAGCTATACATGACGCCTTCACGCAGTGCACCATCAGAATAACGCATTTTTTCGATTTGAAAATTTTCAAATATAGCTCTTAAAATCGCTAAGCCGGGAACAAACACATCGGCACGATCATGGTTTAAACCGCTAAATTTCAATTGATCAAAATGAGAAAACAGTAAAGTTTGTTGAATGAGTTGATCCAGTCGAGCAGCTGTAATGATACCGTTAGGATCAATATTTTCACAGATGACTTGATGTACGGTTTTGATAGTTCCTGATGAGCCAAGTACCGACTGCCAGCCTAAGTTGCGATATTCCCATGCCAGATCTTCGATTTTATTAAGTGCACTTTGTTTGGCTAGATGGAAATTTTCTTCGGAAATCTCTCCGTTAGGGAAGAATTTCTTAGCAAAACTCACACAGCCTATGTGGCGACTTTCATAAATTAAAGGGGTGAAATTATCACCGATAATCATCTCAGAGGATCCGCCGCCAATATCAATGACAAATTTCCTTCCCATCTCTGGCTGAGTATGACAAACGCCGGCATAAATGGTTTTGGCTTCGGTTTTGCCGCTAATGATATTAATAGGATAGGGAAAAACATTGGCGGCTTGACGTAAAAATTCCTCGTTATTAATGGCGCGACGTAGCGTGTAAGTCCCAACTACGCTGACATTAGCCGCCGGGAAACCTTGTAAACGTTCGGCAAACAATGCCAAGCAATTTACCCCACGCTCAATGGCCGCTTGGCTTAACACTTGATGCTCATCCAATCCTTCCGCCAATTGTACTTTTTGCTTAAGTCGTGATAGCACTTGTAGCGTGCCGTTAACGATGCGAGCAACAATCATGTGAAAGCTGTTGGAACCAAGATCAATCGCGGCAATTTCGCGTACCTCGCCCCGTCGGGCGTGCAGTTCGTTGGCTTTGCTAAGTAATTTTTCGTTATTCATAATTCGGAAATTTTTATTTGCTAAAATTCAAACTGATAGAGTAAGTCAAAAGCCTGATTAACACCTGAGACGGATTGTACATAAAGTTGTGGCAACAAGCGATAACGCAATGTTACTTCGGCTAAGCCGTCAAATAGCCCAACGCCGTATTTCACTTGCAAACGTGGAGTAATACTGCCGCTCACCACTACTTTTGAGCTATCGCCAACCCCTTGTGTACCGAGGTTAAGGTCTTTGATACCGAATGCTTTGCCAATGCCACCGACGACATTACCTGTTTTTGCCAATCCCATACCTAATAGCGCGGCACCTACGGAACCACTAGAAGTTGAATCACTGCTGTTTTCTAAGGAACGACCGGTTAAAATGTAGGAAAGTGCCTGATCTTGTGGCATTCCAGGTTCGGAGAAAATAGTCACACTTGGTGCTGTGGCAATGCCGGTCACTTTTATTCCAGCGGTAATGCTACTGTCTTCCATAGCTTCCGGATTACGAATGGCTTCAATGTTTAAAGATGGTTGTGATGGTTGTCCTACAAAACTGATTAATCCTTTGCGAATTAATAAATCTTGACCAAAAGAAGCATAGTGACCATTTTTCAAATTAACTTCACCATATAACCCTAAATTGCCCTTTTCTTGCTGAACGGATAATAAACCGTGCAGATGGGTTTTTAAGCCGTAAGCGTTCAGGCTCACATCATCGCCAATCTTGATTTTTAGATCCGATCTGATTTCCATGCCGCCCTTCGTTTCTGAAGGGATGGTTTGAGGCAATTTTCTTGGCGTATTGCCGTCTAAAATAACCTCATCGGAACTCACTGCTACTGCGCTGTCAGGTAAGGCTTCAATCGCAATTCGAGCCCATGGAATATCCACGTTACCGGATAATTCTAATAATTTCGGTGAGGCGCTGATTTCCACATCCGGACTGATTTTTAATCTCGCCATGGACGGAATATTCACCTTAAATTGATCCGCTTGGGCGTGCAGGCGGGTGTACCAATCATTGATATTTTTCCAGTTGGCATCGCCACTAAGATTGAGTCGGCTATCTTCCGTTTGTAAGTAACCTTTTAAGGTAGAGCTGGTGCCGGCAAAGTGTAATGCCAGTTCGCTGTCTTTAATATCAAACGGCAGGGAATGAATTTGGGCTGTGAGTTTATTTAAATTGATGCTTCCATTTAAGGTTGGTGCATTCAGGTTACCGCCTAATGTCAGGTTGGTTTTGAGTTCGCCGTTGACTTTTTCATCATTGGCCAGCAATTGATTGGCGAGGCTTAAATCTAGGTTGTGAATATGAAAGGAACCACCTAATTTACGTCCATTGGGGATATCTTGTAATGTTAAATCAGTGCTGATTTTGCCTTGGTTTTGAACGTTCACTTCTGATTTGAGAGCCAAGTTATTATTGGTTAAATTTCCGTTAAGGCTTATTTGCGGAAAATCTAATTTGATTGTGCGACGATCCAGTTTTTGAGTAAGGGAGAGATGATTCCCCTTCAGTTGTAATTCCGCCGACAGCGGCTTATTGCTAAACCAAGCCACGCGTCCTTTGCCGGTCAAATTCCCTGTGAGTAGCTCCTGCACCAAGATTTTATTCACTAACGCGAAGTCAAAACGTTTGATTTCAAATGGTACATCGCCGTTGACGCCCACTTTGAAGGCGTGCGGGAAACAGACATCCGTGTTGCTGTGAATCCAGCAGTGGGCGGAGATTGCCGTTTCCGTTGTTTTATTATCAAAGGTTACCGCAACATTATGATTTGTTTGGAAATTGCCAAATTCCGATTTAATCATGAATTGGCTTAAGGTGCCTTGCCAACGCTGTAAAGTGCGGTCAAAATTTCCGGTTAAATTGAGGTTTGCGGCTAGCGGATCTCCATCGGAAATCAGTTGTAGTGAATGTTTTTGCTCATCCCCTGTGGCAGAAAGTTTGACTTGGTTGACATTAATATCGTTATAGTTAAAACCATTTAGGTGAATATCCAACTGACCTTTAATGCGCTCCGCACCGTTGATTTGTCCTTTTACTACGGCTTGATTCAAATGCATGTGCTGAAAAGCAATCTGATTGCCGATGAGATCTACATAAATCAAAGGGTGAGTGATATCGCCGTTTAATTTTATTTTACCGCTGAATCCTGCAGATAAATCCGCCCACAACCCGCGTAAATTCGGGGCGTTAATATTCAAAGTGAAATCTGATTGTTTACCGATAGCCCCTTGCGCATTAATCTTATTTTCACCATAAGTTAATGATAACTTAGGGATATTTAAACCTTGTTGGTCATCGGCGGTTAAGTCTCCTCGCAAGGTGAGTGGACGTTGTGCAAGCGTGCCTTGAATGTCTAATTGCGGTACGGCCACCTGCCAACCGCGTTGATTGGCTTTGCCTTGTGAGCTTAATTGGCCGGATAGCACTGCCGGGAAGGCCGATAAATAAGTGCCGAGATTCATTTTGGCTAATTGTAGGTGACTGTCCCACTCCACCCCATCGCGCCAATTGACATCGCCTTTAAGTTCGGCTGAACCATCTAACGCGTTGAGTTTCAAATGATTTATTTCAATGTTGGATAAATGGCCGACAGCCTGTAAATCAAGACTGTTGACAGGAATACCCATGCCACTGACAGCGCCGTTTAACTGAATTTGAGAGGCTAATAGATCGCCGTTTATGGCTAAATTAACGCCTTTTATTTTTAACGGATCTTTTCCTTCAAACGGATATTGCCCACGAGCAATGGCTAATTTCAAGTTTAACGGCGTTTTTGGGGTGGCAAGTTGGGTCTCTACATGGAGTTCAGCATCTAACACGCCTTGAGTTTGAAACAAAAGTGCGGTCTGTTTTTTTAGCATTCCTGACAGTTCTAAATTCACTTTCGTTGCCGTCAACAACACCGCATTATTCTGTTTTAAGGTTTGCAAATCGGCGTTGAGCTTCAGTTGTAGCGGAAAGTCTTCTTGAAGCTGTAGTTGCCCGTTTGCCTGTACATCGCCGAGCGAACTTTTCACATCAAATGTCTGCAATTGCACCTTATCGTCGGTAGCATCCGCCAAGAGTTCTGCGGAGGTGACTTGAATCTCTAATTCACTTTCGCCTTTTGTGTTAAGGGCTTGGTATTGCCAATTTTTGCCGTGAATACCTTGAATATGCATATCAAAAGGCAACTCGATTTGTCCTAAATCGGTAAGAAGCGGTTGGCTAAGGGTTTGTTCTAAGCTTACCCAATCAATGGGTTTGTTTGATCTCGCTTGGGGTTGCGGCTTGGTTTCGTTTTCTGTGTTATCACCGGTTGCGCTGATAAAAGCAAAATCGTGAATGTTTGTCGGTGCCAACGTTAAACCGGTTTCATTATTCAGAGACGCAGCTGTTTGAAAGGTACCCAAGGTCATTTTATGCTTATCAATGATTAGGCTCAGATCGTGAATAGCAAGCTGATGAATGGCTATGCCGATAGGCAGTTGAATCCGCTTCATCGGTGCATTTTCAGTGTTCAGCTTGTCTTCCGAGGGGGGCAATGAAGCTGTGTCAATTTGAATGGTAGGTTGTTGTAAGGTGACATCGTCAATACAAAGATCCAAATGCCATAAACAGCTTAGTTGCATTTGTAGGCGGGCTGCTGTCACTTGTGTGTTCATACCGGCCGTATGGAAACGGAGATTCTTTAGCACCAACCCTTCGCTCAAATTCCCCTCTATCTGTTCAATAGAAAGTTCATCAAACAGGGCATCGGTCCATTGGATGAGTTTATGTTGTCCGCTTTGCGTAGCGAGCAGACCAAGTAGCGTAAAAACGGGCAAAAAAATGACCGCACTTATGATGCATATAACACGACGCCAAAGGGATTTTTTCTTTGTTTTTGGTTTTTCGGTTTGAGATGCTTGTTCCGTATGTTCTGTCATTGAGGTTATCCGTTTGCCTGTTTATATTTCGGCGCCAAGCCCGATATAAAATTGAATATTTTTACTGTTGTCTTTATCGTGCACTGGCGTGGCAATATCAAATTTAATTGCTCCGACAGGCGATGCCCAACGCACACCAACACCGGTGCCATAACGTAATTCGTTCGGATTAAAAGAATTAGCCGCCAACCCGCTATCTACAAATGTGGCCAGCCACCAATCTTGATAAACCTGATATTGATATTCGACGGAGCCGGTAAGTAAGCGTGAACCACCGATGAGCTTGCCGTTGCGATCTTTCGGTGAGATTTTTTTGTATCCGTAGCCGCGCACACTACGATCGCCGCCAGCAAAGAAACGCAAGGCGGGTGGAATGCGGTGGATATTGGCGGTGTTCAGTATGCCGACCTCTAAACGGGTCAGAAAACGGTGGTTTTGCGCGTAGGTTCGAATCCAGGCAGTAGAACCTTGAATTTTGAAAAAATCCACGTCCGATAACCAAAGTTTACGCCCTAAATCTACAGTAATCCGTTGCGAGTCTCCCCAGTCAGGAAACGCGCCGCCGCGTAAACGAGTACGGGTTAAAGATGCCGTTGGGTAGAGCAGTAAAGTTTTGTCGGAAATATCCGCTTGCGTAAAGGAATCATGACGCACCCGTAAACCGAGAGAATATTGCCAGCCGGTAGGGTGGTTCCAATAACGCAGGGCCGCGAAAGTCGAGGCTGTGGTTTTGGTGTCATTTTTATTTTCATTTTCGAAACCTGCTGAATATTCATAATAATAATTCAACGGGTTTTTTAACAACGGTTGTTTGTAAGTTAATTCAATGGTTTGTTTCGGTGAAGAAAGATAAATATTGCTTCTAACGCTATGCCCGCGATCGTTAATCCAAGGTTTTGTCCAACTCCATTGTAGGCGAGGGCCAACATCAGTGGAGTAGCCTATCCCGACACTCATAATATTTTTTTTGCGCGGATACAGTAGCACGTCTAAATCAACTGTTTTGGTTTCCTCTTTGAGGTGGGGTTGCAATAACACAGAACTAAACCAGTTTGTGGAAGAATAGTTGTTGTTGAGTGTAGAAAGATCATTCAATAAATAATCTTCACCGGGTTTAATATTCAACATATTGCGCAAATATTCTTCACGAATTTGCGCGTGCAGGAAGTTAATTTGACCGTAATGATAACGTTTGTGGCTATCAAAATTGAGTTTCCACCATGCTTGATAAATGGAAGGCATGACTTCTAATCGCGAATTGATAAATTCCGCATCGAAATAACCTCGGGTTAAGGCTAATTGCTGGAGCTTACTTTTATAATCGTCGTAGGTTTCGTGATTAAGAATGGTGCCGGCTTTTGGGACTTGTGTTTCTAATTTGGTAAATTCGGGATCACCTTTGGCGTCACCTTCAATAACGACATCGGTGGCAGCAATTCGGACGGGTTTGCCGACATTCACATGGGCAATCAGTTGTGGTTTATTGGGCTTAGTACGATTTTTTAATGTAAAGCTGACAGTGTTTTCATAATAACCAAAGGCACGTAAGCCTTTATTCACTGCCTGACGAACTAACTCTTGATAGTGTTCTGAACCGTCTCTTTCTTCTTTTTCAATGGCATCTACATAAATACGTACATTTTCATCGAGTTTTTTGTCTTTGATGCCGTTAATTTGCAAATCTACACCATGCTCGGCCCATGCCAACGGTTGCCAAAAGAGACAACAGAATAAAATTGTACGAACTAACCAATCTGTTATTTTATTGCCTGATTGCTTCATATTTACCCCAAAATTAAACGTTTGTAGTGTACCTTTTAGGCTAAGGCCCTGCAATGTAAAGTGCGGTGGATTTTCAAAAAATTTCTTGAGGTCGGTCAAGGTGTATCTTCAAAAAAATAGCCGGCAGAAAACCGGCTATTTTTCGATGGAAAAGGGCGTTACCCGTTTTTATGTTCAAAATACAACACAGTGGCAGCCACGCGGGAATGTACGTTGAGTTTGCGTAATAGATTGCGGATATGTACTTTTACGGTTTCTTCCGAAATGAATAATTGACCGGCGATTTGTTTATTGGATAGACCAGTAGCGATTAAACGTAGCACATCCATTTCACGATCCGTTAAGGAATAAATCGGCTCTTGGGAAGATTGACGTTCAATCAGTAAGTTTTTAATGGAGTCGCTTAAAATCACTTCGCCTTGTGCGATGCGTTTAAGCTGGGAAAGCAAAGTGTCGGGTTCGGTGTCTTTTAATAAATAACCGTCGGCACCGGCATCAATTAAGGTGAAAATGTCACTTTTAGCGTCAGATACGGTTAAGATCACAATTCGCGCATCCACGCCTTCGGCTCTTAGGGCTTTTAGCGTGTCTAAGCCGGACAACCCTTTCATATTCAGATCTAAAATAATGAGATCAGGCGAGGTTTTTAATGCCAAGTTGATGCCTTCACTGCCATTTCCTGCACCACCTACTACTTCAAAACCTTCTTCCAATTCAACAAGTTGTTTGATTCCTCGACGCATTAACGGATGATCGTCAATAATTAATACTTTTAATTTATCAGTCATGTGAACCCCTTAAGCTAAGGCTAGGCGACTATGGAACGGCACGATAGTGATCCCGTCTTTTGTCGTTAATAGTTGGTAAAATTGTGGATAATTGAAATCACGTTGTACGATTTTATACGGATTCTCATTTTCATCCAAGCCTGAAGATTGATAAATTCGGTTAATTTCGTGAATTTTTTTATCTTTCGTGCCATCACAGTTGCGATAAACCTCGATACGATTCAGCTCATCTAAAATGTACACATTGAAGCTACCATTCGGATTATCTTCAAAGAAGAATTGCAAGAACCCCTCGCTGGCAAACATATCGATTTCATGAGGGTATTTATGGTGTTTCACCATAGCCGGGTAAGTGGCATTCACTTTATAGTTAAGTGCGGTGTCAAGTTGTCTCGTTTTAGGGAGTTCGGCATTGTGAATTTCTTGCAGACTGATGCCGCGCTCTTCAAAGAAGAATTGCCAGTTTTTTCCCGCAACACGCAATAAATTATTTTTTGGTGGCTGGGTGGCACCGATTTGAATACTGATACATTTATTGATTAAGGTAGTCACAATACGACGCAAGGCGCGACGATAATAACGACTGTAACAAAATACCTGCACCAGTTTCGGCAATGGCGCTCCTCGATAAATTTTGTTAGAAAGCACTTTTAATGCCAACAAAATGGCATTTGGTCCTTCAAAATGTAATGTCCGGACTTCGTTCCAGACATTGCGATAAGTGAGATCAATGCTACCGACCAAACTTTCTTCATTCGGCCCGAAACTGAATAAGTCACTGGATTGAATACTCGGCTTAATTTCCGTTAAATGCCGGGTCGGATCTTGGGTCAAATTAATGATGACTGCGAGACTACGAATTTCGCAAGGATGGCTGAGATCGGAGTTACTGGCGAGTGGTGCTTCAATAGGGAAAGTCAAGCGTAGGTCAGTGACAAACTGACGTAGGGTCTTGAGTTCGACATTTTCACTGGCAATAAACAGCTCAGTATTGGCGGTCAGTAGGCGGTTGAAATAAGCCCAAGCCACTAATTTATTTAGACTTTCGTTATATTCCGTATAACGTGAACGGCTAAAACCACGAATATCCGGTGTTTGGTTAATCACATACCAACCGTCTTTAAATTGATGGTTATTGTGCACTTCAATAAAGGTGAGATGACGTTCTGATAAATCCACTGCAAGCTGCGGATTGAGCAACGTGACTTTACCCGGCAATTCTTCAAACGCAGTATAAAGTTTACGGGTTAATATGCTCATATCTTGCGGCATAATGCTAACATTTACCTGATGTTTGCGGGCAAAATTCACTAAATTGCGATAGCTCAACATCAAGAACTTAATCAAGTCATTATGCATTTTCTTGGTTTGTTTAATTTTCCAGTCTTGACGTTGATTTAATAACTCTAATTGTCCACAATTCCAGCCCCATTGTTGAGTGAGTTTGAGTAAGGCATCCAAACGCCAATTGCTTTTGCCCGGCTCCACTTCATTTTGATGGACTTTGATATAAAAACAACAACGCACGAAATCCAGTCGTTTATATTCTTTTTGGTTGGTTAAATAGGCTGTTACCCGTTGCAACATGGCCAAATAGGGATCAAATTCATGCTCCTCTTTTAGTTCACCATTCAGCAAGGCTTGCTTGAATTCGCGAGAAATCAAATAGGTGTTCGGATAACGCCAAGAATAGGTTTCCAATAACAAAATTTTGAGCAGGGATTTATAAGGATAATCAATCCCTTTGTATAACTGCCATAAGGTTGCACCAAAATATTCATTGGCAGACAATGTGCCTAAACCGCCGAAATCAACCCAATCGTTTAAATCTAGTTGTTGCGTTTGCGTTAAGCGTTCGATTTCCGCTTCGTAGTCAGCTTCATTTTCAATGAGTAAATGCAGCCATAATAACGGTTTACCCGCAAGGCGAATCACAGAACGGTAAAATTCATCAAGTAACAACATGTATTGTGCTGAACCACAGTTCTCGCTATCAATAGGATCGGAATAACGGAAGCAACGGAAACGTTTTTGATCCATCAAATAGAAATTAATTTCTACGTTAAACCGCTTTGCCCATTGTTGAATACATTCGGCCTTTTGTTGTAAGAGTTTGCGCGTTGACGGGCTCAAGTCTTCTCGATGACAAAGCCAAATGTCCAAATCAGATTGTGGCGTTTGGGCAATGGAAGCAATGCTGCCCATAACATAGACGCCAAGGATAGTTTCAGACTCGAAAGTACGGTGCTTTTTTAAAAAGTTTTTAATGTTTTCCGTATCGAGAATATGAGAAAGGTATTCCTGTTGGAATTTATTCGGACAGAAATTAGCAATCCCTGTTGGAGCATCAGGAACATAGCCAGGTAAATTCGGATGATTAAAATGGAGCAACAACGGGATGAGCTTGAAAACCTGTTGAAAGGATTCAGGTGTATCTGATAAAGCTCGCTGAATGCGCAACTTATCTAAATAGTCCACGCGTTTTTTAGCTTTATTGAGATCAAACTTCAAGTAACATCCTGTTTTTTTACGACGGTAATACTTAGTTGGCGCTTACTCTATCACCAGTGTAGATGGAAAGCAAAAAAATTAAATGGAAACTGACTTTTGGCGCTAACAGTGATAGGATAAGGCTCGTTAGATAAGATCAATATGTTGTTATTATGTTTGAAAAAACCTTGAAAATTGCCACCCGCCAAAGTCCGTTGGCGTTATGGCAAGCAAATTATGTGAAAGACCGTCTGCAACAGTTATATCCCGATTTAATCGTCGAATTGGTGCCAATGGTGACAAAAGGCGATGTCATTTTGGATTCACCGCTGGCAAAAATTGGTGGCAAAGGGTTATTTGTCAAAGAGTTAGAAAATGCCTTGTTAAATAAGGAAGCGGATATTGCTGTGCACTCCATGAAAGATGTACCGATGCAATTTCCCGAAGGGTTGGGGTTAGCAGTAATTTGCAAACGTGAAGATCCGCGTGATGCATTTGTTTCTAATTCTTACCGCACTTTTGCTGAGTTGCCGCAAGGTGCGGTGGTCGGAACATCGAGTTTGCGTCGTCAATGTCAATTGAAAGCTTTACGCCCTGATTTGGATATTCGTTCTTTGCGCGGCAATGTGGGGACGCGTTTAAGTAAGTTAGATAACGGCGATTATGACGCGATTATTTTAGCTTCTGCCGGCCTCATTCGTTTAGGTTTGGCAGATCGTATCGCGTCTTTTATTGAAGTCGAACAATCCTTACCCGCAGCCGGACAAGGTGCCGTTGGGATTGAATGTCGTACTGATGATGTTCAAGTGCAAAAATTGTTAGCGCCGTTAGCTGATGCGGAAACCACTTGTTGTGTGCTGGCGGAACGCGCCATGAATAATCATTTGCAGGGTGGTTGCCAAGTGCCGATTGGCGGTTATGCAGTGTTGCAACAGGAGCAATTGTATTTAAGAGCCTTAGTAGGTAATGTTGACGGCTCACAAATTATTCGGGCGGAAGGCAAAAGTGCGGTGAAAAATGCGGACGTTTTAGGTGTGCAAATTGCCGAACAGCTTTTGGCACAAGGTGCCGACAAAATTTTGCAGTCGATTTACTCATAGGTATTGGATGTAAGTATGGCCGTTTTGGTAACTCGTCCTGATGAACGCGGGCAACAGTTGGTTGATATGTTGGCAAAGGCCGGAGTGGTTGCCATTCATTTGCCCTTATTTAATATTGAAGCCGGCGCAGAACTGAATGGGTTACCGAACAAATTTGCACAATTGAAAGCAGGTGATTATGTGTTTGCTGTCTCGAAAAGTGCGGTGGATTTTGCCGACAAAGCGTTAAAAAACACCGGCTTTGTATGGCGTGATGATTTGCAATATTTCACAGTTGGGCAAGGTACGGCACAGCATTTTGCGATGATAACGACCTTAGCGGTGCATTATCCTATAACTCAAGAAAATAGTGAGGGTGTGTTACAACTTGCTGCAATGCAGAATTTACAAGGCAAAACGATATTAATTTTACGCGGTAACGGCGGACGTGAGTTACTCTCAGAACAAGCGCAACAACGCGGTGCTAACGTTGAGATTGTCGAATGTTATCGAAGAGAACCTATTGTTTATAATAGTACGGAGACCAGTCTTTGTAAGCGTGCCGGTGTTCAAACCATTGTGGCTACCAGCGCGGAAATCCTGACACAATTAGTGGATTTTGTACCACAAAATGAACATAATTGGTTAAAAAGTTGTCAACTTATTACAGTGAGTGAGAGAATTTCCCATTTGGCGCAGGCGTTAGGCTGGCAGAATGTGATTGTTTCACCTCGTGCGGATAATCAAACGTTATTACAAACTTTGCTACAATGTCGTTAAAGCAACATTTCTCTTTTAATAGGTAATCAATATGGCTAACAAGAAATCGAATCATCCGAAAAATAATGCGGAAATTGAACACAAAATTGACGTCAATGAGGATCTTGATTTAGCGAAACAAGACGCGACAGAAAATGAACAGGTTGAAATCAACGCAGAGGATAAACTAGCGACCATGCAACACGAAGAGAAAGAAAATACACATCCTTCAGGAGCCAAGGTTACACCGAAAGAAACCGTTATTGTGAAGAAAACCGGTTCCGCTTTGGGGTTGTTGGCCATTTTGATTGCTCTTGGGCTGGGCGGTGCCGGCTATTACTTCGGGCAACAACAAGTTGATGAAATGCAGCAAAAACTGACCGCACTTCAAACCCAACTTCAGCAAAAAAATGCCGTTGAGCCTATTAATTTGCCAAATTTTGATGCAGAAAAAAGCCAACTAGCGAAGTTAGCAGAATTTTCTCAAGTGGCGAGTGATCAAATCAGTGCATTGAATCAAGAATTGGCTGCTAAAGAACAACATTTATCCGCATTGCAACAACAAGTTCAGCGTTTAGCTAATCAAAGCAAAGCGGAGCAACCGAATGATTGGTTGCTTACCGAAGCAGATTTCTTATTGAACAATGCATTACGGAAATTAGTGTTGGATAACGATGTGGACACTAGTGTGTCACTGTTAAAAGTTGCTGATGAAACTCTGTCTAAAGTGTCACTACCTGCAGTGGCAGCGGTGCGTAGTGCTATTCATGCCGATTTAAAAAACTTGTTGTCGCTGAATAATGTGGATCAAAACGCTATCATGCAGCAGTTGTCTCAATTGGCGAATGATGTTGATGAATTGAATGTCCTCAATGTAAATTTTGATGAAGATCCAAGTCAAGACAAGCTCACAGATTCTTTAGATGACTGGAAAGAAAACGCAGAAAAAAGTGCGGTCTCTTTTTTAAATCATTTTATTCGTATCACACCGAAAAAGGTCGACAGCAAAGCGTTATTGGCGCCGAATCAAGATATTTACTTGCGGGAAAATATTCGCTTGCGTTTACAAATCGCCATTTTAGCCGTACCGCGCCAGCAAGATGATTTGTATAAACAGTCTTTAGAAACGGTGGCGTCTTGGATTCGTACTTATTTTGATACCAGCACGGAAGTAGCGCAAAACTTCCTGAAAAAACTGGATGAATTGGCGGAACAATCCATTTATGTGGATGTGCCGACACAATTAAGCAGTTTAAATGCATTAGATAAGTTGTTAGATAAACAGCCACAAGAAATACAAAGAATAACCCTTTCTGCCGATAAAGATTTAGATCCGGAAAATGCCACGCCGACAGAAAATAAAGACGAAAGTCATACGACGAAGGGAAATGATGTCAGCGCAGAACCTGCAACCCCTAACCAAGCCGAGCAACAATAGGAGAAATAGACCATGATTAGAGCGCTATTTTTAATGTTGTTATTATTGGCTGGGTTAATTGCCGGACCGTATTTATCTGGCAAGCAAGGTTATGTCCGTATTGAAACGACCAATCACATCATCGAAATGTCTCTTACCACTTTAGTGATTTTCTTCGTGATTTCGTTGGCCGTGGTGTATAGCATTGAAGCGGCGATTAGCCGTTTTTGTAACCTAAGTAATAACACTTACAGTTGGTTTTCTCGCCGTAAGCGTGTGAAGGCGCAAAAACAAACCTTGGAAGGGTTAATGCGTATGGATGAAGGGGATTATTCCAAAGCGGAAAAACTCATTGGCAAGAATGCCAAACATTCCGATGAGCCGGTGTTGAACTTCATTAAAGCAGCTGAAGCTGCACAACAGCGCGGCGATGAGTTCAGTGCCAATCGTTATTTGATTCAAGCCACGGAAATCGCCGGCACAGATAGTCTCATTTTAGAAATTGCCCGCACCCGTATTTTATTGCAACAAAATAAATTACCAGCAGCTCGTAGTTCAGTAGATAGCCTGTTAATTATGGCAAGCCGTAACAAAGAAGTGTTGAAATTGGCAGTGGATATTTATTTGAAATCGAAAGCTTATCAAGCCTTGGACAATATTCTTGAGCAAGTGGAAAAATCCGGTTTGTATTCCGCCGAAGAGTTTGAAAAATTACAACGCCGGGTGGAAGATGGCCTGTTAGATGAAAAAATGAATGAAGATGGTGTGGATGGTTTATTGGATTGGTGGGATGAGCAACCACGTAAACGTCGCCACGATTCTTACGTCAAACTTGGATTAATTCGTCGTTTGGTTGATGCCAATGATCATGAATCCGCTTATGAATTAATGCTGGAATTGGTGAAAACTTTGGATGACGACAATAGTCCGTTAACTCAAGGTTTATTCAAACAAATTAGCCGTTTGCAACCGGAAGACAATAGCAAATTGGTAAAAATGGTTAGCAAGTGGGCAAAAAGTGCCAATCCAACGGCACAATGCCTCGCCAATCGTGCGTTGGGTTATTTGTATGTGCGTAACAATGATTTCGCCAAAGCGGATGAAGTGTTTAAAAACCTGATTGCTAATAAAGACAAATTAGAGCCGAATGACATTACGATGGCTTCTTATGTATTTGAGCAAATGGGTGATAAAGCGGCAGCGCAGCAGTTACGTGAAGAAGGTTTAAAGTCAGCCATGTCGGTGCCGAATTTGGCAACGGAAGAAACAGCTGAAAAACCGACCGCACTTTTAGCACAAAAGTAACCTTCTTTCAAAAGCAAAATGCCCTGATTGTTCAGGGCATTTGTTTATCTGTTAGAGTTATTGATTTTGTGGCAGCTCCATTTCTGTTTGCATGGACGCCGTCAGTGCTTTTATTTTACGGAGTATCATGTTTAGTACTACACCGTAAGCCGGCACGAATAATAGCAAGCCGATAAAGAGTTTAAACAGGTAATCCACAAAACCAATTTCCATCCAATGTTCTGCCATAAATGGATCGCTGCTGGCATAGAATGCAATGGCGAAGAACAAGTAGGTATCCGCCATTGAACCGAATATCATAGAACTGGTTGGTGCAATCCACCAAGTTTTCAATTGGCGTAAGCGATTAAACACCAACACATCCAATAACTGACCAAATACATAAGCGCAGAAACTTGCTAGGGCAATACGGAAGACGAATAAGTTAAATTCACTTAATACGGATAGTCCCTGATATTGGCTGTCAGAAAAAAGAGTAGAAACCAAGTAGCTGATAATTAACGCGGGAATCATGACAATAAAAATAATCCAACGCGCTTCTTTCGCACCGAACACCCGCACGGTTAAATCTGTGGCTAAGAAGATAAACGGGAAAGTAAGTGTTCCCCAGGTGCTGTGAAACATGAAGTCTTCCTGCGCACCAAATAGTGTTAGCGGCACATGAACTTCAAAAGGAATTTGCACGAAATAGTTGCTGGCGGCAATGATAAAAATGTGAAAGAAACTGAGTAGAACTAACGCTCGACGTTTTTGTTGATCGTTAAAGATCGAAAATGAGTGTGTCATTTGTTTTACCTTTTTAGTTTAAATTGGGGTTAGGGAACCCAGTGAATATGTGATTCTGCAAAAAATGCAGGGCGCAAATGATACTGCATCAAGAAAATAATTCAACCGAAAATAGTATCACCTCTAGATCGATGATATGAAAAAATGTTCTAAAATCGAAAATATCGCTTTATTTAAGTATGATTTCTATAAGTTTTATTCTTTATAATCAAATGGATATTTTATGTTTAAGATTTTTAAAAAGAAATTTCAATTTTTTTGTAAGAAAATATTGTTTAACTCCGTCTAATGAAGCAATAGGAAGATCTGATGATTTTTCTATGAGATAACGTATTTCTAATTAAAGATAATCAACCTTACCTTATAAAGGAGTTTATAATGAAAAAAACAGCATTGTTATCAGCATTAGTAGGTGTATTTACTATGGCAGTAGCGACTCAAACTATGGCGGCAGACATGCATGATAGTAAATCTATGAACCATGAAATGATGAAGGATGGTAGCATGATGGACCACAAAATGGATAAAACCATGAAAGATGGCAAAATGATGGACCATAAAAAAGATAAAATGATGAAAGACGGCAAGTCTATGGAACATAAAATGGAAAAAGAGATGAAAGATCATAAAATGTGATTTTTACTCTAAATAATTATAAATAATCGTTTTTGGACTTGTAGTCACAAGTCCTTTTTTTCGCAAAAGTTAACCTGTTACTAATAATTGTTTATTTTTGAGATATTGTAGGTGCGTTGTCGCTATATAATGATAGAATATACTCCCTTCTACTCATTAAAATGGATTCAAAGATGCAATTTTCTTTTCAACATATTTCATCTCAACAAATTGAGGATATTCGTCAGCAAATGCTTAAGTTTGCTACTTTACAGTTAAGGGATGAAGATTTAGCAGAAGATGTGGTGCAGGAAACATTAGTGAAGGCTTATCAGCATGCTGCCTCGTTTAAAGGGGCTTCTGCGCTGAAAACCTGGTTTTTTGCTATTTTAAAAAATCAAATTATTGATTTGGTTAACTATCGTAAGCGTACAGTGAATGTGTCGGAAATTTACGATGATGAGACTGATGAACCTAATGCCTTTTTTGATCAGAATGGTCATTGGGATCGTGGTTATTTTTCTCCGCAAACCTGGCAGGAACCAGATAATCACGTGTATAAAAAAGAATTTTGGTTAATTTTTGAAGCCTGTTTGGAACATTTGCCCGCTCAGCAAGCCCGTGTGTTTATGATGCGTGAATATTTTGAAATGAAAAGTGAACAAATTTGCCAAGAGTGCGATTTATCTACGTCAAATTTACATGTGTTGTTATATCGCGCCCGTTTACAGTTGCAAGCCTGTTTAACCCGTAATTGGTTTGATAATAAGAAGTAAGGTAGAAATCATGAAATGTCAAAATGTCACCAAATTAATCTCGGAAAGCCAAGAAAAGCCACTTTCGTTGCTCAAAAACAGTCGAGTTTATATGCACTTGGCGATTTGTCCATATTGTCGTGCTTTTGCCCGAAATTGTAAGGAAATGCATAAAATGATGCAGGATTTTTCAACACAGGAAGAGGGGAAGGAGAGCTAATCAAAAAAAAGTGCGGTGGATTTTGACCGCACTTTTTATTTCAGACCTTTTCATACCAAATGCGATTCACATACAGCTGAATTTTGCCGGAAGGTGTTTCTACGGTAATTTCGTCGTCTTCCTCTTTGCCAATTAAAGCTCGTGCTACAGGTGAATCAATAGAAATCCAATTCTTTGCCGGGTCAAACTCATCGCAACCGACCAGCCGATATTGTTTAACTTTGCCGTCTTCGTTTTCCAACTCCACCCACGCGCCGAAAAAGATTTTACCTTCTTGCTTTGGTGAATAATCCACGATTTGCAAGACTTCCAAGCGTTTGGTGAGAAAACGTACTCGACGATCAATTTCGCGTAAGCGACGTTTGCCGTAAATATATTCTGCATTTTCACTGCGGTCGCCTAGTGCCGCTGCGTCAGATACCGCTTGCGTCACCTTAGGGCGTTTTTCTTTCCACAAAAATTTTAATTCTTGGTCAAGTACGTTCCAGCCTTGACGGGTGATGTAATTTGATTTTGCCATGTTAAATTCCTCAAGTGCCGTAAAATTATACCTAAAAAGGAACAAACATTTGAGCCTCTTGTCCAAAAACAGTATTCTATGTCCGTTTTTTTCACCACTTAAGAAGTACACAGAATGTTAAATCAACAAATCAGTCAACTTATCGCGCAGGAATTGAATGTGCGTGATAGCCAAATTCTTGCCGCTATTCAATTATTAGACGATGGCAACACCATTCCTTTTATTGCCCGCTATCGGAAAGAAGCCACTGGAGGCTTGGATGATACGCAATTACGCCATTTTGAAACCCGCTTAATTTATTTGCGCGAGTTGGAAGACCGTCGGCAAACTATTCTGAAATCGATTGAAGAACAAGGCAAATTAACGGATGAATTGCGTGACAAAATCCAAACCACACAAAGCAAAACCGAGTTGGAAGATTTGTATTTACCGTTTAAACCGAAACGTCGCACCAAAGGCCAAATTGCCATTGAGGCAGGGCTTGAACCATTGGCTGATTTACTTTGGAACGAGTCAAAAACAGCTCCGGAAAGCACCGCACTTGATTATGTGAATGCAGAGAAGGGCGTGGCAGACGTTAAGACGGCGTTAGATGGCGCTCGTTATATTTTGATGGAGCGTTTTGCCGAAGACGCAGGATTGTTAGCAAAAGTGCGCGATTATTTAAGCAAAAATGCCCTTATCGTTTCTAAAGTGATTGAGGGCAAAGAGACAGAAGGGGCAAAATTCCAAGATTATTTTGAACACCAGGAATTGCTTAAAAATGTGCCGTCTCACCGCGCTTTGGCAATGTTCCGCGGCCGTAATGAAGGCATTTTACAGTTAAGTTTGAGTGCGGACCCGGAGGTCGAAGAGGGCACTCGTCAAAGCTATTGTGAAGAGATTATTCGTGATTATTTAGGTGTTCGTTTTAATGGCCAACCTGCCGATAAATGGCGTGAGCAAGTGATTGCGTGGACATGGAAAATTAAAGTGTCCTTGCACTTGGAAACGGAACTCATGGCGACCTTACGTGAGAAAGCGGAAGATGAAGCCATTGATGTATTTGCCCGAAATCTGACCGCACTTTTAATGGCCGCCCCGGCAGGAGCCAAGAATACGATGGGGTTAGACCCTGGCCTGCGTACCGGTGTGAAAGTGGCCGTGGTGGATAACACCGGTAAACTATTGGCAACCGATACCATTTATCCGCATACCGGGCAGATGGATCGCGCGATGTTGTCTATTTTCCAATTAATTAAACAACATAATGTAGAATTGATTGCTATCGGGAATGGGACTGCCTCTCGCGAGACAGAGCGTTTCGCCAAAGATGTGATCAAGGAAATTAAAGAAAATAAACCACAAACAGTAGTAGTGAGCGAAGCGGGTGCTTCCGTCTATTCCGCTTCTGAATTGGCTGCGCAGGAATTTCCCGATTTGGATGTGTCCTTGCGTGGCGCAGTATCCATTGCCCGTCGTTTACAGGATCCGTTGGCAGAATTGGTGAAAATCGAGCCGAAAGCCATTGGCGTGGGGCAGTATCAGCATGACGTAAATCAAAGCCAATTAGCGCGTAAATTGGATGCGGTGGTGGAAGACTGTGTAAACGCTGTAGGCGTGGACTTAAACACCGCCTCCGTGCCGTTATTGGCGCGAGTGGCGGGGATGACCAAAACGATAGCGCAGAATATTGTGACATACCGTGATGAAAATGGGCGTTTTGACAGCCGTGAGCAACTGAAAAAAGTACCACGTTTAGGCCCTAAAGCCTTCGAGCAATGCGCCGGGTTTATGCGTATCGCTGCAGGCGATAATCCGTTAGATGCCTCTGGTGTACACCCGGAAGCCTATCCGGTGGTAGAAAAAATTCTACAAGCGACGGAGCAATCGATTCAGGACTTAATGGGCAATGCAGGCTTAGTGCGCCAGCTTGATGCAAAACAGTTTACTGATGAGCAATTTGGTTTGCCGACGGTGCAGGATATTTTCAAGGAATTGGAAAAACCGGGACGCGATCCTCGCGGTGAATTTAAAACTGCCACCTTCGCTGAGGGCGTGGAAGAAATTACGGATTTAAAAGCCGGAATGATCTTAGAAGGTACGGTAACCAACGTGACTAATTTCGGTGCTTTTGTGGATATTGGCGTACACCAAGACGGCTTGGTTCATATTTCTTCCCTTAGCGATAAATTTGTGGAAGATCCGCATCAAGTGGTGAAAACCGGTGATGTCGTGAAAGTGAAAGTATTGGAAGTGGATGTAGCGCGTCGTCGTATTGCATTAACTATGCGTTTAGATGAAAGTGCGGTAAAAAATGACGGAAAATCTGACCGCACTTTATCCGCAAAACCACGTTCTGATAATGCCCGCCAAGACCGTAGCAATCTGCGAGCAAATAATGCGATGGGTAATGCTTTTGCAGATGCGCTGAAGAATTGGAAGAAATAGCAGATTTGGCTAGTTCACTAAAAATATTTAAAATCGTAACCGCACTTTATTGCATTTAAAGTGCGGTCATTTTTTATTGTGTTTTCATGAGATTCATTTTATGAATTCCAACCAAACAAAAAGGCGTATCATTCGATACGCCTTTTCAATTCGGCTTTATCAATTATTTGATAATTTTAGCTACCACGCCAGCACCTACTGTACGGCCACCTTCACGGATAGCGAAACGTAAACCTTGGTCCATCGCGATTGGGTGGATTAAGGATACAGTCATTTTGATGTTATCGCCAGGCATAACCATTTCCACGCCTTCCGGTAACTCGATAGTACCGGTTACGTCAGTTGTACGGAAATAGAATTGTGGACGGTAACCTTTGAAGAATGGAGTATGACGACCACCTTCTTCTTTGGATAATACGTACACTTCAGATTCGAAATCAGTGTGCGGAGTGATTGAGCCCGGTTTAGCCAATACTTGACCACGTTCGATTTCTTCACGTTTAGTGCCACGTAATAATGCACCGATGTTTTCACCTGCACGACCTTCGTCAAGTAATTTACGGAACATTTCAACACCGGTTACGGTAGTTTTCGCAGTCGGTTTGATACCTACGATTTCAACTTCATCACCGGTACGGATGATACCACGCTCAACACGACCTGTTACTACAGTACCACGACCGGAGATAGAGAACACGTCTTCAATTGGAAGAAGGAACGGTTGGTCGATAGCACGTTGTGGCTCAGGAATGTAAGTATCTAAGTGGTTTGCTAATTCAAGGATTTTTTCTTCCCATTCTGCAACGCCGTTTAACGCTTGTAATGCAGAACCACGTACGATTGGTGTATCATCACCCGGGAAGTCATATTGAGAAAGAAGTTCACGAACTTCCATTTCAACTAATTCTAATAACTCTTCGTCATCTACCATGTCGCATTTGTTTAAGAATACGATGATGTAAGGAACACCTACTTGGCGACCTAATAAGATGTGCTCACGAGTTTGTGGCATAGGACCATCAGTTGCTGCTACTACTAAGATAGCACCATCCATTTGCGCCGCACCGGTAATCATGTTTTTAACATAGTCGGCGTGTCCCGGACAGTCAACGTGTGCGTAGTGACGTGTTGGAGTGTCGTATTCAACGTGGGATGTGTTGATGGTGATACCACGCGCTTTTTCTTCCGGCGCGTTATCGATTTGGTCGAATGCACGAGCCGCACCGCCGTAGTGTTTTGCTAATACGGTTGTGATAGCTGCTGTTAAAGTGGTTTTACCATGGTCAACGTGGCCGATTGTACCCACGTTAACGTGCGGTTTTGTACGTTCAAATTTTTCTTTAGACACGATTAAGTTTCCTCAATGTATAAGTCCACAAGCCGGAATGGCTTGTGGATTAGTTAAACAAAATTATTTTTTACGAGCTTCAATAACTGCTTCAGCCACGTTTTTCGGTGCTTCGGCATATTTCAATGGTTCCATTGAGTAGGAAGCACGACCTTGAGTTTGGGAACGTAAGTCAGTTGCATAACCAAACATTTCAGAAAGCGGAACTTCGGCGTCGATTTTAACAACGAATTCATTCGCTTCTTGACCGTTCACCATAGCGCGACGACGGCTTAAGTCACCAATTACGTCACCTACGTACTCAGGCGGAGTTTCTACTTCAACTTTCATGATTGGCTCAAGTAGAACAGGGTTTGCTTTTGCGAACGCAGCTTTGAATGCTAAAGATGCGGCAAGTTTAAACGCCAATTCAGAGGAGTCAACATCATGGTATGAACCGAAGTGTAAACGAACACCTAGATCAACTACTGGGTAACCCGCTAACGGACCAGATTTAAGTTGTTCTTGGATACCTTTGTCAACAGCCGGGATGTATTCACCAGGAATGACACCACCTTTGATTTCGTTAACAAATTCGTAGCCTGGACCTTCTGGCTCTAATGGGTACAAGTCGATTACAACGTGACCATATTGACCACGACCACCGGATTGTTTTGCATGTTTACCTTCTACATCGTTAACACGGGTGCGGATAGTTTCACGATAAGATACTTGTGGTTTACCAATGTTAGCTTCCACTTTGAATTCACGTTTCATACGGTCAACGATGATATCCAAGTGTAACTCACCCATACCAGAGATAATGGTTTCACCGGATTCTTCGTCAGTATGAACACGGAATGAAGGGTCTTCTTGCGCAAGACGTCCTAATGCAATACCCATTTTTTCTTGGTCTGCTTTTGTTTTTGGTTCTACCGCAACAGAAATTACTGGCTCAGGGAATTCCATACGCTCAAGGATAATTGGCGCATCTAAAGCACATAATGTATCACCAGTGGTTACATCTTTTAAGCCGATAGCAGCTGCGATATCACCTGCGCGAACTTCTTTAATTTCTTCACGTTTGTTAGCATGCATTTGAACGATACGACCGAAACGTTCACGTTTTTGACGTACGGAGTTCAACACGGTATCACCAGAGTTAATTACACCAGAATATACACGGAAGAAAGTCAAGTTACCTACGAATGGGTCAGTTGCAATTTTGAATGCTAATGAAGAGAATGGTTCTTCATCACTTGCATGACGTTCACCTTCTGTTTCATCTGGATTGATACCTTTAATTGCAGGAATATCAGTTGGAGCAGGTAAGTATTCAACAACAGCATCAAGCATTGCTTGAACACCTTTATTTTTGAATGCGGAACCACAAGTAACTAAGATGATTTCATTCGCTAATACGCGTTGACGAAGACCTGCTTTGATTTCTTCTTCAGTTAATTCTTCACCACCAAGGTATTTTTCCATTAGCTCTTCAGAAGCTTCTGCAGCTGCTTCAACAAGGTTTTGACGCCATTCTTCACAAGCTGCTTGCATATCTGCAGGAATGTCTTCATAAGTGAAGGTCATACCTTGGTCAGCTTCATTCCAGTTAATTGCTTTCATTTTGATCAAATCAACAACACCGGTAAAGTTTTCTTCTGAACCAACAGGTAGTTGAAGAGGAACTGCATTTGCACCTAAGCGGGTTTTTAATTGATCAACTACGCGTAAGAAGTTTGCACCGGTACGGTCCATTTTGTTAACGAATGCGATACGTGGAACTTCATATTTGTTCGCTTGACGCCATACAGTTTCAGATTGTGGTTGAACACCACCAACTGCACAGTAAACCATTACTGCACCATCAAGAACACGCATAGAACGTTCTACTTCAACCGTAAAGTCAACGTGTCCCGGGGTGTCGATAACGTTAATACGATGTTGTGGGAATTGTTGTGACATACCTGACCAGAATGCGGTGGTTGCCGCAGAGGTGATGGTAATCCCACGTTCTTGTTCCTGTTCCATCCAGTCCATGGTTGCAGCACCATCGTGTACTTCACCGATTTTGTGACTGACACCGGTATAGAACAAGATACGCTCAGTAGTAGTAGTTTTACCCGCATCAATATGCGCACTGATACCAATGTTACGATATCTTTCAATAGGGGTTGTACGAGCCATTATTATTTCCTTGACGATTTCTTATTTAAAATTAAATACGAAATTTTATATATGAATGAGGCTTCACCGCATAGAAATGAGATGAAGCCCAAAAACGTAAATACTAACCGAATATTACCAACGGTAGTGAGCAAACGCTTTGTTAGCTTCAGCCATACGGTGAACGTCTTCACGTTTCTTAACTGCCGCACCTTTGTTTTCGGAAGCGTCGGACAATTCGTTAGCTAAACGTAAAGCCATGGATTTATCACCGCGTTTGCGAGCTGCTTCAACGATCCAACGCATACCTAATGCGTTACGACGAACCGGGCGAACTTCAACCGGTACTTGGTAAGTAGAACCACCGACACGACGGGATTTCACTTCCACGGTTGGACGCACGTTTTCTAATGCCGCTTCAAAAGCTTCTAAAGCTTCTTTACCGGTACGTTGCGCTAAAGTGTCTAACGCGTTATAAGCGATAGATTCTGCGATAGATTTTTTACCATCTACCATGATGACATTGATAAATTTAGCAAGTAATTCTGAACCGAACTTCGGATCCGGTAAAATCTTGCGTTGTTCAATACTACGACGACGTGGCATTGCGAATTTCTCCGTTTCTATAATCTTCAGGGTATCCCAAAACTCGATAAAAACTAACTGCACTTTTTACAAGGGGCTAATTAGATACTGGAGTTTGTGATTTAAATAAGTTTTACTAATTTAGACGTTTGGCCTTACTTAACGGAGATCCATTAAGCTTTAGGACGTTTAACGCCGTATTTAGAACGACCTTGTTTACGATCTTTCACGCCTGCGCAGTCTAATGCGCCGCGTACGGTGTGATAACGCACACCCGGTAAGTCTTTAACACGACCACCACGGATAAGCACAACACTGTGCTCTTGAAGGTTGTGACCTTCACCGCCGATGTATGAGGTTACTTCGAAACCATTGGTTAAACGAATACGGCATACTTTACGTAATGCTGAGTTCGGTTTTTTAGGTGTAGTTGTGTACACACGGGTGCATACACCACGTTTCTGCGGGCAAGCCTCTAATGCAGGAACGTTACTCTTTACAACCTTTTTCACACGCGGTTTGCGTACTAGCTGGTTGATTGTTGCCATTAAAAAAACTCCAGTTTAATAAATTCATTAAAAAATGTTGTTTTACAAATCTGTCCATACAAGAACAGACCGCAGATTTTAATCTTCAAACCGTGTTCTGTCAACTTATTCTAATGTCGCAATCTCGTTATTGCATATAAATAAAAGCCAAAAAAACATGGTAAAAACCGACCGCACTTTTGGTCCTAGGTTTAACTGCTACAATGATAAGGATAGCAAGAGGGAATCGGCGTAAACTCCTCAACTATCGAACGATTAAAACAAGCCTACGAAAAAACCTTACAGCCAATTTACGGTGATGCAATTACCGAAGGCGATGTGGTAGTAGAATATAAATAACCTATTGAAACCCCAAAATGCGCTTAGAATTAAGCGCATTTTTTATTTAAAGGAAATGAAGGCTTATTATTTCTTAGAGGAATATATTAGATCTCATTATGGAATGGTATTTGTTTATCAACGGGAGAGGGTGTGATAACTGAAATTAAGATCGTCGATACAATCCATTCTCACTGATAATTAAATCCTGCAATTCCAATTCTAATAATTGGGTGAGAAGCTGATCTACCGATAACCCCAGCTTCGCCACTAAATTATCAATGCTAATGGGACTATAGCCAATTGTGTCGTAAAGTTGCGGATAGGATGGCGTAACCAGTTCCGGCAACTGCGTGTGGGTTGTTGTTCGGGAGGTAAAGTGCGGTAAGTTTTGCGGACGTTTTTTCCATATCGGAGATGGTGATAAATTTTCCAAAATATCCTCAATATTTTCGACCAACATTGCCCCTTGTTTTATTAACTTATGGCAGCCTTGGCTAAATTGACTTTGAATATTCCCCGGCAAGGCAAAAATTTCCCGGTTTTGTTCTAAAGCATAACGGGCGGTAATTAAAGAGCCGCTTTGTTCCGTTGCTTCAATAATTAACGTGGCTAAAGATAAGCCGCTAATAATGCGGTTGCGACGTGGAAAGTTTTCTGCCACCGGTGGTTGCAATGGGAAGAATTCAGAAACTAATGCGCCATTGTTGGCGATAATTTCTTGTGCCAGCTTGCGGTGTTTGGTGGGGTAAATTTCTTCTAATCCGCTACCTAAAACCGCAATAGTCGGTTGGTTTAAATCTACGGCTGCTTGATGACAAAATCCGTCAATGCCTAATGCTAAGCCACTGGTGATAATAAAGCCATTGGTAGTCAGTTCGGTGGCAAAATATTTTGCCCAGTATTCTCCATAGTTAGAACATTGGCGACTGCCGACAATGGCAATTTGTTGTTGTGATAGTGCCGAACAGTTTCCTTTTACAAATAACACAGGCGGCGCACTTTCGATTTGTTTGAGTAGTTCAGGATAGCTCGGGTGGAAATAATCCAGGATTATGTTGCCTTCTTTTTCACCCCATAACAATGCCGGCTCGATATAACGCATTTCAGGGTGAAACCAGGCCTGTATTTGTTGAGCATTCCATCCCATTTGACGAAAAGCAACGGCGTCGTAATTTTGCAATTCCGTTAAATTTACTTGAGCCAGGATTTTATGAATTGTGGTTGGTCCCAGTTTGGGAATTTGCAATAGACGTAATAAAAGTTCCGGATGATTATTCATGGTTTTCTCGCTCTTGTTCAAAACGCGGGATTATAGGCAAATAGCGAGTGATGAATATTGATGAAAGCAAATTTTGCGATCGGGATCGTAATTTACGAAGAAAATAGAATGAAAGTGATATGGGAGAGTAATAACAGAACTGGGGCAATAATTTTTATAGCTTAAAAACGTTATTTTTTATGACCGCACTTTACGTGCTATAAAAGAACAATAAAAAAACCCGGTAATGAAACCGGGTTTTTTGTATACGTAAATTATTCAGCAACGATAACAACGTTTAAGTGAGAGAAGACTTCACCGTGGAATTGGAAAGTCACTTCATGTTCACCAAGAGTACGGATTAAACCGTTTGGTAAACGCACTTCACTTTTCGCTACTTCAACACCTTTAGCTGTGATTGCTTCAGCGATGTCACGAGTACCGATAGAGCCGAATAGACGACCTTCATCACCTGCTTTAGCCGCGATAGTAACAGAACCTAATGCTTCTAAACGTGCTGCGCGGTCAGCAGCGGCGGCTAATGCTTGAGCTGCTTTCTCTTCTAATTCTGCACGACGTGCTTCAAAATGTTCAATGTTAGCTTTAGTTGCCATAACTGCTTTACCTTGTGGGATTAAGTAGTTACGCGCGAAACCGGATTTAACATTTACTTGATCGCCCACTTTACCTAAGTGTGCAATTTTATCTAAAAGAATTACTTGCATTTGACCTTCCCCTTCTTAGTGATGATGTGTATCAGAGTAAGGTAATAACGCTAAATAACGTGCGCGTTTGATTGCGCGGGCTAATTGGCGTTGGTACTTCGCACGAGTACCGGTAATGCGGCTTGGTACAATTTTGCCGCTTTCAGAAATGTAGTTCTTTAATGTAGCGATATCTTTGTAATCGATTTCAACAACATTTTCCGCTGTGAAACGGCAGAACTTACGACGACGGAAATAACGTGCCATTTGGCTAGTCTCCTAATCTATAAATTCGATTTGCTCGGCATGTAACACTAATTGCGTCAACCCATTATTGAGTTGGTGTGTGGTTAAAAAACCTTGAATTAATATTTTACTGCCGACCGTAATGCCTTGAGTTTTTTCTACTAATTGATTGCCACTGATTTGAACGGGAATTTTACACCACGCTTGTCGCGTTAAATTTGCTTCTTGCTTGGTTGAACGATGTTCCAATAAAAATTGGCAATGTTCGATTCCGTTCGGGCTTTTGCGTCGTTTAGGGTTATTGGCGACAACACCAATAATGGATAAACGATTATCAATATTCAAATTACTCTTCAGCATCCTCAAAATCGTTGGATTCAACTTCAGTTAAAGCTTTACGATCGTCTTTTGCTTTAACCATTGGGGACGCTTCGGTTACGGCGTGCTTAGTGTGAATAACAAGGCTGCGCAATACAGCATCGTTATAACGGAAAGTCGTTTCTAGCTCGTCGATTACTTGTTGAGGCGCTTCTACATTCATAAGCACATAGTGTGCTTTATGTAATTTGTTAATTGGGTATGCTAATTGACGGCGACCCCAATCTTCTAGGCGATGAATTTGACCGCCGGCTTCTTTTACAGAACCGGTATAACGTTCAATCATCCCTGGTACTTGCTCGCTTTGATCCGGGTGGACCATAAACACGATTTCGTAGTGACGCATTACTGCTCCTTACGGGTTAATCAGCCTCCAACGTTAAGACCAGTCACCAATCTTGTGGAAGCAAGGAACTAATTCGGACGTGACTGAGGGCGCAAATTATACACTGAATCAGGGCTTTTGCAATAAAAGTGCGGTCATTTTTTTTAGTGTTTTTACATCCAAGCATTATTACGAATAATGCCTACTGCGATGCCCTCAATTTCAAAATGCGGACGTTGGGTCAAATCCACTACAATTGGTGCAAATTCTTCGTTTTCGGCGTGTAAGTAAATTATTGAACCCTTGCGTTCCAAGCGTTTTACCGTCACTTCATCTTCAATGCGGGCGACCACAACCTGACCGTTACGCACGTCTTTGGTGCTATGCACTGCCAATAAGTCGCCATCTAAAATACCGATGTCTTTCATGGATTGACCATAAACTTTTAGCAGAAAATCAGCCTGTGGTTTAAACATCGTAGGATCAACATGATAAGTGCCTTCAATATGTTGTTCCGCCAAAATCGGTTCACCGGCGGCTACACGACCAATTAATGGTAAGCCGGGTTCTTCTTCTACATTATTATCTTCCAATAAAAGACGAATGCCGCGCGATGCACCGGAAACAATTTCAATTACGCCTTTTTTAGCTAAGGCTTTCAAGTGTTCCTCTGCCGCATTAGGAGAGCGAAAACCCAGTTCTTTAGAAATCTCCGCTCGTGTCGGTGGCATGCCTGTAGTTTCCAGATGATGTTTAAGAAAATCATAGACTTCTTGCTGGCGGGCTGTTAGTGGTTTCATAATACCAATCCTGTTAATATATACATGAATAACTGGTATTATATACAGAAAATCTATGGGTGCAATCTTTTCTTGGGTGAAAGATAAAGCGAATGATTGCGTTATCTTAGAATTGTGCCGCAGGTCACTAATTCGGTGAAATTTTTATGCTAAACTAGCGTGAAATTGACAATCTGTCAGTGACATTACGTTATAACAAGGAAATTTATTATGTCTAGTTTTCTTAATGCTTATCGAAAATTGCTCGAATTACCATTATCGATTTTAGTAAAGAATAATCCGATTCCGCATAATCCTATTGAAGAGTTAGAGCTTAATATTACGCAACCTGTGGTTTATATGTTGCCGTACACCTCCGAAACCGACTTCGTTATTTTCCGTAAAAACTGTTTAAGCGTAGGTTTACCTGATCCTTTAGAAGACAATGAAATTAATGGTAGCATCTTGCCGCGTTTCGTATTTTTAGATGAAGGTCGGCGTTTTTTTAAATCGAAAGGCGCCAAGAAGGAAACCATAGCCGTTTTTAATAAATATTTAGAATTACACCGCACTTTGCCTGAATTAGACGTGCAAGTAATTCCTGTTTCCGTCTTATGGGGGCGTGCACCGGGGCATGAAGATAAATCCAAGTTGCCGAATTTACGGTTATTAAATGGTTTGCAAAAAACCGCTGCAGCGCTTTGGTTTGGGCGGGATACTTTTGTACGCTTTTCACAGGCGGTTTCTTTACGTTATATGACGCGCGAACATGGTTTTGATCAGAAAATCGCACAGAAATTGGCTCGTGTTGCTAAAATTCACTTTGCCAAACAACGGATTTCTGCGACCGGCCCACGCTTACCGAACCGTCAGGCTATGTTTAATAAATTGTTGCAATTGCCGGTCATTTTAGCCGCCATTGAGGATGAGGCAAAAAGTAAGAACATAAGTAAAGAAAAGGCGCGTAAAGAGGCCGAAAAAATTTTGGATGAAATTGCCGCGAACGTGAGTTATGAAGGTTTACGCGTGGCAGATCGTTTTCTACGTTGGTTATGGAATAAACTTTATCAAGGGATTAATGTGGAAAATGCCGATCGCGTGCGTAAACTCGCGTTAGAAGGTCACGAAATCGTGTATGTGCCTTGCCATCGTAGCCATATCGATTACTTGTTACTTTCCTATGTTTTGTATCACCAAGGCCTAGTGCCACCGCATATTGCTGCAGGAATTAACCTTAATTTCTGGCCGGTAGGAGGGATGTTCCGCCGTGGTGGTGCGTTCTTTATTCGTCGTACCTTTAAAGGAAATCGTCTGTATTCCACGATTTTCCGTGAATATTTGGCAGAATTGTTCCATCGTGGTTATTCCGTGGAATATTTTATTGAAGGTGGACGTTCCCGCACCGGTCGTTTATTGGCGCCGAAAACCGGCATGATGTCAATGACGTTACAGGCGTTGCAGCAACAGCAAAGTCGTTCGATTTCTGTCGTGCCTGTATATGTGGGCTATGAACACGTTTTAGAAGTCGACACTTATGCGAAAGAATTGCGTGGGGTGGCAAAAGAAAAAGAAAACGCCGGTTTAGTGTTGCGCGTGATCAAAAAATTACGCAATTTAGGTAAAGGTTATGTGAACTTCGGCGAACCGATTATTTTAAGTAATTACTTAAATCAACATTTCCCGGAATGGAAAGAGCCTTTGGAAGATCGTCCGCAATGGTTTAATAAGGCTGTAGATGCCGTGTCTCATCAAGTTATGGTGAATATTAATAAAGCGGCAGCAGTGAATGCGATGAATCTTACCGGAACGGCGTTGTTATCCTCCCGTCAACGTGCGTTGTCTCGTGAACAATTATTAGAGCAACTTGCCAGTTATCAACAATTCTTGCAAAACGTGCCGTATTCTGATGATGTGGTGATCCCGACGGAACAACCGGAAATTATGCTTGATCATGTATTAAGTCTAGATCGTGTTGGCATCTTATTGGAAAAAGACAATTTTGGTGAAATCGTGCGTTTAGAACGTTCTTCGGCTGTGTTGATGACCTATTACCGCAATAATATTCAGCATCTATTCGTGTTACCATCCTTGGTGGCAAGCATTGTTCTGCATTATGAAGCTATTCAAAAAGATTTAGTGTTGGATGGTGTGTTGAAAATCTATCCGTTTTTGCGTAGCGAATTATTCCTGCATTTTAATGAAGAGGGGCAAATCGCTGAGCGAGTAGAGCATATTATTCAAGAATTTCAACGTCAAAACATTATTAAGCACAGTGAAAATATGCTGACTATCAACAAGCCGAATATTCGGATGTTGCAACTTTGGTCGGCCGGCGTGCGTGAAATTCTGCAACGCTATTACATTACCGTCAATTTATTGCAAAATAACCCATTGATTTCCCGTGCGAATTTGGAAAAAGAGAGTCAGTCTGTGGCACAGCGTTTGTCTGTGTTACATGGTATCAACGCACCGGAATTCTTTGATAAAGCAGTTTTCTCTGCATTTACCAATAGCTTAAAAGAACAAGGTTATTTCAATGAAAGTGGCACAGCCAATACGGAAAAACTATACGAATTGGCCAGTATTTTAACCCACTTAATTTCCACCGAAATTTGCCTAACCATTAATGGTGCGGTGGCAAAAGTGGAAGAGCATGAACACGACGAGAATTAGTTAAATAAAAAGTGCGGTCATCTTGAAAAACGTTTTTTAAAATGACCGCACTTTGTTTTTTAGCGACAAATAATGTTAGTAAAGAGCGTTGCTTTTTCTTTTAAGTTAGCTAATCCTAATTGTTGTCCGTGCTTTGCTTCATGCTTGTTGCTTTCGGAAATAAAGGACTGGCTACCCGTCATTAGAGGTTTATAATTCACATCCTTAATATCATGCTTGGAAATCGTGGCGCTTAATAAACTCGTGTAATAGTTATTATAGTCTTGGTAATAATTGCTTGCCATTTTAACTTTTACCCCATTTTTGCCATTAAAATCAGCACACATGGATTTATTTGCCGTAAATTCGGCGTGAGCAAGTCGTCCTTTTCCAAACTCATAGAAATCGATTTTTTTCGCTTTTGCAAGTTTCTTTATATCTTCTTTTTGGTGTGGGTTTAAACTTTTAGCGTTTTCTGTTCCAAAATATATTGCCATATTATTGGCGTGAGCATCGTAAATATAATACAGATTCCCAATTAAATCTTCCTGGTCTTTAGCGCTTTTTCGATAAGCTCTACCCACGCTATCTGCACGAGCTTCATTTGGATGAGATTGCTCATATGCAGTCTCTGTACTAATAAAAGAGATATATTGAGTAGATTGATCAATATCTTTATAAGGGCGCCAATCTGGAGAACCATTACCCAAACCTAGTTCATTCATTGAGCAAGCGGTTAGTGATAATGTAGCACCTAATAATAAGAGATTTTTCGTTTTCATTTGCTTTTCCTCATTATGTTAAAGGGCTTCGATAGTAAAAGTGCGGTTAAAAATTCCTTCGTTTTTAACCGCACTTTATTATTTTTCTAACGTCTAAACATTCCGCCTAATCCGCCGAGCCCGCCGCCCATTAAGCCTTGCATGCCGCGCATCATTTTCGCTATGCCGCCTTTACGCATTTTCTTCATCATGCGTTGCATTTCGTCAAATTGTTTGAGCAACTTGTTCACATCTTGCACCTGCGTGCCGGAACCAAGGGCGATGCGACGGCGGCGGGAGCCTTTGATGATGTCCGGATTAGCGCGTTCTTTTAAGGTCATGGAATTGATGATGGCTTCCAGTTTGTTGAACATTTTGTCATCTACCTGATTTTTCACATGATCCGGCAGATTTTTCGCACCCGGCAATTTTTCTAGCATGGACATCATGCCGCCCATTTTTTTCATTTCGCGTAATTGTTCACGGAAATCTTCTAAAGTGAAATCGTCCCCTTTCTTGAATTTTTGCGCCATTTTTTCCGCTTTTTCGCGGTCAACGGAACGCTCTAAATCTTCAATTAAGGAAAGCACATCGCCCATGCCGAGAATACGCGATGCTACGCGATCCGGGTGGAACGGCTCTAACGCATCGGTTTTTTCACCGACCCCGAGGAATTTAATCGGCTTGCCGGTGATTTGACGAATAGACAACGCTGCACCGCCACGGGCATCACCGTCCACTTTGGTAAGAATAACACCACTAAGTGGCAATGCTTCATTGAAGGCTTTTGCGGTATTCGCCGCATCCTGACCGGTCATGGCATCCACGGTGAATAGCGTTTCAATTGGGTTTAACGCGGCATGAATCTGTTTGATTTCATTCATCATTTCACCGTCAACGTGTAAACGACCGGCGGTATCCACAATAAGCACGTCGTAGAATTTTAATTTGGCTTCCGCCAATGCCGTTTTGGCAATATCCACCGGGTTTTGTTTCACATCGGATGGGAAGAAATCCACGTTAACCGCTTGGGCAAGGGTTTCTAATTGTTTGATCGCTGCAGGGCGATAAACGTCGGCAGACACCACAAGCACTTTTTTCTTATGACGTTCACGCAGGAATTTGGCTAGTTTACCCACGCTGGTGGTTTTCCCCGCCCCTTGCAGACCGGCCAGTAAAATCACGGCAGGTGGTTGGGTCGCAAGATTTAGGCTTTCGTTCGCCTCACCCATCGCCGCTTCTAATTCGGCTTGTACGATTTTGACGAACTCTTGTCCCGGCGTGAGGCTTTTATTTACTTCCACGCCAATAGCGCGTTCTTTTACTTTATTGATGAAATCACGCACGACCGGTAGCGCCACATCGGCTTCCAGTAATGCCATGCGCACTTCGCGTAGGGTGTCTTTGATGTTATCTTCGGTTAAACGCCCACGTCCGCTGATGTTACGTAACGTTTTGGCTAGGCGATCGGATAAATTTTCAAACATGTGGATTCCTGTATTGTCTCGGAAGGGAAAATGCGGTTAAAAATTGCTGTCATTATACTGAAATTCCGCGTATTTTCACGCGCGAAATAAATTTATAGCGATTTTAACGGGATATGGCTAGAATAAACGTCTCAATGTAAACAGGGAAATAATTATGTGGTTTGCCATTTTATCTATTGCGTTTTATTTATTCAGTGTGTTGTTAATTGCGCCGATCTTGTTAAATGCACAAGTAGGTGATGGGCAAACGAAACCGAAAAAAACACTTTTTTTTCTGACCGCACTTTGCGCCATTATTTTCCATGTCATGAGTACGTTTCCTTTATTGCAGGATTTGGCTGCTAGGCAAACATTCAGCATTATGGAAGTGGCCTCTTTAATGAGCGTGATGATCGCCGCCCTTGCCACTGTTGCCATGTTGCAGGTGAATACCATGTGGTTTGTATTGCCTATTGTGTATTGCTTTTCCATTATTAATTTAATTTATGCTACTTTCCTGCCAAGTCATATTATTCAGTTATTGAGTCAAAACGATTTTCTGCTATTTCACATCGGCTTATCCATTTTTGCTTATGCGGTGTGTGCTATTGCAACCTTATATGCTATTCAGTTGGTATGGATTGATCGTCATTTAAAAGCCAAGAAACCCCATTTTTCACCGATGATGCCGCCGTTAATGACAGTAGAACGCCATTTTTTCCGTTTATTAGTGAGTGGTGAAGTTTTACTTACCATGACTTTAATTTCAGGTACTTACCACCTTATGCAGGCGATAACACCGGATAATATTCACAAAGGTGCGTTTTCTTTGCTTGGTTGGCTTGTTTTTGGTCTGGCGATTTGGGGCTATAAGCAATACCGTTGGCGTGGAAAAAAGATGATTATTTATGCTATTTCGGGTATGATTTTGCTGACTATTGCTTACTTCGGTAGTCGCTTGATTGTGTAAAATCAATGGATGAGAGAAAAGTGCGGTAAAAATTGGCCGCATTTTTTTATTTTTAATACATATAAGGATTTCACTTTGGACAGTATTTCCCTTAGTACGTTATTTATTATTCTAATCATTTGCTTAGTGCTTTCAGCTTACTTCTCCGGTTCGGAAACCGGTTTGCTTTCCTTAAATAAATACCGTTTGCGCTTTCTTGCCACGCAAGGCAACAAAGGAGCGCAAAAAGCCGAAAAACTGCTACACAAACCCGATACCTTACTTAGTTTTATTCTTATTTTTAATAATCTCGTGAATATCAGCGCTTCCGCCATTGCAACGGTGATCGGTATGCGTTTATATGGCGATGCCGGGGTTGCCATTGCGACCGGCGCATTGACTTTCGTGATGTTGATCTTTTCCGAAATTTTCCCGAAAACCGTGGCTGCAATGCACCCTGAGAAGGTTGGATTGACCAGCAGTCACTTATTAATGCCGTTACTTAAAGTTTTTTCTCCTTTGGTTTGGTTAATGAATATTTTTACCAAATCTTTAATGCGTTTGGTGGGTTTAAAACCGGATCTGAAAAAACAGGTGATCAGCCGTGAAGAGTTGCGCAGTATTGTTTCCGAAGCGGGTGAGGCCACGCCGGATGAGCAACATCCGCAGATGTTATTATCGATTTTGGATATGGAAACCGTCACGGTGGATGACATCATGGTGCCACGTAATGAAATTGGTGGCATTGATATTGATGATGATTGGAAAGCGATTATGCGTCAACTAAATCATGCCGCCCATAACCGGATCGTGTTGTATAAAGTTAGCATGGACGAAAACGTGTTGGGCATTTTGCGGGTGCGCGAAGCCTACCGTTTGTTATTGGAAAAAAATGAATTTACCAAAGAGACCCTAATTCGTGCGGCAGACGAAGTGTATTTTATTCCGGAAGGTACCGCACTTAAGACTCAGTTGACCAATTTCCGCAATAAAAAAGAGCGTATTGGTTTGGTTGTGGATGAATATGGCGATATTAAAGGGTTGGTAACCTTAGAGGATATTTTAGAAGAAATCGTCGGTGAATTTACCACTTCGAATGCACCTACGCTCGAAGAAGAAGTCGTACCGCAATCAGACGGCTCCATTATTATTGAGGGTTCTACCAACTTGCGTGATTTAAACAAAATGTTTGATTGGAATTTGGATACGGAAGAAGCCCGTACATTTAATGGTCTGATTTTGGAACATTTGGAAGAAATCCCGCAGGAAGGCACGGTATGTGAGGTAAGTGGCTTGCAAGTCACCATTTTGGAAGTAAGCGATAATATGATTAAACAGGCTAAAGTTATTAAACTTTAATCTATGGCCCGAATTATACCTGCTTAAGTGATGATACTATTTCATCACTTTTTTGTGTGTAAGTTTTAATTTTTAAAGAAGCACAAATATTATAACAAAATGAGATTGATTATCAGTTGTAAAGAGGATATGATCTCCACCCTTTCTATTATTTTAAGAGTATATTTCACAAAGGAAAAAACAAATGCCGCAAATTTTTGACTTTCTACAAAAGTATAGTGATTACATTATTATTGGGTTATTACTTTTTATGAGCGTATTAATGCTCACTATGGTGATTGAGCGTTTTATTTTCTTAGCCCAAGTTAAAGTCAGCCAGTATTCCACTATTCATGCGCTTGAAATCGATTTAAACCGCAATCTCACTGTGGTTTCTACTGTGGGAGCCAACGCCCCTTATGTTGGTTTGTTGGGGACCGTTATCGGTATTCTTTTAACCTTCTATCAAATCGGTCAATCTGGTGGTGAAGTTGATGCCGGCGAAATCATGCTGCATTTATCTTTAGCCCTAAAAGCGACCGCACTTGGTATCTTGGTGGCAATCCCGTCAATGATTTTCTATAACGCGTTAGGACGTAAGGTTGAAGTCAACCGTTTGAAGTGGAAAGTGTTAAATTCTCAAAAAAATAAAGACGATAGCGAACATAAGGAATAGTCTGTGAAAAAGTTTGATGAAATCAACATTATCCCTTTCATTGATATTATGTTGGTGTTGTTGGCTATCGTGTTGATTACCGCCTCTTTTATTTCACAAGGTAAAATCCAAGTGAATGTGCCGAAAGCAAGTGCTTCTGTGGCGTTTAAATCGAGCGAGTTGGCAAAATTATTAACAGTGACAGCCAATGGTGAATTGTTTTTCAATGACAAACCGACTAATCTTGAAAGTTTGGAGACCGAAATTGCCGGTTGGGATAAAGCCCAAAAAGTGACCTTAAAAATTGATGCCGATGCCACTTTCCAAGATTTTGTTTCTGTAACGGATTTATTGGCGAAAAACGACATTAAAGATGTGGCCATCGTAGCAACGAAAGATAAGGGCAGCGAAAAACCGAAAATCACTGATCCGCAGGCTCAAATATCAGTTGAACCTCAAGTGGCAAAACCTACAGAAAAATCCGCCGATGTCGGCAAGTAGGAGAATGTGAATGCAGAATGCAAAACGTTCACTCTTGAGTTTTCTGTTATCGGTTGTTATTCATGCCACCATTGTATTTTTGCTTTTTTGGAGCCACTTGAGTAAAACAGATACGAGCGCCAACAGTGCGGCCGGCGAAATTTCCACCAGCATGTCCATGGAGATGATTATGGCTATGGTGGAGGCCGAACCGCCTCTGGTGGAAGAAAAAGCACCGGAACCGGAAAAACAGGAAACCGTTGAAGATCCAACCGTAAAACCGGAACCGCCGAAGGTTGAAAAACCAAAAGAACCGGAAAAGCCGAAAGAAAAACCGAAAGAAAAACCTAAACAAAAGCCGAAAGAAAAACCGAAGGTCAAACCAAACCCGGACGTGCCGATCGGTGACAGAACCGTTGAATCCAATTCTTCGGTAAATTCCAAGGCAACGACAACAGGTCCGGCAACCACAACGAATCCAAACTTAGCAGGAAACGGTGTCGGTGGTAGTGAGCTTGATGCCTATCGTTCAGCCTTGCGTCGTGAAATTGAGAAACACAAACGTTATCCTGCCCGCGCAAAAATGATGCGTAAACAAGGTATTGTGACGGTTTCCTTCTCCATCGGTGCGGATGGTTCTATTAGTGGAGCCTCTATTGCGAAGAGTTCGGGCGCAGAAGATTTGGACAATGCAGCATTAAGTGCGGTTAATAGTGCCAGATCAATTGGTCCTCGTCCGGCGGGCATGGGGCCTTCTATTACCGTGCCGATCAGTTTCAAAATTAATTAGTTGCTGTTTAGCAATAAATAAAAAAGTGCGGTGACTTTTCGATGTGTTTTAATATTCTCTCGAAAAAGTCACCGCACTTTTGTTGTTTAATTAGCTCACTTATTTGCTTTTGCTTTGTTTATACAATGCGATAGCTTCCGGCATTAAACGCAATAAGTTTTCCTGACGATCTTTATCGCTCGGGTGAGTTGAGCTTAATTTGTCTAGGATGCCTTGTGAGCCGGTAGAGGCTTTTTGCATTTTGTCCCATAATCCCGGTGCGGCTTCAGGGTTATAACCGGATTTCGCCATTAAGAATAACCCCACTTCGTCGGCCTCGGTTTCCGCGCTACGGGAATAAGGTTTGTCCAAGCCCCAGTCTTTGGCTAAACCCACCACCATGGAACTGCCGTCAGCACCGATTTTAGTCGCCAATACTTCTTTTGCAACGCCGGCAATAACATCGGTAAATTGGCCGACGTTTGCTTTTTTCTTACCATGTTCTTTTAAAGCATGCGCCATTTCATGACCCATGACGGTGGCAATTTCGTCATCGGTTAAACGTAAGTTATCAACCAAACCGGTATAAAATGCCATTTTACCGCCAGGCATTGCCCAAGCATTCAGTTCTTTGGATTTAATCACTTCGATTTGCCAATTAAACGGCTGACCCGTGTGATTTTCCGCATTTGCATAAGGCACCATTTTGTTGAAAATTTTATGTACCCGTTGGGCTGTTTGAGATTGGGTATCCAGTTGGCCTTTCGCTTGTGCTTCGCTGATCATTTGGCGATAGCCCATGGCCGCTTGCTGGTTAATTGAAGCGGAATCGGCGCAGGCAGTTAAAATACCGATGATGGAAATGCATGCTAAGGTTTTACTAAATTTGAACATAGAGTTTTCCTTCGTGAATTTGTGTGTAAAAAAGACCGCACTTTTTAACGGTGCGGTCTGTGTCTTTATCGTTTTAATTATTTTTTCGCACGTTCAAATGAATCAAGGATTTCTTTGCGCGCTGCGTCAACGCCTTCCCATCCTTCGACTTTCACCCATTTGCCGGCTTCTAAGGCTTTGTAGCTTTCAAAGAAGTGTTGGATTTGTGCTTTGAGTAATTCCGGTAAATCGCCCACGTCTTTGATGTGGTCGTATTCTTTGCTTAATTTGGTGTGTGGAACGGCAACCACTTTTGCATCACCACCGGCTTCATCGGTCATTTTCAACACGCCCACAGGACGGCAACGAATGACGGAACCCGGTTGCAACGGATACGGTGTTGGGACTAATACGTCAACAGGGTCGCCGTCAGAAGATAAGGTGTTGTTTACATAACCGTAGTTTGCCGGATAGAACATGGCAGTTGCCATAAAACGGTCGACAAATAATGTGCCGGTTTCTTTGTCTACTTCATATTTGATTGGATCTGAGTTTGCAGGGATTTCAATGACAACATAGATATCATCTGGTAATTCTTTACCTGCTGGTACGCTTTCTAAGCCCATTTGTTATTCCTTCTTGTGAGTTAAATAAACGTCGTAATTATAGCCGTAATTGGCTTCATTTGTCGAGTTGAGGGGACGTTGCGTGATAAAATGCGGTTGTCTTTTATAGTTGTACTATTATAATAGTCCAAATTTTTTACTAAAGGATATTACAATGACAATGCAAAAACGCCCTTCATTACTCGGTGGCGCCATGATTATCGCTGGTACAGCTATCGGTGCCGGTATGCTTGCCAACCCAACTTCTACTGCCGGTATTTGGTTTTTCGGTTCTATTGCGATTCTTATTTATACCTGGTTTTGTATGACCACCTCGGGCTTAATGATTTTAGAAGCCAATTTGCATTATCCGACCGGCGCCAGTTTCGATACGATTGTGACCGATTTATTAGGCAAAGGCTGGAACGTCATTAATGGTTTGTCTGTCGCCTTTGTACTGTACATTTTAACGTATGCCTACATCACTTCTGGCGGCAGCATTACGGAAAGTTTCCTAAATCAATTAGGTGAAAACGTGGAAGTAGGACGCAGTGTAGGTTCCTTGGTTTTCTGTTTTGTTTTAGCAGCGTTTGTGTGGTTTTCTACCAAGGCTGTTGATCGCTTCAGTACAGTATTAATAGGAGGAATGATTATTTCCTTCTTTCTTTCTACTTCAGGTTTATTAAGCTCTGCCAAAATGGATGTTTTATTAAATACTGTTGCACAGGGCGAACAGCAATATTTACCTTATATATTGACCGCACTTCCGGTGTGTTTGGTGTCTTTTGGTTTCCACGGCAACGTACCGAGTTTGGTGAAATACTATGATCGTGACGGCAACCGCGTGATGAAATCTATTTTCCTTGGTACCGGTTTGGCGTTGATTATTTATATTTTGTGGCAGCTTGCCGTTCAAGGTAACTTACCGCGCGCCGAATTTGCGCCGGTCATCGCCAAAGGCGGTGACGTGGCGGCCTTATTAGAAGCCTTGAATAAATACATCCAAACCGATTATATCGGCATTGTTTTGAATTTCTTTGCCTATATGGCCATCGCCAGTTCTTTCCTTGGTGTAACCCTAGGCTTATTTGATTACATCGCTGACTTGTGTAAATTTGATGACAGCCGCTTAGGACGCACGAAAACGACATTAGTCACTTTCCTACCGCCGTTATTACTGAGCTTGCAATTCCCGTTCGGCTTCGTTATCGCCATCGGTTATGCAGGGCTAGCCGCCACGATTTGGGCAGCCATCGTGCCGGCGTTGTTGGCAAAAGCCAGCCGTAAAAAATTCCCGAATGCCACCTATCGCGTACACGGCGGTAACTTCATGGTGTATTTCGTGATTTTATTCGGGTTATTGAATATCTTCGCACAAGTGGCATTGCAGTTCGGTTGGATTGCCGACTTCAAAGGGTAATATGCAAGACAAGCAAAGCGTGTATGACAAGGACGGTTTTTTCGAACTGTATCAGAAACTGCGTAGCAACCCGAACAGCTTAAATGAAATCGTTGAAAAGCCCACCATGTTGGGCTTAGTCGGCGGCGTGTCAGGCAAGCGTATTTTAGATTTAGGCTGTGGTTGCGGAGAACACCTCAAGCTCTATTTAGAACGGGGCGCCGCATTTGTTGCCGGCATAGATTTGTCCCAAGCTATGTTGCAACAGGCGGCAAAAAATCTCGCAGAATTTCGACCGCACTTTTTACTGGAACAAGCCCCAATGGAACATCTGGAACGGTTAAACGAAAGCAATTTTGATGTCATCACCAGTTCCTTTGCTTTTCATTATGTGCAGGATTTCCCTGCTTTGTTAGCAAAAATTCATGACAAACTGGTGCCAAACGGGCAATTGATTTTCTCTCAAGAACATCCCATTGTGACTTGTTATCAAGGCGGCGAACGTTGGGAAAAAGACGCACAAAAACACCAACTCGCCTATCGGCTGAATTTCTATCGTGATGAAGGCGAACGCCAACGCAACTGGTTTAAACAACCTTTTACAACCTATCATCGCACCACGGCGACCATCATCAACAACTTGATTTCCGCCGGTTTTCACATTGAGCAAATGGCGGAGCCTATGCTCGCGGAACAACCGCAATGGCAGGATGAATTTAAAGATTTACAACATCGCCCGGTGTTATTGTTTGTTAAGGCAAGAAAAAATACATAAAGTGCGGTCAAAAAATCCAACAGATTTGAACGTTGGCTTTGCCAACGACCCCATCAGGGCGAACAATCGAACTTGATTCGATGGAGAGTCATTTTTGATGTGTTTTTTTATGAAAGAAGGCGGACAAATTGTCCGCCTTTTTACTTACGCAGAGAATATCTGCTTTCCGAGTAAGAAAAAGTTAACGCAAGAATGCCGGAATTTTACTTTCGTATTCTGCGATTTTGTCTTCGTGTTGAAGGGTTAAACCGATATTATCCAAGCCGTTTAACAAACAATGACGGCGGAATTCATCCAGTTCAAAGGTATAAACTTTGTCGCCTACGGTCACGGTCATGGTCATGGCTTCCAAGTCCACATGAATTGGCTTGCCTTCATTCGCCCACACCCATTGGAAGATTTCTTCCACTTCCTCTTCGCTTAAACGAATTGGTAACATGTGGTTGTTCAAACTGTTGTTATAGAAAATATCCGCAAAACTTGGTGCGATCATCACTTTGAAACCATAATCGGCAAGCGCCCAAGGGGCGTGTTCACGAGAAGAACCACAGCCGAGGTTTTTACGTGCTAATAAAATAGTCGCCCCCTGATATTGTAGGTAATTCAGCACAAATTCCGGATTCGGTTTGGTGCCTTCTACATCCAAATAACGCCATTCGTGGAATAAGTGTTTGCCGAAACCTACGCGGGTAATGGCTTGTAAAAATTGTTTTGGAATAATCGCATCTGTGTCCACATTCGCGGCATCCAATGGCACTACTAAGCCTGAAAGTTGTTTAAATCCTGCCATTTTCTGCTCCTTAATTTAATGTCACGTCACGAATATCAACGAATTTACCGAACATACCGGCAGCTGCCGCCATAGCCGGGCTTACTAAGTGAGTGCGACCGTTACGGCCTTGGCGACCTTCAAAGTTACGGTTCGAAGTGGAAGCACAACGTTCCCATTCACCTAAACGGTCATCGTTCATCCCTAAACACATGGAACAGCCCGGATTACGCCACTCGGCACCGGCTTCAATAAAGATTTTATCCAAGCCTTCTTTTTCCGCTTGTTCTTTTACTAAACTGGAGCCCGGCACCACTAAAATGCGTTTTACGTTATCGGCTTTTTTGCGTCCTTTCATCACCGCCGCCGCGCGTAAATCTTCGATACGGGCATTCGTGCAAGAGCCGATAAATACCTGATCTACAGGAATATCTTTTAAATCAGCGTTAGCGTCTAAGCCAATATAATTCAAGGCTTTTTCAGCAGAAGCGCGAGTGACGGGATCGGTCATTTCTGTTAGATTCGGCACTCGTTGGTCGATACCGATTACTTGCCCCGGGTTCGTGCCCCAAGTGACTTGCGGTGCAATATCTTTGGCGTCTAAGGTCACCACCGTGTCAAATTTCGCATCATCGTCAGATTTTAGGGTTTTCCAATAAGCGACAGCATCATCCCAATCCTTACCTTTCGGTGCATGTGGACGGCCTTTTAAGTATTCGAAAGTGGTTTCATCCGGTGCGATTAAGCCTGCTTTCGCGCCCATTTCGATTGCCATGTTGCACACCGTCATTCTGCCTTCCATGGAAAGGTCTCGAATAGCTTCACCACAGAACTCCACTACATGGCCTGTGCCGCCCGCCATAGTGGTTTTACCGATAATGGCAAGAATAATGTCTTTTGCTGTAATGCCAGGCGCCACTTTGCCGCGCACTTCAATTTTCATGCTTTTTGCACGGGCTTGTTTTAAGGTTTGTGTCGCTAACACGTGTTCTACTTCGGAGGTACCGATGCCAAATGCTAAAGCTCCGAAGGCTCCGTGGGTTGCCGTGTGGGAGTCACCGCAGACGATCGTCATACCTGGCAACGTTAAGCCTTGCTCAGGCCCCATCACATGCACGATGCCTTGCTCTTTTGTGGTCATGTCGAATAATTGAATACCGGTCGCTTTTGTGTTTTTGGCGAGCTCCAATACTTGAATTTTTGCTTGGCCTTCAAGTTTGTTCACATCGCGTACTTGAGTAGAAATACTGTGATCCATGGTACCGAAAGTTTTGCTTACTTGGCGCACTTGACGGCCTGCGACACGTAGCCCATCAAAAGCTTGCGGACTGGTTACTTCATGGATTAAATGACGGTTGATATACAAAATCGGCGTTTCGCCTTCGGCTTCGTACACCACATGGGCATCGAATAATTTTTCGTAAAGAGTTTTTGCCATAATTTTTCTCAATTCGTTAGAGTAGTAAGTGCGGTCAAATTTGACAGTGTTTTAAACCGCACTTTAATTGTTTTTAGGGCTGTACCAGATAACTAGACTCCGACATTGATGGCGGCGTCTCCTGACGCGTGCCCTAATTTTATTTATATAAGCACGCGTCGGGAGACCACAGCTGTTCGAAACCTTAACTTGGAACCCAAAGACGGTCAACCCCGCTTGGGTCTCCGCCACAAATTAAAACTATCTCTTTAATTAAAAGACTTTCAATTTCAATGGCTAATTTTAACTTCGCCATCTTATAACCGGATAAACCGTTCTCTTTCTTATAAACAATTAATAAAATCGCCGTAATTAACGTCATATACATCTCCACTTTCATGCCATTTTCATTACGTGAAAGTAAATGGCTGAAGTCTAAATGTTGCTTAATAAATTTGAAAAAAACTTCGATTTCCCAACGTCTCTTATATAACTCAGCTATTTCCGTTGCCGAATAATCCGCATGGTTTGTCAGAAAGTAAATCTCTTCATCCTTCTCTTTTAATCTCGCGATAATTAATCGAAAAATATGTCGGGTTTCTTTATTTTCCTTATTAAATAATCTGACATTATAATCCGATTGTATAACCATACTTGCCGTCTCCCGGATTTCTACCGGATTTTCACTCATGACCCGATAACGCGCTATCTCACGAATCCGGGTCACAAAGGTAAAATGTTTATCGGTAAATTCATCAAACGTATTTCTTGACTGAATTCCCATATCAAACAATAAGATATTATCCCGGCTCAACGGACATTCTACAATCAGCTCTTTGAGCGCAACATCTTCCGAGGAATAAACCCGTTGCGTAAACAGTTTTGATTTTACCGGTACGCTCGAAAACGCCACACTGAACTTGATTCCGTTTACTCCCTGATAGCTCCCCACTTTCATTCCCGTTTTTAATAACTTACTTGAAAGCGTCACGATTGTGGAATCAAAAGCGATAATGTTATCTTTCGGTTTTAAATAACTGTCACTATATCGACTTAATACTGACTCGAAAATTGCTTTAAAATAATCCGCATTAATGGTTCTTAATCGGTCGCCAATCGAATTATATTTTGCATGCTTTATCGGTTTATCAAATAATCCGGTAAAGGTCGGAGAACTGTAAAATTGCTCTAATGTTCTTAAGCTGTTATGTCGTACATTTAATGATGAAAATAGCAGTAAATAAAACATCACTTCACCGCTTAATTTTTTCACTTGACGGTCAACTTGATATTCCAATGCAAACATTCTTAACTGTTCTTTCGGAATATAGCTTAAGATTTCTCTGAGTTTCATCGCTCACCTCTCTCTGTTAATAAGGTGATTTTACCTTTTTCTCAGGTTTCGAACAGTTGTGGTCGGGAGACACGCGCTATCGATTGCGACTTAAATTGCATCAGCAATCAATGTACCCATTTCCGCCGTTGAAACAGGGGCAGCGTCATCGGCTAAATCGCCCGTACGGTGACCATTGGCTAAAACTTTTTGTACCGCATTTTCAATGGCATCCGCGGCTTCGTTTAAGTTGAAGCTGTAACGGAACATCATCGCCGCAGAAAGAATTTGTGCGATCGGGTTGGCAATGCCTTTGCCTGCGATATCCGGTGCAGAACCGCCAGCCGGTTCGTATAAGCCGAAACCTTCTTCATTTAAGCTAGCAGATGGCAACATGCCCATAGAACCTGTGATCATCGCTGCTTCATCAGAGATAATATCGCCGAAAATATTAGAGCAGAGGAGTACATCAAAAGACTCCGGTGCTTTGATGAGCTGCATGGTCGCATTGTCGATATAAATGTGATCTAGGGTGACTTCAGGGTAGCCTTTCGCCACTTCGGTCACGGTTTCACGCCATAAGATTGACGCTTGTAATACGTTCGCTTTATCCACAGAAGTAACGTGTTTACGACGTTTCATTGCCGCATCAAAAGCAGCACGTGCAATGCGCTCGATTTCATATTTGTAATAGACTTCGGTATCGAATGCTTTGGTTTGTGCGCCTTCACCTTCACGACCTTTAGGCTGACCGAAATAAATCCCGCCTGTTAATTCGCGTACAACCACCATATCAAACCCTTTTGCTGCAATATCTGCTCGTAACGGACAGAATTTTTCCAATCCTTTATAAAGAGTTGCCGGGCGAAGGTTACAGAATAATTTGAAGTGTTTACGCAATGGTAATAATGCACCGCGTTCAGGTTGTTGATCAGGTGGTAAATTTGTCCATTTAGGGCCGCCCACAGAACCAAACAAAATCGCATCGGCCTCTTCACAACCTTTTAAGGTTTCTGCAGGTAATGGGCAACCGCAATTATCGATTGCGGCACCACCCACATAAAACTCGTTAAAGTTAAGTTTGAAACCGAATTTTTCTTGGACTTTGTTTAATACTTTAATGGCTTCCGCCATGACTTCCGGACCGATACCGTCTCCCGGTAGAACTGCGATGTTGTATGATTGCATATTGAATTATCCTTTATTTGTTATTTAGTTGTAGGGACAGGCTTTATGCCTGTCCGATTACTCGTTAATATTGGACAGGCATAAAGCCTGTCCCTACGAAGGGATTAATGATGTTTATGATTCTTAATATTTGCTACCTTATGCGCCCGATAAATTGCATTGATGGCGTGCACTAAAGCAAGCGCGGAAGATTCAACGATGTCTGTCGCTAAACCAACACCATGGAATTTACGGCCTTCATGTTCAACCACGATATCCACCTGACCTAATGCTTCAGCGCCTTCACCTTTAGCGGTTAAGTTATAGTGAGACATTTTGATTTCTAAGCCGGTTAAGTTCAAGATAGCATTGTAAACCGCATCGACCGGGCCGTTACCACCAATTGATGAAGTGCTTAATTTCTTGCCATCTAATTCTACTTGAACAAAAGCAGTGGCTGGATATTCTTTAGTAGAGTGTGCAGAGAGTTTATCTAACACCAAACGATCTTCATCCCCTTGCTGCATATCAATGAACGCCAAAGCTTCCAAGTCATAATCGAACACTTGGCCTTTTTTGTCCGCCAATTTTAAGAAGGAATCGTACAATTTATCCAAATCGTAATCTTGTTCGGTGTAGCCCATGTCGGCCATGTGGCCTTTCACCGCAGCACGGCCGGAACGCGCGGTTAAGTTCAACTTCTCTTTTTTCAAGCCGATAGTTTCCGGTGACATGATTTCGTAGGTATTTTTGTTTTTCAACATACCGTCTTGGTGAATACCGGAAGAGTGTGCAAAAGCATTGGAACCTACAATCGCTTTATTAGGCTGAATTGGCATGTTGCAAAGCTGGCTGACCATTTGACTGACACGATGAATTTCTTGGGTATTAATTCGTGTGTCTACACCGAAGAGTGCCTGGCGAGTTTTAATCGCCATGACCACTTCTTCTAATGCAGTGTTGCCTGCACGTTCGCCGATGCCGTTGATGGTACATTCAATTTGGCGCGCGCCGTTTTGTACGGCGGTTAAAGAGTTGGCGGTCGCCATGCCTAAGTCGTTGTGGCAGTACACGGAAATAATGGCTTTGTCGATGTTTGGTACGCGGTTGCGTACTTGAGCGATGATGTTGCCGTACTCCATCGGTAAGCAGTAGCCCACAGTATCGGGAATGTTGACGGTAGTTGCGCCGGCGTTGATTGCCGCTTCCACAATGCGGCAGATATTGTCGATACCGGTTCTCCCTGCGTCCTCGCAGGAAAATTCCACATCATCAGTGTAGTTACGCGCGCGTTTCACTGCTGCCACCGCCATTTCAACCACATCGTCAAAGGTGCGTTTTAATTTGGCTTCAACGTGTAATGCGGAACTGGCAATAAAGGTGTGAATACGGAAAGCTTCCGCCACTTTTAAGGCTTCGTAGGCTGCATCAATGTCTTTATCTACCGCACGGGAAAGTGCCGCGACACGACTATTTTTGATATGGCGTGCGATAGTTTGTACGGATTCAAAATCCCCTTGTGAGGAAACAGGAAAACCCACTTCCATGACATCCACGCCTAAACGCTCTAAAGCAAGGGCAATTTGTAATTTTTCTTTTACGGTAAGGCTTGCTTTTAACGCTTGTTCCCCATCACGCAAGGTCGTATCAAAAATAATAACGCGATCTGTCATAACATTTTCCTTCTTTCAATCACTCAAAGTGCGGTCGTTTTTTACGGTATTTTTAAACAAAAAAACCCGCAAGTTAGAGTGCGGGTTTAAATCTTGAGGGTTTTACATTTGACTGTTTTTCATCCACAACTTAGCCGCACAAAGAATGTGAGAGCAGCAGGTTGAGGGATAAAGAAACAGAGTGAAACATGAAAAATCCTAGTTAAAAATCTATAGAACGCTCCACATATTACGGATTTAATTAAGCCTGTCAAATAATAAATCAGCATTTTCTCTCTGTTTTTGCTGATTTTTTGAAATTAAATCGGTATCAATGTTTGAAATTTTTCTTGTTTGAAGAGAAATGTTCTGATTTTGTTGCCTAATGCCAAATTTTATTCTGGCAGAAATTTATTTACTAAAAAGATCTACTTTTTTGGTTTAAGCCATAAAAAGTGCGGTGAGTTTTTCAAATGTTTTAAAGGCATCTGAAAACCCACCGCACTTTACAGTTGAGAGTCACAAAAGCTAATTAGCGTTTAACACCCAATCTCCATCTACGCGCAATTCCAGTTGCTGTTGATGCAATGGAATAAGGGTAGAGCGGTGCCCCACGCTGATAATCGTGGTGTTTGGCAATTTATCACGAATTAAGCGATACATAGCGTGTTCCATGCCTTCGTCCAAGCTGGCGCTGGCTTCATCAAGGAATGCGACTTTCGGTTTGTGTAATAACAAACGGGCAAAAGCCAAGCGTTGTTGTTCGCCAAGGGAAAGAATACGTGTCCAGTCTTGTTCCTGTTCTAAACGATCTTGTAAATGTGCCAATTGAACTTGTTCTAACACTTGCTTGATTTCGGCAAAATCGGCATTTTCGGTAGAGCCGGGATAATAGAGCGCCGTGAGCAGGTTGCCTTGTGGTAAATAAGGACGTTGTGACAAGAACAGGGTGTTGTGTTGCGGGCAGAAGATTTCCCCTTGCGCGTAAGACCATAAACCGGCCACGGTACGTAATAAGGTGGTTTTACCCACACCGGATTGCCCTTGAATCAGCAACGAATCTCCTTGCGGCAGAGTGAGGTTGAGATCGTTAATTAGTGTTTTACCAAGCGGCGATTTCACGCTGAGATGTTGGAAAATAACGTCCGTTGGGTGATCGGTAATATTGGTTTTGCTTTGTTTTTGTGCGGATTCCACACTGTAATGGAAGCCGGTTAAACGGTCTAAGGTTGCTTTGTATTCGGCAAAACTGTCGTAAGTGTTACGGAAGAAAGAGAGATTGGAGTGTAATTTGCCGAATACTTGCAAGGTTTGCATGAGATCGCCCAGTTTAATTTGTTTTTCAAAATAGCGACCTACTTGAATGAGTAACGGGAAAACGACCGAAATCTGACTAACTACCAAGTTGAATCCGGAAAACTTTAATGCCCGGAACACGATATCCCACATATTCTGGATTACTGCACGGAATTGTTTGTATAACAGGTTTTTTTCTACTTTTTCACCGGCGTAGAAAGCGACGCTTTCCGCATATTCTTTTACGCGGATTAAGGAATAACGATAATTCGCGTTTAATTTTTCGTTAGCGAAGTTAAGGCGAATTAACGGTTTACCAAGCCAGAAGGCAATAAGTGTGGTGAAAATGACATAAGCGAACACTAAATAGACCATTGCACGTGGAATTTCTACACCAAGCAAGGTCATTGGACCGGCCAAGCCCCATAATAAAATAGTGTAAGAAATCATGGAGGTTACTGCGTCAATGACGCCGGTGCTGAGGGAAAGCGTGGTTTTGACATAAGATTGTATGTCTTGTTGAATACGTTGATCCGGGTTGTCTAGATTGTTGCTCATGTATTGGCTTTTATAATAAGCACGCTTATCCATCCATTTTTCTAAGAGTTCTGTATTCAGCCATTCAATCCAGTTAATGGAAAAACGCTGGTTTAAATAATAACTGATTAACGCTGCTGTTACGGAAAAGCCTGCAATAAAACAGAATAAAATTATCTGCTTCCAAAACACGGCTTGGTTAAATTCCTGTAATGAAGTATACATATTGTTATACCAAGTGGAATGTACCAAGCTTAGACGTACGCTAAATAACGTCAGGGTAACGATCAATACAAAGAATAATAGCGGTTTGATACTACGTTTTGGCGAAAGGTAGCCACCGGCAAACGTCCAAAATTGTTTGCCCCAATTGGTAAAGCAGACTAATAGAAAAATGCCGAGACTGAAGAAAATAACGGTGAGCGCCAGAGTGCGGGCGATCCAAAGTGAAGATGTAATGATCTCTTGAGTGTAATCCATAAAGTATTCCGATAGACAAAAGTGCGGTTCATTTTAAAAAGATTTTCTCATTAGGCAAGGAAAAATGTGATAGAGGCAACATTTTTTAGGTTTTTCTCAGCAAGTTAAAAATCAACTTGTTATAATCTTTTCCAGTTAATTTTAAATTGAGGTAACTATGAGCGACATTGCAATTACGATCAGTTTGTTGGCATTGGTTGCAGTGATCGGTTTATGGATTGGTCACTGGAAGATCAAAGGCGTGGGATTCGGTGTCGGTGGCGTACTATTCGGTGGAATTATTGTGGCACATTTTACCAATCAGTACGGGCTAAAGTTGGATACGCATACGTTACATTTTGTGCAAGAATTCGGTTTGATCCTGTTTGTTTACACCATCGGGATTCAAGTGGGGCCGGGGTTTTTCTCTTCTTTGCGCCGTTCAGGGTTAAAACTGAACGGTTTTGCGTTTCTTATCGTATTGCTTGGGGGGATAACGGTAGTATTCATCCATAAATTGGCTAATGTGCCGCTAGATATTATTTTGGGGATTTATTCTGGTGCGGTCACCAATACGCCTTCCCTTGGGGCGGGACAACAAATTCTGTCTGAATTAGGTATGAACAGCACCACAGAAACCATGGGGATGGCTTACGCCATGGCTTACCCTTTTGGTATTTGCGGTATTTTGCTCTCCATGTGGTTGATACGTTTGTTCTTTAAGGTCAACGTTGATGAAGAGGAACGCAATTTTAAGCAAGAAAGTGGGCATGACAAAGAATCTTTGACCGCAATGGATATTAAAGTCACTAACAAGAATCTGGATGGCTTGTGTTTGATTGATGTGCCGGGATTTGGTACGGGAGATGTGGTATGTTCCCGTTTAAAACGAGGTGACAGCATTAGCGTACCGAAAGCTAACACGGAAATTTATTTAGATGACATTTTGCATTTGGTCGGCGAAATCAATGCCTTGAAAAAAATGCGTTTAATTGTCGGTGATGAAATGGATGTACCAACGTCCACGGTTGGCAGTGAAATTCGTGCTGAACGGGTGGTGGTAACCAGTGAAAAAGTCTTGGGTAAAAAAATTAAATCCTTGGGCATTCATCAAAGATACGGTGTAGTTATTTCCCGTTTAAACCGTGCCGGGGTGGAGTTGGTGCCTACCGCCAATACTACACTTCAATTCGGTGATGTTTTGCACATGGTTGGACCTACCGATGTCATGAACAATGCCATTTCCGTCATTGGTAATGCCGCGCAGAAATTGCAACAGGTACAAATGTTACCGGTATTTATCGGTATTGGTTTGGGTGTGCTGTTCGGTTCCATTCCTTTCTACATTCCCGGCTTCCCTGTGGCGTTAAAATTAGGTTTAGCAGGCGGACCGCTAGTCATTGCGTTAATTTTGGCGCGTATTGGTACCTTGGGCAAACTGTATTGGTTCATGCCGCCAAGTGCCAACCTTGCATTGCGTGAATTAGGTATTGTGCTGTTCTTGGCTGTGGTGGGGTTAAAATCCGGTGGCAGTTTCCTTGATACATTATTAAACGGTGACGGCTTAGAATGGATGGGCTACGGTGTGATTATCACTTTGGTACCATTGCTGGTTACTGGAATTATTGCCCGTTTATACAGCAAACTGAATTACCTGTCTCTGTGTGGCGTACTGGCCGGCTCTATGACCGATCCACCGGCGTTAGCTTTTGCCAATGCAATAAAAGAAGAAAATGGTGCGGCGGCATTGTCCTATGCCACGGTGTATCCGCTTGCCATGTTCTTGCGGATCATTTCACCTCAGTTATTAGCGTTGTTGCTGTGGAGTTTTGCTTAGTTAAAAAATGCTCCTAAAATCGACCGCACTTTACCTCGTCAATAATTTTGCCTCTGTAAAGTGCGGTCGTTTTTTAGATGATTTTCTGCCATTCGCTTCACAGCATAGGCAAGATCCAGTAGAATGAGCCAATTTTTGTTAACACAAAAGGGAAAAATATGAGCAAGCCGATTTATAAAAGAATTCTGTTAAAACTTAGTGGTGAAGCCTTGCAAGGCGACGAAGGATTCGGTATCGATCCTTCCATTTTGGATAGAATGGCGTTAGAAATTAAGGAGCTCATTGAAATGGGCGTGGAAGTTGGTGTTGTGTTAGGTGGCGGTAATTTATTCCGTGGCGCTAAACTTGCTAAAGCCGGTATGAACCGCGTGGTAGGTGACCATATGGGGATGTTGGCTACTGTGATGAACGGTTTGGCGATGCGGGACGCTCTTCACCGTGCCGATGTAAATGCAAAATTAATGTCCGCGTTCCAGTTAAATGGCATTTGCGATACTTACAACTGGTCAGAAGCCATCAAAATGTTGCGTGAAAAACGCGTCGTAATTTTCTCCGCGGGCACCGGCAGTCCTTTCTTTACTACAGACTCGGCTGCGTGTTTGCGCGGGATTGAAATTGAAGCGGACGTGGTGTTAAAGGCCACTAAAGTGGACGGTGTGTATGATTGCGATCCGGCTAAAAATGCTAATGCCAAACTGTATAAAAATTTAACCTATGCAGAAGTTATCGATAAAGAATTAAAAGTAATGGATTTAGCAGCCTTCACTCTTGCCCGCGACCACGGCTTGCCGATTCGGGTTTTCAATATGGGGAAACCGGGCGCATTACGCCAAGTGATTCTTGGTACCGATGAAGGCACCACAATTTGTTAAGCTGAATTTAGCGAGGAAAATAAAAACGGTAGAAATAAATGATTTCTACCATTTTTTTGTATAGATAAAATACGATTGTACTTTTCTATTTATCAAAGACAAAAATTTGTTCTTAAAAATGGTATTTTCAGAAGAAAGAGATTCAAAAATTTACAAAAATCCAGTAAAATCACGCCGTTTTATCTTTATTTACTGAAAAGGAAAGTCGAATGATTAATCAAATTAGACAAGATGCCGAAGAACGTATGGAAAAAAGTCTTGAAGCTTTAAAAGGCCATATCGCCAAAATCCGTACCGGCCGTGCGCAACCAAGTTTGTTGGATGCTATTCAAGTGGATTATTACGGTTCTGCAACGCCGTTACGTCAATTAGCTAACGTGGTGGCGGAAGACGCGCGTACTTTAGCGGTAACCGTGTTCGATCGCTCATTGATTCAAGCGGTAGAAAAAGCCATTTTAACGTCTGATTTAGGTTTGAATCCGTCTTCTGCGGGAACAACCATTCGAGTACCGCTTCCGCCGTTAACAGAAGAACGTCGCCGTGATTTGATTAAAATTGTGAAAGCCGAAGGTGAACAAGGTAAAGTGGCCATTCGTAATGTTCGTCGCGATGCTAACGATAAAATCAAAGCCTTGTTGAAAGACAAAGAAATCAGCGAAAACGATCAGCATAAAGCCGAAGAGGTTATTCAAAAATTAACCGACGGTTTCATTAAAAAAGTAGATGATGTGTTGGCTGATAAAGAAAAAGAATTGCTTGATTTCTAATCATCAATAATGAATTAATGCGGACGCAGTGCTTTACTGCGTCTTTTCTTATGTAAACGCCCCTCTGTTTGATGTGTATTTTTATGCTTCGTAGGGGAAAGTGCGGTCAAAATTTTATGCAAAATAAACAAAACGTCGTCATTCTTGGTGCCACCGGTTCTATTGGTAATAGCACGCTTTCTGTGATTGAACACAATCCGGAAAAGTATGAGGCGTTTGCTTTAGTCGGGGGGGGCAATGTTGACGCTATGTTTGAAAAATGCGTGAAATTTCGACCGCACTTTGCTGCATTAGCAGATGAAAACGCCGCGAAAATATTGCGCGAAAAATTAATAGCTCATCAAATTCCAACCCACGTGTTAGCCGGTCAACAAGCCATTTGCGAATTAAGCGCACACCCCGATGCGGATATGGTTATGGCGGCAATTGTTGGTGCGGCAGGTTTATTACCAACGTTATCGGCCGTGCAAGCGGGAAAAAAAGTGTTGCTGGCGAATAAAGAAGCCTTGGTGACTTGCGGTCAGATTTTTATTGATGCGGTGAAGCAACATGGCGCGCAATTATTGCCGGTGGACAGTGAACACAACGCGATTTTCCAATCCTTGCCACCACAGGCACAGCAACAAATTGGTTTTTGTCCGTTAGCAGAACTGGGCATCAGTAAAATCGTGTTGACCGGTTCCGGTGGGCCTTTCCGTTATACGGATTTAAGCGAATTTGATGGCATTACGCCGGAACAAGCAGTGGCGCATCCGAACTGGTCTATGGGTAAGAAAATCTCCGTGGATTCCGCAACGATGATGAACAAGGGTTTAGAGTATATTGAAGCCCGTTGGTTATTTAATGCGACAGCCGACGAAATGGAAGTGATTATTCACCCGCAATCCATTATTCACTCTATGGTGCGTTATATTGATGGTTCTGTGATTGCTCAAATGGGAAATCCCGATATGCGTACGCCAATCGCTGAAACAATGGCGTACCCGAATCGTATTATTTCCGGTGTGGCTTCATTAGATTTTTACCAACTCAATGGCCTGACATTTCTTGCTCCTGATTATCAACGTTATCCTTGTTTAAAACTCGCTATGGATGTTTTTGCAGAAGGGCAATACGCCACCACGGCAATGAATGCCGCGAATGAAATAGCGGTGCAGGCGTTTTTAGATCGACAAATTAAATTTACCGATATTGCCAAACTTAATCAGGTGGTAGTGGAACAAATTCAGCCACAGCTAATCAAACAAATTGATGATGTATTAGACGTGGATCGTATGGCTCGGGAATGTGCCCAAAAGCAACTTGTACATTGGTCTAAATGATTGCTTAATGAGAATTGAATATGACTGAATTAGACCCGAATAATATTCCGCAACATATTGCCATTATTATGGATGGCAATGGCCGTTGGGCAAAACAACAAGGCAAAATGCGAATTTTTGGTCATAAACACGGTGTGGCGGCAGTACGTGAGGCTGTTTCGTATGCACGCAAAATTGGGGTGAAATATTTAACCCTTTATGCCTTTAGTAGTGAAAACTGGAGTCGCCCTGAGCAGGAAGTTAGCGCACTGATGAACTTATTTATGCAGGCGCTTGATTTCGAAGTGAAAAAACTGCATAAAAATAACATTCGTTTGAAAATTTTGGGTAATGTTTCCCGTTTTAGTGTGGGCTTACAGGAAAAAATTAAAAAAGCGGAAAAATTAACGGAAAATAACACCGCACTTACTTTAAATATTGCTGCCAATTATGGCGGACGTTGGGACATTGTACAGGCGGCGCAACAGTTAGCCCAGCAGGTACAAGAACAACGGCTTACTGTGACGGAAATTGACGAAGTTTTATTGCAGCAACATTTGGTTACCAAAGATGAACCGGAAGTGGATTTATTGATTCGTACTAGCGGTGAACAACGTATTAGCAATTTTTTATTGTGGCAAGCGGCCTATGCGGAACTGTATTTTTCCGATGTGCTGTGGCCGGATTTTAATGAAACTGAATTTCATCAGGCGATTTTATCTTATCAACAACGTCATCGTCGTTTTGGCGGGACTGAATAATAGAGGAATATATTGTGCTCAAACAACGGGTTATTTCGGCAATTGTGTTAATTGCTATTGTCTTTGCCGCTTTATTTTTATTTTCACCTTATTATTTTGCTCTTGCATTGGGCGTGATTGTGGTGTTGGGTATTTGGGAATGGACGCAGTTTTTTAATTTCAAACAACTGACTTTTTGGCGCTACGCAATTACAGGCTTAAGTGCAGCCTTTTTATTCCTTTGGATTTATGGTGAAGGCAATTACTTAGATGTTGGTCGTGTGTTTGAGCATTATGCCCAACCGATTTTATTCGGCTCTGTTATTTGGTGGTTAGTCGCGCTATTTTTTGTAGTGACCTACCCGAAAAGTAGTGCCATTTGGGGCAAGCATTCCGTCTTGCAATTCTTCTTCTGTTTCTTCACGCTTATTCCGTTTTTAATTGGCGTATTATTGCTACGTTTAGATCGTTATGTGACAGAACCTTACCACGGCATTATGCTGTTGTTATATGTGTTTATTCTGGTTTGGGTGGCGGATTCCGGCGCTTATTTTGTGGGGCGTAAATTCGGTAAACACAAATTGGCACCGAAAGTGTCACCGGGAAAATCTTGGCAAGGTGCTATTGGCGGTTTGGTGATGGCAGGCATAGTTGCTGCAATTTTTGTTAATGTGGCACAACAAAGTTTGACTTCAAATGTTTCACCTGAAGCCTTTATTGGCTTGTCTGTGGCGACAGTAGCAATTTCTATTTTAGGCGATTTAACTGAAAGTATGTTTAAACGCCAAAGTGGTATCAAAGATAGTAGCAATTTAATTCCAGGGCATGGCGGTATTTTGGATCGTATTGATAGCTTGACTGCGGCCGTACCGTTCTTTGCGTGTTTCTACTTCTTTGTGTTATAGGAATTAGTCATGTCATTTTTATGGTCAACCGTTTCATTTTTGATTGTTATTGCCGTTTTAGTGACTGTACATGAATACGGTCATTTTTGGGCAGCCCGAAAGTGCGGTGTAAAAGTCCATCGTTTTTCTATTGGATTTGGTAAAGTCATTTGGTCACGTACCGATAAAACAGGTACCGAATTTGCAGTGTCGGCAATCCCTCTCGGAGGCTATGTCAAAATGCTGGACGGGCGCAATGAAGATGTGCCTTCAGCATTAAAATCACAAGCCTTTGATCATAAAACCGTAGCACAACGCGCATTTATTATTGCCGCTGGTCCGTTAGCTAATTTCTTATTTGCTATTTTTGCTTATTTTCTTGTTTATTCGATTGGGATTCCGAGTATTAAGCCGGTGATCGATGAGGTTCGACCTCAATCTATTGCCGCGTTAGCACAAGTGCAACCGAATTATCAAATTACTGAAGTCGATGGTGTTGCTGCCCCTGATTGGGAAACCATCAATATGTTGTTAGCGACAAAATTAGGTGATAGTAAAGTCGATTTGACGTTGATTGAGTTTGGTTCCAACATTGAACAGCATAAAACTTTAGATTTGTCCAACTGGACGTTTGATCCTGAGAAAGAAAGTGCCTTCGGTTCATTAGGTATTTTACCGGTTAGAAGTAAAGCGGATATGACGCTATCTAAGGTTAGCGAAAATTCACCAGCGGAAAAAGAAGGCTTATTGAAAGGTGATAAACTTTACTGGTCGGATAACAGTAATATTGAGTGGCAAGCATTTGTCGAAAAGGTTCAAGAAGGTAAGCCATTAAGCCTTAAAGTGGAGCGTAATGGCGTATGGTTAGATAAAACGATTACACCTGAGTTCAATGATAAAAAACGCTGGTTTGTGGGAATTTCTCCTACTTTTTATCTGGTGGCTGATGAATATCGTACTGAATTAAAGTATGATATGCTCGAATCCTTACTGAAAGGGGCAGAAAAGACCTTTCAACTCTCTTGGTTAGCGATTAAAGTCATCGGAAAATTAATTACCGGTGATTTGTCTTTGAATAATTTAGGTGGCCCGATTTCTATTGCAAAAGGTGCAGGTGCATCTTCTGAAATTGGCTTGATTTATTACCTAAGTTTTATGGCATTAATTAGCGTTAATTTGGGTATTATGAATTTATTTCCATTGCCGGTGCTAGATGGTGGACATCTCGTTTTTTTAGTAATGGAAGCGTTTAAAGGAAAACCGATTTCCGAGCATGTGCAGAATGTGAGTTATCGAATTGGTGCTGTCTTGTTATTGATGTTAATGGGATTTGGACTGATTAATGATTTTTTACGTTTATAACTAATTGAGTATTTTATACAGGATAAAATTTACGATGAAAAAACTCTTAATTGCAAGCCTTTTATTTGGTTCAACAGCAGCCTTTGCTGATTCTTTTGTGGTTCAGGATATTCGTGTTGATGGTGTTCAAGCAGGTAGTGAGGATAATATTATTGCTGCTTTACCGGTGAAAATCGGACAAAAAGTCAATGATTCGAATATTGCCAATATTGTGCGTAGTCTATTTTTAAGCGGTCAATATGAAGATGTTAAAGCTTCACACCAAGGCAATACATTAATCATTTCCGTTATTCCCAAAGCTATTATTTCTGATGTAGTGCTTGATGGTAATAAAACTATTCCGGATGAAGCATTAAAACAAAATTTAAATGCTAACGGTTTCCAAAAAGGTGATGTGCTTAATCGTGAGAAATTGGAAGTCTTCCGTAAAAGTCTAGAAGAACATTATCACAGTGTTGGGCGTTATAACGCCAAAGTGGAAACTATCGTTAACCCGCTTCCAAACAACCGTGCAGAAGTCAAAATTCAAATTAAAGAAAATGATGTTGCGTTATTAAAAGGTATTACTTTTAATGGCAATAACGTATTTGACAGTGATACGTTACAAGAACAAATGGAACTTCAGCCGGATGCGTGGTGGAAACTTTTCGGCAATAAATTCGATTCAACTCAATTCTCTAAAGATCTAGAAACGATTCAAAATTATTATTTGGACCGAGGTTATGCTAAGGCAAGAATCGTCAATAGTGATGTGCAATTAAACGATGAAAAAACTGAAGCTCGCGTTACCGTAGATGTTTCCGAAGGTGAGAAATATACGGTAAAAAGTGCCCGTATCGTCGGTGATGTAGGTGGTATGCGGGATGAGTTGGCACTATTGCTAAAACAAATTCACATCGGTGAAGAATTCCGTCGGAGCGATATTCAAGCTGTTGAAGACAGCATTAAATCGACCTTGGGTGAGCGTGGTTACGGTAGTGCACAAGTTAATGTACAACCAGACTTTAATGATGAAGAAAAAACCGTTGGTTTAAGTTTCGTTGTTGATGCGGGTAAACGTCTTTCCGTACGTCAAATTCGCTTTGAAGGTAACACTGTAAGTGCCGACAGTACTTTGCGTCAGGAAATGCGTCAGCAAGAGGGTAGCTGGTTATCTACTGATTTAGTTGAATTAGGTAAAGTGCGGTTAGATCGTACAGGATTTTTTGAGTCTGTTGAAAGTCGTACAGAACCGGTACAAGGCAGTAACGATGAAGTAGATGTGATTTATAAAGTTAAAGAACGCAATACCGGTAGTATTAACTTCGGTGTGGGTTATGGTACGGAAAGTGGTTTAAGTTATCAGGCTAGCATTAAACAAGACAACTTCTTGGGAATGGGGTCTTCCCTTAGTTTGGCGGGTTCCCGTAATGACTATGGTACTAGTGTCAACTTGGGTTATAACGAACCGTATTTTACCAAAGACGGTGTGAGCTTAGGTGGTAACGTATTCTTTGAAAGATACGATAACTCTAAAAACTCGACTTCAGCCTCTTATGCACGTACGACCTACGGTGGCAATTTAACGTTAGGTTTTCCGGTCAATGAAAATAACGCGTATTACATTGGTGTCGGTTATGCCTATAACAAATTAAAAAATATTACGCCTGAATATAATCGTGCGTTGTATTTAGCGTCGATGAATTATAAAGAATGGACTTTCAAATCTCACGATTATGATGTTTCCTTCGGTTGGAACTATAACAGTTTAAATCGTGGTTTCTTACCGACTAAAGGTGTTAAAGCCTCTATTGGCGGTAAGGTGACCATTCCGGGTTCTGACAATAAATATTATAAATTCAATGCCGATGTGCAAGGTTTCTATCCGCTTAATCGTGACCAGACTTGGGTTTTATCCGGCCGTTTAGGTGCTGCGTATGCTAACGGTTTCGGCGGTAAGCGTTTACCGTTCTACCAAACCTACACTGCCGGTGGTATCGGTAGCTTACGCGGTTTCGCTTATGGCGCAGTTGGACCACAAGCGATTTATATCAATCCAAAAGTTTGTAGTATCGCTGGTGTTAGTACACAATCTTCCTGTTATAACTTAGTGAATGGTGATATCGTAGGGGGGAATGCCATGGCATCTGCTAGTGTAGAATTAATCGTGCCGACGCCGTTTGTGGCAGAGAAAAACCAAAACGCCGTACGTACCTCATTCTTTGTTGATGCGGCGAGTGTTTGGGATACACACTGGAAAACTGAAAAATCTAAATTTGCGAATTTGAATTTGCCTGATTATGGTGATCCTTCACGAGTTCGTGCTTCTGCTGGCGTTGCTTTCCAATGGCAATCACCAATTGGTCCATTAGTTTTCTCTTATGCAAAACCGGTGAAGAAATACGAAAACGACGATATCGAGCAATTCCAGTTCAGTATTGGCGGTTCTTTCTAATTGGATGAACTTATATGATCACATACACTCTAAAAAAAATATCTGTGCCAAGAAATTGGCACAGAAGGATTTAATATTTAACTTACCAAAAGGAAAATAGACAAATGAAAAAAGTAGTAAAATTGACCGCGCTTTCTTTAGCTTTAGTATTCACTTCTTCTTTAGCCATGGCAGAAGAAAATATTGCGTTTGTTAGCGCTGAGTATCTTTTCCAAAATCATCCGGATCGTAAAGCTATCGCTGATAAATTAGAATCTGAATTCAAACCAACCGCAGATAAGCTGGCGGAAAATAAAAAGCAAATTGATGCAAAAATTGCCGATGTACAGAAAAAAGTAGACGCGAAGGTAGCTGCTTTACAAAAAGATGCACCGAAATTGCGTTCTGCCGATATTAAAAAGCGTGAAGATGAGATTAATAAATTTGCTAATGATGAACAAACTGCTATTAATAAATTAATTGCAGAACATGATAAAAAAGCAAAAGAATTCCAAGACAGCTACGCGAAACGTGAAAACGAAGAAACGTCAAAAATGGTTGCTAGCATTCAAACTGCAACTAATAACGTAGCGAAACAAAAAAACTACACTTTAGTGCTTGATGATCGTTCTGTGGTATATGCTGCTGACGGCAAAAACATCACTGAAGAAGTCTTAAAAGCCATTCCGGCACAGGCGAAATAATGAGAACTTATTCTCTTTTCGAACTAGCTCAACAAGTCGGCGCTACCATTCGTGGTAACGCCGATGTTGTTGTAAGTAATATCGCCTCTCTAGATAAAGCCAACGAACATCAACTTACTTTCATTTCTAATGCCAAATTCCGTGAAAAATTAGCTCATTCCCATGCAGGTATTCTTGTGGTTTCTGAGGCAGATGTGGAGTTTTGTTCACCAGAAAGCAATTTGCTTATCGTTAAAGATCCTTATGTAGCTTATGCCAAATTGGCTCAATATATGGACAGCACTCCGAAAGCCGCATCCGGTATCGCCAAAAGTGCGGTCATTTCTGACGACGTTTTTTTAGGGGACAATGTTTCCATTGGAGCCAATACCGTTATTGAAAGTGGTGTGGAATTGGGTGATAACGTGGTCATTGGGGCAAATTGCTTTGTTGGCAAAAACACTAAAATTGGTGCCAATACTCAACTTTGGGCAAATGTGTCGGTTTATCACGATGTATTAATCGGACAACACTGTTTGATTCAATCTGGCGCTGTGATTGGAAGCGATGGTTTTGGTTATGCCAATGAGCGTGGTAAATGGATTAAGATTCCTCAGGTCGGTCAAGTGATTATTGGTAATCATGTGGAAATTGGTGCTTGTACCTGTATTGACAGAGGTGCATTAGATGCTACGGTGATTGAAGATAATGTGATTATCGACAATCTTTGCCAAATCGCCCACAACGTGCATATTGGCACGGGAACAGCGGTTGCCGGTGGTGTGATTATGGCGGGCAGTTTAACTGTTGGTCGTTATTGTTTAATCGGTGGCGCCAGTGTAATTAACGGGCATATGGAAATTTGTGATCAAGTCACTATTACCGGCATGAGCATGGTAATGCGTCCAATTACTGAACCGGGCGTATATTCTTCCGGTATTCCGTTACAAACTAATAAAGAATGGCGCAAAACCGCTGCGTTAACTCTTGGTATTGACGGCTTAAACAAACGTGTTAAAGCGCTTGAGAAAAAATTAAAATAGATGAGCTACGTTATGCAGTTCATTTAATGCGTGAAATAACGTATAATTTCACGCATATTTTTTATTCATTATTTAGTATTAAAAGGTAACCCTGTGACTAAACAAACCTCAAGAATTATCGAAGCCCACGAAATCATGCAATTATTGCCACATCGCTATCCGTTTTTATTGGTGGATCGAGTCATCAATTTTGAAGAAGGCAAGTGGTTAACTGCAATTAAAAACATCAGTGTGAATGAACCTTGCTTTACTGGGCATTTCCCGGGCAATCCGATTTTACCGGGGGTATTAATTCTTGAGGCATTGGCGCAAGCCATGGGGATCTTGGCGTTTAAAACCCATGAGTTGGCTGGCGGTGAAATTTTCTATTTCGCTGGTGTTGATGAAGCTCGCTTTAAACGTCCAATTGTGCCGGGTGATCAAATGGTGTTACACGTTGAAGTGATTAAAGAACGTCGTGGTATTACTGCGTTTACCGCAACAGCCTCCGTTGATGGTGAGGTTGCGTGTGAAGCTAAATTAATGTGCGCCCGTCGTGTCGCATAATCACGCGTCGTATAAATACTAAAATAAGGGGACTAATATGATTCACCCAACCGCAAAAATTCATCCTCAAGCCATTGTTGAAGAAGGGGCCAAAATCGGTGAGAACGTTGTCATCGGACCATTTACTATTATTGGTAAAGGGGTTGAGATTGGAAAAGGTACAGTGGTTCATTCTCACGTGGTGATTAACGGTAATACGAAAATCGGCAAAGATAATGAAATTTATCAATTTGCCAGTATTGGTGAAGTGAACCAAGATCTGAAATACCAGGGTGAACCAACCCGTGTAGTTATTGGTAATCGCAATCGTATTCGCGAAAGTGTGACCATTCATCGCGGTACCGTACAAGGCGGTGGCGTAACCAAAATCGGTGATGACAACCTGTTTATGATTAACGTCCATGTGGCGCACGATTGTGTCATCAAAAACCGTTGTATTTTAGCCAACAATGCGACCCTTGCAGGTCACGTGGAATTAGATGATTTCGTTATTGTCGGCGGTATGTCGGCAATTCATCAGTTTGTCGTGGTAGGCGCGCACGTGATGCTTGGAGGCGGTTCTATGGTGAGCCAAGATGTTCCGCCTTATGTGATGGCGCAAGGCAACCACGCGCAACCATTCGGTGTGAATATTGAAGGCTTAAAACGCCGTGGTTTTGATAAGCCAACCATGCACACTATCCGTAATGTTTACAAAATGATTTATCGTAGCGGCAAAACCTTAGAAGAAGTGATGCCGGAAATTGAACAGATTGCAGAAAGCGAATCGGCAATCAGTTTCTTCGTCGAATTCTTCAAACGTTCCAAACGTGGCATTATTCGTTAATTGTCCGTTGGTAAAATACTAAAATTTCCGACCGCTCTTTTTCGCAACCAAAAGAGCGGTCGTTTTTTTCAGAGTTTTTATATGTCAAATGTAATCCCGTCTAATGAGTCTCCGCTTATTGCCTTGATCGCCGGCGAGGTGTCCGGTGATATTCTTGGCGCCGGCCTAATTAAAGCCCTCAAAATTCGTTATCCTCACGCCCGTTTTATCGGTATCGGTGGCGAGCGTATAATTGCCGAAGGCTTTGAAAGCTTGTTTGATATGGAAGAATTGTCCGTGATGGGCTTGGTGGAAGTATTAAAACATTTGCCACGCTTGCTTAAAATCCGTCGTAGTATTATTCAGCAGTTATTAGCATTAAAACCGGATGTTTTCATCGGAATTGACGCGCCGGATTTTAATTTAGATGTAGAACTGAAACTCAAACAACAAGGCATTAAAACCATCCATTATGTTAGCCCATCGGTATGGGCTTGGCGTCAGAAACGGGTATATAAAATTGCGGCGGCAACGAATTTAGTGCTTGCCTTTTTGCCTTTTGAAAAAGCCTTTTATGATCGTTTCAATGTGCCTTGTCGTTTTATTGGGCACACCATGGCGGACGCAATTCCGTTAAAACCGAATCGCGCCGAAGCCTGTCAGCTGTTGAATCTTGACGAAACGCAACGTTACCTTGCCATTCTTGTAGGCAGTCGTGGTTCTGAGGTGGAATTCTTAACGGAGCCCTTCTTACAATCAGCGCAGTTATTGCGTCAGCGTTATCCGGACGTAAAATTTTTAGTCCCGTTAATTAACTCAAAACGTCGGCAGCAGTTTGAGCAAATTCAACAACGTGTTGCGCCGGAGCTTGATTTGATTCTGTTAGACGGCAATGCCCGTGCTGCTATGATTGTTGCCGATGCTACCTTATTAGCCTCAGGTACGGCGGCCTTAGAAGCGATGTTGTGTAAATCACCGATGGTGGTGGGGTACCGCATGAAGCCTTTCACTTATTTCTTGGCAAAACGGTTAGTGAAAACCAAGTATGTTTCTCTGCCGAATTTGTTAGCAGATGAAATGTTGGTGCCCGAATTAATTCAAGAAGAATGCAATCCTACGAATTTGGCAGAAAAATTGGCTGCCTATCTAAGCGAAGAGGAAAGTGCGGTCAAAAATCGCAACGTTTTGATTCAACGCTTCACTGAGTTACATCAGTTAATTCAATGTGATGCAGATAAGCAAGCGGCTCAGGCGGTGATTGATTTATTGGAGCAACAACATGGATAAGTTTGAGTACCCACAAGGTTATGAACTCATCGCCGGTGTAGATGAAGTCGGCCGTGGACCTTTGGTCGGTGCGGTGGTGACAGCAGCAGTGATTTTGGATCCGAACAATCCTATTGAAGGGCTGGCTGATTCCAAAAAACTGTCAGAGAAGAAACGGTTATTGTTGGCGGAAGACATTAAGCAAAAAGCCTTGGCGTGGGCACTAGGTCGGGCTGAACCGCACGAGATCGACGAGTTGAATATTTTGCATGCCTCCATGCTTGCAATGGAACGGGCGATAAAACACTTGAAAATTCAACCGCACTTTGTGTTGGTGGATGGTAATCGGATCCCGCCGAATTTAGGGATGCCTGCACAGGCAGTGGTGAAGGGCGATGCGTTGGTGGCTGAAATTAGTGCCGCTTCCATTTTGGCGAAAGTCGCGCGTGACCAAGAAATGATGGAATTGGATAAAAAATATCCCCAATATGCCTTTGCTAAACACAAAGGCTACCCTACTAAATTGCATTTGGAAAAATTAGCGGAATTTGGTGTATTGCCGGAATATCGTCGTAGTTTTGCACCTATCAAAAATTATTAAAATCGTTATAATTTAACCACTAATAACACGCCTTATTTGTAGAGGTGGCTATGAGCCAATTCACTCATTTATTTGATGCTTTACATCCGGAGCCTTGGTTGTGGGTTATTTTGTTGCTCGCTGCCGCCGTTATTCTCTTCATTCGTAATACCATCCGCATGGATATTGTTGCCGTGCTGGTGATGTTAGTCTTTAGTCTCAGCGGTATCCTGACGGTGGAAGAAGTCTTCGCCGGCTTTAGTGATCCGAATATTATCTTAATCGCACTGTTGTTTATTGTCGGTGAAGGCTTGGTGCGCACGGGCGTAGCCTATCAGGTGAGTGAGTGGTTGTTGAAGGCTTCCCGTAATAGCGAGTCGCGCGTACTCATTTTCATGATGTTGGCTGTGGCGGGGTTAGGTGCGTTCATGAGTTCTACTGGTGTTGTGGCAATTTTTATTCCTGTGGTACTGATGATTTGCCAACAAATGAATATTTCACCGAAACGCCTGATGATGCCGTTAAGTGTGGCGGGTTTGATTAGCGGTATGTTGACATTAATCGCTACGGCGCCGAACTTGGTGGTTAATGCCGAGTTAGTCCGCGAAACCGATATGCGCTTAAAATTCTTTGATTTTACTCCTATCGGATTAGCCATTTTATTGCTTGGTATCGGTTATATGTTGGTGGCGCGACGTTGGTTGAAGTCTGATAAAGAAAGCGAGATGCACAGCACGGATAAACGTTCTATGAACGATTTAATTTATGAATACGGCTTGCAATTGCGTGCGCAGCGTTTTGTTGTGAAAAAAGGCTCTTCGCTTATCGGTAAACATTTAGACGAATTACATTTACGTTCCAAATTCGGTTTGAATGTTTTGGCGATTGAGCGTTGGAAGCGTTTTCGTCCGATATTTATTTCGGCGCTTGGCTCCTCAGAAGTGCGTGAAAAAGATATTTTATTGATGGACAGCAGCGATCCCGAACTCAATTTGGCTGAGTTCTGTCAGGAATATAATTTAGAACGGGCGGAAATTCGTGCACAGTCTTTTTCGGAACAAGCCAGTTCCATCGGTATGGCGGAATTGATTTTGGTGCCGGATTCCGATTGTATCGGAAAATCTACCGAAGAACTGCACTTCCGTTCCAAATACGGCTTAAACGTTGTCGGTATTAAGCGTGACGGTGAAGTGCTTGACGGACATTTTGTGGAAATGCCTTATAAAGCGGGGGATTTGCTGTTAGTCGTGGGTGATTGGAAACTCATCCAGCAAATGCGTACTCACAGTAAAGACTTCTTTGTGTTGAACTATCCTAGCGAAATCACCCGTGCCGTGCCTGCACAAAGCCAAGCTCCTTATGCTTTATTAAGTATTTTAGTCATGGTGTTTTTGATGGTGACACGCCTCGTACCAAACGTTGTTGCCGCTTTAATTGCCTGTTTAATGCTCGGTTATTTCCGTTGTGTGGACAGCAAAAGCGCCTATGAATCCATTCATTGGTCGAGTCTCGTGCTGATTGTGGGCATGATGCCATTCTCCCTAGCGTTGCAAAAAACCGGTGGGGTGGCGATGATTGTCGATTTAATGCTGAATTTGGTGGGTGGCATGGGTAAACACTGGATCTTGATTAGCCTGTTTATTCTCACGGCAGTGGTCGGTTTGTTTATTTCCAACACCGCCACGGCAATTCTTATCGCGCCGATTGCGATTACGATGGCGAACCAGCTGAATTTATCTCCGGTACCGTTCGCCATGGTCGTTGCTATTGCGGCTTCAGCAGCCTTTATGACACCGGTATCTTCTCCGGTAAATACCATGGTTTTCGGCCCTGGTGGTTATAAATTTGCTGATTTTGTCAAAATTGGCGTGCCGTTCACTATTTTAGTGATGTTAGTGAGTATATTTCTTATTCCTTTACTCTTTCCTTTTTAACCTTTAAGGACAATTTTATGAGTATTTATGATCTTAAACCCAAGTTCCAAAATCTGTTGCGCCCGCTTGTAATAAAACTTGAGCAACGTGGTGTGACTGCCAATCAGGTGACCTTAACTGCTTGTGCTATTTCTGTCATTTTAGGGTTAATGTTGACCGCACTTTCTGACTATAACTGGCTTTTTATTTTGATTCCTATTTGGTTGTTTGTGCGCATGGCACTAAATGCTATTGATGGTATGTTGGCACGTGAATTTAACCAAAAATCCCGTTTGGGCGGATACTTAAATGAAATCACTGATGTGGTATCCGATGCTGCCTTATATCTGCCTTTTGCTTTTGTCTATCCTTTTGACGCTTTGCAAATCGGATTGATCATTTGGTTATCGGCATTGACGGAATTTTGTGGTGTGCTCGGGCAAGTTCAAGGTAAAACTCGTCGTTATGATGGTCCATTAGGCAAAAGCGATCGGGCGTTTTTGTTCGGCGTGTTGGGCTTAGTCTACGCTTTTCTCTCGATGCTACCGGATTTTCTCTATTGGGTGAGTTGGGCTATCGTCATTTTGTTAATTGCCACCTGTATAAAACGCGTTAAGTCTGGTTTGGCTGAAGTCGGTAACGAATAGGAGCACAAACATGTTAGCTAAATTTATCGATTTTCTCTTGTGTCGCTTCACCTCCTTTATCACCGGTGTTCGTCCGCAAAAAAATGTCGAACAGCAATCCGCGGATAAACATCGTTTGTATTTTGCCAACCATAACAGCCACGGTGATTTTATCTTGTTGTGGGTATCTTTGCCGTATCAAGTGCGTAAAAACACCCGTCCGGTTGCAGGCGCGGATTATTGGACAAAAGGGCCTATTCGGCGTTTTTTGGCATACAAGGTGTTTAATATGTTGCTGATTGAACGGGGCGGCGATAACCCGCAAGCCATTACCCAACAAATTAGCGATGCCTTGCAACATCATTCTCTGATTATTTTCCCTGAAGGCACCCGTAAAATGGACGACGATGTGGCGCTACAACCTTTCAAAAGCGGTTTGTATTACGTCGCAAAGCAAAACCCGCAATTAGAACTTGTGCCGGTATGGATTAGCAACATGCATAATGTTTTGCCGAAGGGCTTTGTGGTGCCGATTCCGCTGTTGTGCGATTTATATATGGGAGAGCCGTTATTCTACCGTGAAGAGGAAGATAAGGCCGATTTCTTAATCCGTGCCGAACAGGCATTATTAAGTTTAAATTTAACCGAGAAAGGAAAAGCATAATGGAAATATGGCAGCTGTTTGGTGGTTTAATTATCACCTTAATTATCGCGTCATCAATCGGTTATGGATTGAAATTCAAAGTCGGCTTTTCTACACCTCATGCGGTAATTGATAATCTTAACGCGCGAATTAACGCGTGGTGGGTGATGATTTTAATTATCTTCGCCGCTGCCGCGTTGGGGTTTTACGGCGTGATCGGGTTATTTTTTGTGATTTCTTTCATGGCATTGCGTGAATTTTTATCCTTGCTTTATATTCGCCGTGGCGATCATTTAGCTCTTGCCGCGTGTTTTTACGTCATCCTGCCTATTCAATACATTTTAGTGGCGATCGACTGGTTCAGTATGTTCACCATCTTCATTCCGGTGTATGGCTTCCTGTTTTTGCCAATTCTCTCCGCCTTGTTGGGCGACACTGCGCATTTCTTAGATCGTTCCACCAAAGTGCAATGGGCATTGATGATCAGCGTCTTCTGTATTTCCCACATCCCGGCAATCCTGACATTGGATATTGAAGGTTTTGAAGATAAAAAACTGCTATTGATGATTTTCTTGATTTTAGTGGTGCAATCCAGTGATGTGTTGCAATACGTATGGGGCAAGTTGTTCGGCAAACACAAAATTGCGCCGAAACTTTCGCCATCCAAAACCGTAGAAGGTTTTGTGGGCGGTGTCGTCAGCGCCAGTGTACTGGGTGGCTTGCTCTATTGGCTTACCCCGTTTAACCCGGTACAAGCGGTGTTAATGAGCTTATTAATCTGCCTCATGGGCTTTTTAGGCGGGTTGGTGATGTCCGCTATGAAACGGAGTATGGGCGTAAAAGACTGGGGGAATATGATTAGTGGCCACGGCGGCATGTTAGATCGTATGGATTCTCTTTGCTTCGCCGCGCCGATTTTCTTCCATGTTGTCAGATATTATTGGACCTAGGGCTACTGTTACGATAACGACTCCGGGTCAAATTGAATTGTTTATTCGCAAACCTTAAAAAAACGAGAGAAAAAATGACCGCACTTTTAAAGATTGGTTTGGTGTCCGTTTCTGATCGGGCATCGCAAGGGGTTTATCCGGATCAAGGCATTCCAGAATTAAAAAATTGGTTGGAACAGGCGTTAGTGGAGCCATTTGAGGTGGTAGAGCGCCTGATTCCGGACGAGCAACCGGAAATCGAGCGGACGCTGTGCGAGTTGGTGGATGGGGAGCATTGCCATTTGGTGCTCACCACCGGCGGCACCGGGCCGGCAAAGCGGGATGTTACGCCGGATGCAACACTTGCTGTCGCTGATCGTGAAATGCCGGGATTCGGCGAGCAAATGCGTCAAGTTAGCCTGCATTTTGTGCCGACAGCTATTCTTTCCCGTCAAGTAGGCGTGATTCGTAAAGAAAGTTTGATTTTAAATTTACCGGGGCAGCCGAAAGCCATCAAGGAGACGTTGGAAGGCGTGAAAGATGAAAACGGCAACGTGTTGGTGAAGGGGATTTTCAGTGCCGTGCCCTATTGTTTGCAACTCATTAACGGGTTATATATCGACACCAAACCGGAAATCATTGCCAGTTTTCGTCCGAAATCTGCGCGCCGCAGTTAAATGCGGAGGAAAGTGCGGTCATTTTTAACGGCGTTTTTGTGAAAGCAAAACAGAATAATCACGAAATAAAGCGATTAAGATTATTAAATACGACGTCTTGTTTTGTATTACAATAAAATCAACTGATTAATTAAGAGGAACCCATCATATGCCAGCCCAATCTGATTACCGTTACAGCTTAAAAGTCAATGGTAATACCGAATTTGACGTAGTGAGTTTTGTATTAACCGAGGGACTTTCGCAACTATTTCGTTTAGAACTGGAGCTAGCCGCCTTTAACCCCGCCTCTTCTTTTTCCGATGTGTTAGATAACGAAGCGACCTTGACCTTTTGGCAAGGTTCGGCGCCAGTGCGTTATGTTTCGGGCATTGTCACAGGGTTTGCGCAAGGCGAAAGCGGTTTTAGTCGAACCCGGTATAAAATGGTAATTGAGCCGTCGTTAAGTCGGGCGCGATATCAATCGGATAATAAAATCTTCCAACAGCAAAACAGCGAAAAAATCCTCCGTACACTGTTGCAAAAGAATCAGGTCTCGCAAGTGGATTTCAGTTTAACGAATGCGGATTGGGTGCGAGAATATTGCGTGCAATATCGGGAAACGGATTTAGCCTTTATTGAACGTTTAGCGGCAGAAGAAGGCGCCTATTATTATTTTGAACATCAAGCGGACAGCCATCTCTTACATTTCTGCAACGATAGCCAAACCGCCCCGCATAAAGGCACCTTGCTTTATAACGCCACGCCGTCAGGCGACCGTCCGCAGGCCGCGTTATGGCATTTCGCTTATGAAGCCAATCTTACCCCACAAAGCCAAACCTTACGTGATTATACCTTCACCAATCCCCGCTATAACTTAGAACAGTCTTCGCTTGCCCAAGGGCAAAATATCCTCGGGGGGCAAAGTGCGGTCAATTCTGCGGGCGTTTATGAAAAGTACGACTACCCGGGACGATACAAACGGGATGAACAGGGTAAACCTTTTAGTCAATATCGTTTGGAGTATGAGCGTCGTGAAGCGGAAGTCGCCTTTGCTCAGGGAGATGATTTACGGGTAGTGCCGGGGTATGTGTTTGAGCTTGAAGGGCATCGTAGAGCAGACTTTAATCGCCCTTGGCTCATTGTGTCAATCGAACATCGCGGTTATCAACATGGGATTTTAGAAGAAGAGGCGGGAGCGTTAGGTAATCGTTATGAAAACCACCTCAAACTGATACCGCACACCACGCAATGGCGACCTTTGCCACAACCGAAACCGAAAGTGGACGGTCCACAAATGGCGCATGTGGTGGGTCCGGAAGGAGAGGAAATCTATTGTGACGACTGGGGCCGGGTGAAAATCCGGTTTCCGTGGGACAGAGTGGGCAGTCATGACGAACACAGTTCTTGCTGGGTGCGGGTCAGTCAGGGTTGGGCGGGTGCGCAGTATGGCAGTCAAATGCTGCCTAGAATCGGACAAGAAGTCATTGTCAACTTCTTGGAGGGCGACCCGGACCAACCGATAATCACCGGACGTACCTATCACAGTACTACCGAGCCGCCTTATCCGGTGCCGAAACATAAAACGCGGATGACGATAAAATCGAAAACGCATAAAGGCAACGGCTTTAACGAACTGCGTTTTGAAGATGAAAAAGGTCAAGAAGAAATCTTTTTGCATGCAGAGAAAGACCATAACCATATCGTCAACCATGACGAAACCAGCCGAATTGGACATGACCGCACGGAGCAGGTGAGTCGAAACGAAACCGTGAATATCGGACATGACCGCATGGAAACTGTCGGTCTGGATGAAAGCCTGACTATCAACCGAGACCAAATGCGCCATATTGGTCGCAACCGCATCAGCAAAATCGAAAAAGACAATCTTCTCAATATCGGCAATAACTACCAAGTGAACGTGCATGCGGACACGATTATCAAGGTGGGTAAAGATACCACGATTGAAGTGGCGCAGAATGGCGAATGGCTTGCCGGTGATTTACTGGAGAGTATTTGTAAGCATTTTAATATAGAGGGCTATGAGGAAGTGCGTCTGCAGGGCCCGGCGGGCGAGGTTGTGGTAAATCAAGAAGGGATTACATTGATAGGGAATGTGCGGATTGAGGGGGAATTGACTGAAGAGGGCGGTTCAGCGGAGGCGGTGAATCCGTTTAAAACTCAAGTCTATGAAGCTAGACCTTTGGATATGTTGGATATTGAGTTTTCGTAATTAAGGAGCATAAGTATGTCAGAACAAGAAAAACAGACAAATGAACAGAACAATAAAATTGAATCCCCAATAATTCCAAATGTTGCTTATCCATTGAAACCGAGAAGTAATACCACTAATCTCTCTCAACAATATTTTAATCGTCTTGCTGGTGATGAAACATCGGCTTTTCTGTTTAATGATAGTGGTCTTTGGCACCAAGGGATTCATTTAAGAGCTTCGCAGTTTCCGAGTAGTGAATTTGAGAATGACAAGATTTGTGCGATTGCCGATGGCAAATTGATTGCCTATAAAGTGGATAGCGAATATAAAAAGGATAGTGAAGTTGAAGTCCCCATGAAAAGTGCGGTGTATTCTACGGGCTATTTTTTGTTGAAGCATAAAATGGCGTATCCGAAAGACAATGTACTGACGTTTTATTCGCTTTATCGTCATACGGCAAAGTTGTCAGATTATCCGCCGAAGAAACGTTATGTCACCAAATCAGCCGATGCAAATCCGGTGACGATCAAAGACAGACGGGGTGTCGTGATTGCACAATTAGCTGATGGTTTGATAATTTCCATCAAGTCCCCAAACTCTAAAGCGTCCCGTCACGAAATTGAATCTTATCAGGATGAACAAGGACAGATTCATCGCCCGTCAAATGGGGATATATGGACGATTTATAAAGGCTCTTATCACCAAGAGGAAGACAGTACACAACATGCTATTCCATTTTTATCCCAAAACAATATAGAGACGGAAGCGGATAAGGAAGTGTTACTTAGTGGAAATCGGCAAATTGAAGTTAAAGCCGGAGAGGTGCTGGGCTTAATGGGTGAATATAACCAAACAGGTAAAAGCGGTGAGAAACTGTTACATCTTGAAGTGTTTACCTATGACGACATTGAGCAATTTAGAGCTAAAGCAGAGGCGGCTTATAAGCAGGATAAAGAAAAGAAAGGGATAAAAGACAATTTTCTATATGTAGCACGAGGCAGTCAGCTTTACACCGTGCTAAAGGACGAAGTTGTAGAGCTGGAGAAAACCCAAGTCGAAATCATGGTGCCGTTAGCGGATGTAGCGAAGCAGACCGTGAAGAAGAACACGGATAAGACGGGTAAGGATTATTACAATGTACAGCCGTATCTTTATAGCCTGCTAGAAAATAATAATGATGGCGGAATTTACGTGGATGATAGTCATTTAACTCATGGCTTATTATTTCCGGGCGTGAATGTGTTTAAAGATGAAGCCCATGAAGTGAGTATTTTTAAGGAGAAAATAGCAACATGCGCAGAGCCGGAGGGTACTGCGACGCCGGAAGAAAAAGACCGATTAGGGCCGGTATTTAAAGAAATCTGGCAAGAATTGGACGTGGACAAGGATAGTCGACAAGGAGAGGTGCAGTTTGAAGCTGGGACGTTAAAGGCATTATTGACCAATCCGATAATACGTAGACGACTGACGGGGATAATTGTGAGACACAAGAGTGAGTGGTCTGCGGAGCAAGAGGGCAAATTTGAAGAGCTTAAGGCGCTGATGAGGAAGAATAATTGTGCGGAGAAGGCGGAGAGATTTGGTAAAAGAGTAGCAGACTTAGGGATTAAGTTGAAGGGGGAAGGATTTGATAGTGAGCAGGAGGCCTATTATATGCATCCGTTGGGGCTGATTGGGTGGTTGTCAGGCATGTGCATGCCATTAAAAGAGGCCAAAGAAACCGCTTTAATTATTTCGGGTACATATGAAGGAAAAGGTGGATTTGCTAGTCTATCTGGTAATTTTGATAACATGGGCATGTCATGGGGGATTGTTCAGTTTAATTTCGGGCAAAATACCTTAGGCCCGCTTTTGATAGATATGAGAAATAAAAATACCACCCTATTCAATGGGTGTTTTTCTAATAATGAAGATTTATCCAGTTTAAATAAAGCGTTAGATAAAGGGACTAACGAGCAGATGAAGTGGGCTATAGATATGCAAAATAAATATAATTCTAGATGGAAGGATATTTTTAATAAATTGGCTGAAATAAGAGAATTTCAAGAAATTCAGATTGAGCATGCAGATAAATATATCAAAACGGCTATACATATTATTCGTTGGATGAGGGGAATTCACCCTTCTGTTATGGAAAAAGTAGAGTTTAAAACCTTTGCAGCCTTGGTGGATCTATCCATTCAACAAGGAGGTATTGATAAAGTTAAGGATATTATAAAAGCTAAGAGTTTAAGCTCTCCTCCTAATACGCAGTACGCATTTGCTAAATTGGTAGTTGAGGAAAGAGGTAGTACCGCATCAGCCAGATGGAGAGCTGATTGTATAAGTAGAAGGCTGGGTATCTTGAATAAAAAAGCAACAAGTTATTCTCATAGTGGATACGTTGCAAAAAGGGATAATAGTAAATTCTCTTTAATTAAAGAGGTATATATATGCGAGTTATAGTGTTTCTTTTTCTTTTGTTTTTTGGGAATGGTACTGTGTATGCTTATGAGTGTGATGAGGATTATTCAAAAATAGAGATAAACATAAATAATAATGATATAACATGGTGTAAAAGCAGATTTTCAATGCAAGATAACTACTTTTTCTTAAAAACAAATAGAGTTACCTATAAGATAGAGCATTCATCATTTGCAACTAGTGTAGAGGATTACTTTTCTAGTTTGAATAATAATTCAGAATTATTTTGTTCGAGAGAGAAAATTACTTCTCTTAATATAAATGAAATTTTATTTTTTACCCTGCATCCAAGTGGAATTGATGAGATTCCATATTGCTATTCATTGGATTTGCGTTATTTTGATGAAAAAATACATTTTGTAAAAGATGATTCTGATGTCAAAGTAAGCATGTTGGGTTTTAACTCATTAGGTATTATAAATAAAGATAAACAGTATCTTTACAATTCTCCAAATAGAATAACAAGGATGTATTTAGTAAAAGGTGATAAGATAAGGGTGTTAAAAGAAGAAAAGGATGAAAAGGGTGATACTTGGTACTTCATCAGCTACAAAGGAAAAAAAGAAATCAATATGTGGATTAAAGCTGATTCCGTCGATCTAAATTAAATGATTTGTTAACCGCACTTTGTAATGTGCGGTTATTTTTTTGTTCTTTTAAAAGCTAGCAATCACTCCGCTAAATCTTCATTGTATATGTATTTGAATCTGGTAGATGGTTTTGGAAAAAAGAGCTACTCTTTCTAACAATAAGCCAGGTGTATGGAGATATCCTAATAGTGCTCCTAAAAGTATTCATGATCGTATTAAGATGGAAGGAGCTAATTGTAATAAGTCCATAGTGTCTTATGGAAATTTACAGGGAACTTTTGGTGTTTTAGATCTTAATGTGTTGGCAGATAATGATTGGGGAACTACTATTAGTTGACTTATCAACGGTGGCGCAAATGGATTTGATGATAGGATAAAATACAGAATTTGTTAAAGGAGATTATGAAATATGAATTATGTAAAAATAAAAAGTAGTCTTGTATTATTTTTTACGTTTATTTTTGGAATGTGTTCTCCTGCATTATCTGATGTTAGATATAATGTTAAAGTAAATAATAATGATATAGAGTTATCAGTTAGTGATGATGGAGAATTTATTGTATTAAATAAAACTAAAAATAATATCTTGTTTAAGAAAGAAAATATTCTATCTGATGGAATTTATTTCTTGAATAATATATCAAAAGAAAAAGATCTTTTTGTTGTGAGATTAGTCTTCGGTGGTTCAGGGGGACAAGAACTTGACTATTATTACCATATTGATGAGAATTCAGTATATCTTGTTAAAGAGAGTACAAGGTACTTAGAAACAGAAAGTAGTATAAGAGATAGAGTATGTGATTATTTTTATTCAAATAAAGTTAACGAATGCTTCTATCTTGTTTTAATGAAAAGTTATTTATATGATTTAAATAGAAAAAAGACAAGCATGTATTTAATTAAGGGAGATAGAGTAAAAATTATTAAAACTGCGTTTGATGCTGATGGAACTAGATGGTATTTTATTAACTACAAAGGAAAAAAAGAAATTAATATGTGGATTAAAGCTGATTCAGTTGATTTAAATTAAATGATTTGTTAACCGCACTTTGTAATGTGCGGTTATTTTTTGTTCTTTTGAAGACTAACAGGCTATACGCTAAATAATAAAGAGACTTTTGCAACTATGTAAGCATAAGATAGATACACAATTCATATACTGTCTCTAAAGCAGAAAGACGTCATAATTTCTCTATAACAAAAAAGGTGTGGAAATGCGAAGAGTAAATTATACTATTATTCTTTTATTGGCGTTGATTTTTTCATTATGTTCATATGGTTCAGATTATTGTTTATTTAAAGAGATTCCCTATGGGAATAAGTTTTTAATTAAGGTATTTATTTTATCTAAAGAATGTAAATTTGATAATAATTCTGATTCTATTGTTCAATTATTTAATGGTGATAAAGCTATTAAGGAATCTAAATATATTTTACCTAAAATAGAAGTTAATGATGATTACATTTTTGAAGGAGAAAGAGACTTAAGAGTTAATGGTGATTTGTTAGAAGTAGAAATAGCTAAGCCAAGCAGGGCAATGTCAGATGCTTATAGTTTTATATTTAAGTTTAAAATAGATAAAGAAAAAATTTCATTTTTTGATTATGAAATATCTGATCTTTGCTATATTCCAAATGAAAGTTTATGTCCTAGAATTAGCAAGGTGAGAGAAGATAAAGAACTTCATGAAATTATTAGATTTCATTTAAATGGAATAGATCTTTTCAAATTTAATACGCTAGATGTTTATGAGAATATATATTCTTACTGGCAAAAAGACGGAAAGGATTCTAAGATTTCTGTAAATAAAGCTTACCTTTATAAAAAGCCGGGAGATATTTCAAATATATATTTGATTAAAAATGACCATATTCTAATATTAGATGAATTTTTAGATAAGGATAAATCAAAATGGTATCTTATAAACTACAAAGGAAAAAAAGAAATAAATATGTGGATTAAAGCAGAGTCCGTTGATTTGAATTAAATAATTTATTAACCGCACTTTACAACGTGCGGTTATTTTTTGTTCTTTTAAAAACGAACGAGCTACATGCCAATTAACCGAGGGACTTTCAAAACTCTTCCGTTTAGAACTGGAGCTAGCCGCCTTTAACCCCGCCTCTTCTTTTTCCGATGTGTTAGATAACGAAGCGACCTTGACCTTTTGGCAAGGTTCGGAGACGGTGCGTTATGTTTCGGGCATTGTCACGGGGTTTGCGCAAGGCGAAAGCGGTTTTAGTCGAACCCGGTATAAAATGGTAATTGAGCCGTCGTTAAGTCGGGCGCGATATCAATCGGATAATAAAATCTTCCAACAGCAAAACAGCGAAAAAATCCTCCGTACACTGTTGCAAAAGAATCAGGTCTCGCAAGTGGATTTCAGTTTAACGAATGCGGATTGGGTGCGAGAATATTGCGTGCAATATCGGGAAACGGATTTAGCCTTTATTGAACGTTTAGCGGCAGAAGAAGGCGCCTATTATTATTTTGAACATCAAGCGGACAGCCATCTCTTACATTTCTGCAACGATAGCCAAACCGCCCCGCATAAAGGCACCTTGCTTTATAACGCCACGCCGTCAGGCGACCGTCCGCAGGCCGCGTTATGGCATTTCGCCTATGAAGCCAATCTTACCCCACAAAGCCAAACCTTACGTGATTATACCTTCACCAATCCCCGCTATAACTTAGAACAGTCTTCGCTTGCCCAAGGGCAAAATATCCTCGGGGGGCAAAGTGCGGTCAATTCTGCGGGCGTTTATGAAAAGTACGACTACCCGGGACGATACAAACGGGATGAACAGGGTAAACCTTTTAGTCAATATCGTTTGGAGTATGAGCGTCGTGAAGCGGAAGTCGCCTTTGCTCAGGGAGATGATTTACGGGTAGTGCCGGGGTATGTGTTTGAGCTTGAAGGGCATCGTAGAGCAGACTTTAATCGCCCTTGGCTCATTGTGTCAATCGAACATCGCGGTTATCAACATGGGATTTTAGAAGAAGAGGCGGGAGCGTTAGGTAATCGTTATGAAAACCACCTCAAACTGATACCGCACACCACGCAATGGCGACCTTTGCCACAACCGAAACCGAAAGTGGACGGTCCACAAATGGCGCATGTGGTGGGTCCGGAAGGAGAGGAAATCTATTGTGACGACTGGGGCCGGGTGAAAATCCGGTTTCCGTGGGACAGAGTGGGCAGTCATGACGAACACAGTTCTTGCTGGGTGCGGGTCAGTCAGGGTTGGGCGGGTGCGCAGTATGGCAGTCAAATGCTGCCGCGCATCGGACAAGAAGTCATTGTCAACTTCTTAGAGGGTGACCCGGACCAACCGATAATCACCGGACGTACCTATCACAGCACTACCGAACCACCTTATCCGCTGCCGAAACATAAAACGCGGATGACGATAAAATCAAAAACGCATAAAGGCAACGGCTTTAATGAATTACGTTTTGAAGATGAAAAAGGTCAAGAAGAAATCTTTTTGCATGCAGAGAAAGACCATAACCATATCGTCAACCATGACGAAACCAGCCGAATTGGACATGACCGCACGGAGCAGGTTAACCGAAATGAAACCGTGAATATCGGACATGACCGCATGGAAACTGTCGGTCTGGATGAAAGCCTGACTATCAACCGAGACCAAATGCGCCATATTGGTCGCAACCGCATCAGCAAAATCGAAAAAGACAATCTTCTCAATATCGGCAATAACTACCAAGTGAACGTGCATGCGGACACGATTATCAAGGTGGGTAAAGATACCACGATTGAAGTGGCGCAGAATGGCGAATGGCTTGCCGGTGATTTACTGGAGAGTATTTGTAAGCATTTTAATATAGAGGGCTATGAGGAAGTGCGTCTGCAGGGCCCGGCGGGCGAGGTTGTGGTAAATCAAGAAGGGATTACATTGATAGGGAATGTGCGGATTGAGGGGGAATTGACTGAAGAGGGCGGTTCAGCGGAGGCGGTGAATCCGTTTAAAACTCAAGTCTATGAAGCTAGACCTTTGGATATGTTGGATATTGAGTTTTCGTAATTAAGGAGCATAAGTATGTCAGAACAAGAAAAACAGACAAATGAACAGAACAATAAAATTGAATCCCCAATAATTCCAAATGTTGCTTATCCATTGAAACCGAGAAGTAATACCACTAATCTCTCTCAACAATATTTTAATCGTCTTGCTGGTGATGAAACATCGGCTTTTCTGTTTAATGATAGTGGTCTTTGGCACCAAGGGATTCATTTAAGAGCTTCGCAGTTTCCGAGTAGTGAATTTGAGAATGACAAGATTTGTGCGATTGCCGATGGCAAATTGATTGCCTATAAAGTGGATAGCGAATATAAAAAGGATAGTGAAGTTGAAGTCCCCATGAAAAGTGCGGTGTATTCTACGGGCTATTTTTTGTTGAAGCATAAAATGGCGTATCCGAAAGACAATGTACTGACGTTTTATTCGCTTTATCGTCATACGGCAAAGTTGTCAGATTATCCGCCGAAGAAACGTTATGTCACCAAATCAGCCGATGCAAATCCGGTGACGATCAAAGACAGACGGGGTGTCGTGATTGCACAATTAGCTGATGGTTTGATAATTTCCATCAAGTCCCCAAACTCTAAAGCGTCCCGTCACGAAATTGAATCTTATCAGGATGAACAAGGACAGATTCATCGCCCGTCAAATGGGGATATATGGACGATTTATAAAGGCTCTTATCACCAAGAGGAAGACAGTACACAACATGCTATTCCATTTTTATCCCAAAACAATATAGAGACGGAAGCGGATAAGGAAGTGTTACTTAGTGGAAATCGGCAAATTGAAGTTAAAGCCGGAGAGGTGCTGGGCTTAATGGGTGAATATAACCAAACAGGTAAAAGCGGTGAGAAACTGTTACATCTTGAAGTGTTTACCTATGACGACATTGAGCAATTTAGAGCTAAAGCAGAGGCGGCTTATAAGCAGGATAAAGAAAAGAAAGGGATAAAAGACAATTTTCTATATGTAGCACGAGGCAGTCAGCTTTACACCGTGCTAAAGGACGAAGTTGTAGAGCTGGAGAAAACCCAAGTCGAAATCATGGTGCCGTTAGCGGATGTAGCGAAGCAGACCGTGAAGAAGAACACGGATAAGACGGGTAAGGATTATTACAATGTACAGCCGTATCTTTATAGCCTGCTAGAAAATAATAACGATGGCGGAATTTACGTAGATGATAGTCATTTAACTCATGGCTTATTATTTCCGGGCGTGAATGTGTTTAAAGATGAAGCCCATGAAGTGAGTATTTTTAAGGAGAAAATAGCAACATGCGCAGAGCCGGAGGGTACTGCGACGCCGGAAGAAAAAGACCGATTAGGGCCGGTATTTAAAGAAATCTGGCAAGAATTGGACGTGGACAAGGATAGTCGACAAGGAGAGGTGCAGTTTGAAGCTGGGACGTTAAAGGCATTATTGACCAATCCGATAATACGTAGACGACTGACGGGGATAATTGTGAGACACAAGAGTGAGTGGTCTGCGGAGCAAGAGGGCAAATTTGAAGAGCTTAAGGCGCTGATGAGGAAGAATAATTGTGCGGAGAAGGCGGAGAGATTTGGTAAAAGAGTAGCAGACTTAGGGATTAAGTTGAAGGGGGAAGGATTTGATAGTGAGCAGGAGGCCTATTATATGCATCCGTTGGGGCTGATTGGGTGGTTGGCTGTTACTGGTTGTCAATGCGGGAAAAAGTTAATTAATCAAATTAAGTGCACTAGATATGGTAAAGCTTATGGACCGGTTTACAGGGGAAATAAAAAACTTAACTCTTATTCTCGTTGGGACTACCTAATTTCTACAAGAAAAATAACCCAAGATGAAAAAAGTATTTTACTAGCTATGTCAGAGAATGAGGGGAATATGGATGCTGTTCATTCCTATGATAGTGAAATATTAACAGCAGGTGCTATGCAAAAAACAATTAATTCTTCTGGAGAAGGAGAATTGCCAATTCAAATGTTTAAATTTAAACAACAACACCCATCATTATTTGATAAATATTTCAAATGTTGTGGTTGGGATGTGGATTATGTTAATAATAAATATATTGCTTATTACAATGGTATGACTGGAACAAGACTTAAACAGTTTTTACGGAATGAATGTTCTGTTGATAATTATGGTAAGGTTGTACCTAATAAAGCTGTTGCTATTTTCGCAGAAGCTGTAATTGTTGAAGAGTATCAAGATTTACAAATTGAGGATTTTATTGATAGATTAAATAATAAAGCGCTAGTGAAAAAACCAAAAGGTTATAGTTATCAAATAGTCAACTATGTAAAATCTAATTTAGGAAAAGCTACAGTATTGGATCATGATGTCAATAGGCCAGGTTATGTGGGAGAGGATTTTGCTGAAGCTTTAAATTATTTTTATAGGAATCATCCAAATATAAGTAAAGATCCTAGTACATGGGGAGAAAAGCATAAAGACTATGAGAGAGAAATTATAGAGTATTATGGAAATCATAGGCGAGGTACTGATATGGTGAATAGATTTAAAAAATTGAAGGGTAAACTATGAAGAAAAAATTATTAATATTATTATTTTTTTCATTGCAGGCTTTTTCAAAAGATGTAAAGCTTTTTGAAGATAATAATTATCGAATCTATGATAGGATTGATTCAAATTGTAATCATTTATTTTTATATAACAAGAATAGTAAAAAAAATATAATATTAAAGGATCCTTTGAATAGTGATGTAAATCTATCAGAAAAAAATTGCTATTCTAAGGAAAATAAGGAAAATATTAAGGTTACATTTTTTCCAAGTGATATAGAGGATTTTTCTGTTAGTAATAAAATTTTGAGAATTAATTATGATCTAGATTCACACATCCTTATTTCTCCTAATGAGTATCAAAAAATTCATTACGCAAAATGTGCAATTATAGATATGGATAATGCAGTTTTTATTGGTAATGAAAATGCTAGAGAAGAAGTTTGTTCTGAAGCTGACTTTGTAAAATATATTTTCCCTAACTTAGGTTTCCCAATAACCTGGGAAAATTTATTGATATATGTAAAAAATAATAAATTTACAGATTCAATAGAGTATGAGATTAATAATTATATATCTATATTATTATCTATTAATTATGATTTTGAAAAAATTAATAATGTTATGGAAATATTAAATAATACTGGTTATACAGCACAGTCTGAAAGAATATTATCTTATAATTATGTGAAGATTAAAGAAAAGTCATATTTATATTCAGACGATTTAATGAAGTCAAATATGTATTTAATTAAAGGGGACAAAGTAAAGATCCTTAAAGATAAATTGGATAACAAGGGTATAAAATGGTACTTGATTAACTACAAAGGAAAAAAAGAAATTAATATGTGGGTTAAAGCTGAGGCTATTGACTTAAACTAACGAGTACATTGACCGTACATTTGTAATGTGCGGTTATTTTTTGTTCTTTTAAAAACGAACGAGCTACATGCCAATTAACCGAGGGACTTTCAAAACTCTTCCGTTTAGAACTGGAGCTAGCCGCCTTTAACCCCGCCTCTTCTTTTTCCGATGTGTTAGATAACGAAGCGACCTTGACCTTTTGGCAAGGTTCGGAGACGGTGCGTTATGTTTCGGGCATTGTCACGGGGTTTGCGCAAGGCGAAAGCGGTTTTAGTCGAACCCGGTATAAAATGGTAATTGAGCCGTCGTTAAGTCGGGCGCGATATCAATCGGATAATAAAATCTTCCAACAGCAAAACAGCGAAAAAATCCTCCGTACACTGTTGCAAAAGAATCAGGTCTCGCAAGTGGATTTCAGTTTAACGAATGCGGATTGGGTGCGAGAATATTGCGTGCAATATCGGGAAACGGATTTAGCCTTTATTGAACGTTTAGCGGCAGAAGAAGGCGCCTATTATTATTTTGAACATCAAGCGGACAGCCATCTCTTACATTTCTGCAACGATAGCCAAACCGCCCCGCATAAAGGCACCTTGCTTTATAACGCCACGCCGTCAGGCGACCGTCCGCAGGCCGCGTTATGGCATTTCGCCTATGAAGCCAATCTTACCCCACAAAGCCAAACCTTACGTGATTATACCTTCACCAATCCCCGCTATAACTTAGAACAGTCTTCGCTTGCCCAAGGGCAAAATATCCTCGGGGGGCAAAGTGCGGTCAATTCTGCGGGCGTTTATGAAAAGTACGACTACCCGGGACGATACAAACGGGATGAACAGGGTAAACCTTTTAGTCAATATCGTTTGGAGTATGAGCGTCGTGAAGCGGAAGTCGCCTTTGCTCAGGGAGATGATTTACGGGTAGTGCCGGGGTATGTGTTTGAGCTTGAAGGGCATCGTAGAGCAGACTTTAATCGCCCTTGGCTCATTGTGTCAATCGAACATCGCGGTTATCAACATGGGATTTTAGAAGAAGAGGCGGGAGCGTTAGGTAATCGTTATGAAAACCACCTCAAACTGATACCGCACACCACGCAATGGCGACCTTTGCCACAACCGAAACCGAAAGTGGACGGTCCACAAATGGCGCATGTGGTGGGTCCGGAAGGAGAGGAAATCTATTGTGACGACTGGGGCCGGGTGAAAATCCGGTTTCCGTGGGACAGAGTGGGCAGTCATGACGAACACAGTTCTTGCTGGGTGCGGGTCAGTCAGGGTTGGGCGGGTGCGCAGTATGGCAGTCAAATGCTGCCTAGAATCGGACAAGAAGTCATTGTCAACTTCTTGGAGGGCGACCCGGACCAACCGATAATCACCGGACGTACCTATCACAGTACTACCGAGCCGCCTTATCCGGTGCCGAAACATAAAACGCGGATGACGATAAAATCGAAAACGCATAAAGGCAACGGCTTTAACGAACTGCGTTTTGAAGATGAAAAAGGTCAAGAAGAAATCTTTTTGCATGCAGAGAAAGACCATAACCATATCGTCAACCATGACGAAACCAGCCGAATTGGACATGACCGCACGGAGCAGGTTAACCGAAATGAAACCGTGAATATCGGACATGACCGCATGGAAACTGTCGGTCTGGATGAAAGCCTGACTATCAACCGAGACCAAATGCGCCATATTGGTCGCAACCGCATCAGCAAAATCGAAAAAGACAATCTTCTCAATATCGGCAATAACTACCAAGTGAACGTGCATGCGGACACGATTATCAAGGTGGGTAAAGATACCACGATTGAAGTGGCGCAGAATGGCGAATGGCTTGCCGGTGATTTACTGGAGAGTATTTGTAAGCATTTTAATATAGAGGGCTATGAGGAAGTGCGTCTGCAGGGTCCGGCGGGCGAGATTGTGGTAAATCAAGAAGGGATTACATTAATAGGGAATGTGCGGATTGAGGGGGAATTGGTTCGGGAAAGTGGTTCACCTGATGCAGTGAATGCCTTTTCTACACAAGTGAACACGCCTTATATGCCGCATATGAAAGTGAAATTCTTACAATCACCACATTCAACTAAGCTGATGATCGGTATGCCATATACTCTGCTCGTAGATGGTAATGAAGTGGGAAAAGGGATGACTGATAGTACTGGCGAAGTTGAGATTCCTCACAAAGAAGGTACAAAACACTATGAAATTCGCTTTGCTAATGGTGCTTCTTATTCTATACCAATAGTAGAAGAATTTGAGAAAGATACTGATAACGATGAACTGATTAATGAAGGTTTTTATCCATTTTCAACAGACTCCGCTTTATCTACAGCGAAAATATATTCAGCATTAGTTAAGGGTTTCTTCGAGGGAAAATAAAATATGAGTCAAAATAAACAACAGATTTCTACAACAGAAAGTAAGCTATGCGCTACCGTAAATTTTAATTGGTTTTTGAAAGATGCTGAGAAATTTGAAAATGGTACTCGAAGTGAACCAGTGCCAACAACGTTTAAAGCCTTGGTTAATGGTAAAGAAGCATTTGAAGAATTACATGATCGGATAGCAAATGCCCAGCATTCTATTGATATTGCAATTTGGGGCTTTCAACCATCCATGCATTTTAAACGAGATGGGAAATCCCCTTGTATTGGTGATTTATTGATTCAGAAAGCGCTTGAAGGTAAAAAAGTGCGTATTTTGGTCTGGAGTTTACCTGGGAATATTCAAACATTTAGTGAAGCTAATTTGGGAAATAAACCAGGTGTTTGGTTAAAGGATAAGGTTGAGGGAGTTACCAGTGAGCAAGTTGACTATGATCGGGTGGTATGAAGCAATTCAAGGGGAGTTAGATGAGGTTATTGTTAATGCTAAGACTGATGGAATAGTCCATGTATGGGAAGCTCATGAAATAGAAAAACATGAGAAGTTAGTTGAATTTACAAAATCCCCCAAACGTACAAATTTAATTTATAAAAACCGCAAAGTAGCGCCACAAAATGAAGATTTCAAGCCTAGGATTTTACCAGATGGGAGAAAAGTAAATCATAGCTTTGAGGATACGGAATTACCCGATGGTAAGGGCACATTAACTGATGGTTCATATGATTTTGCATTAAAAAAATTTAAATCGCATCATCAAAAAACTGTATTAATAGATTATGAAATTCCTGAGCTTGCAGTAGGATTTGTGCTAGAGCATAACATGGTGGATAACTATTGGGATGATAGTAATCATTCGTTAAAAACTACATTGCCAAATAAAGGGAAAAATAGCCCAACGCCATTACAGGATGTTTCCAGTATTGTGACTGGACAAGTGTTATGGGATATTAATCATAATTTTTGTCAATCTTGGGATCGGCAAAATAATAAACAGTGGGGAAAAGATCCCGTTGATATTGGTATTACAGGGAAACGACAATCGTTTACGCGTGACCATTATCAGCCTAATCCATCACTAGTTGATGATAGCAAACTTGTGATGGCTCAAATTGTTCGTACCTATGATCAACCAAATATCGAAGATATCATGAAGGTCTATTTAAAGAATATTAAACAGACCACAAGTTATATTTATACAGAAAATCAGTATTTTCGTTTTCCGCCATTGGTGAGAGAGTTTATTAGCCACTGGGAAACAATTAAAAATAACGGGCGTACAGAAGGGCCAATTCATTGGTTCACAGTAACGAATTCTTCTGACGAAGGTATCGGTGCAGGAACTTATACTACTAATGAAATGTTTAAATTATTGGGCAAGCAGGATGTAATGCCTGGGGTGGCGAGAAATATTAAGTTAAATGAACTTGAAACTCAATTAGGTATGGCGAAAAGAAGTGAAGTCCGCTTATATAATGAAAGCATGAAAGCTCCTACTGCTGAAGGAAAAGCTGTTGCAGCCGCTGAGTTTGAGAAAAACCAGCAGGAAATTCAGAGAATTGAAAAGGAAATAGGCGAGATTAAAGCGAAGCAACATGAGGAGCAAAAAACGCAAGAGGCTGAAAAAGCGGGCCCGACTAAAAAAGAAGGTGAACTCAATCAAATTGAGTCATCTGAGCTCGGACAAGAAGAGCCAAATCTTACAAAAGAGTTAGGCTATGAAATCAGCGACACCCCGGGGATTAAAGCACATATCTGCACCTTAATGCCGAAAGATGAGAACGGCAAATATGTACATACTTATAAGAAAAACGGCAAAGATACACCGGCGGAAGTCTATGTGCATTCCAAGGTGACTATTATGGACGACGTCTTCACCGTCATCAGTTCGGCGAACTTAAACACCCGCAGTATGCAGGTGGATACGGAATTGGGCATTATTATGGAATGCGCTGATGTGGCGGAAGGGCTGCGCAAACGCTTATGGGATTTACATACTAATAAGAATAGCGCGGCGAATCCCGATGATATGCATGATTATGCGGTGGCAAAAGAGGCATTTAAAAAATGGGGAAAATTAATTGAAGCAAACAAAAGATCTCAAAAAGATGGAAATTCTCCGGAATGTGCTTTACGGGAATTTAGCCGTGATGATCCTAAAGTAAGTCGGAGTGACTAAAATGGTAGCACGAATTTTTAAAATCATCGTTATTGCTATGATTGCCTTGATTGTTTTGGTGATTTGGGTCGGCATGAGTTTATTTAAAGGTGTTGATTTAGGTGGTACCGGACACTCGACTTCACCCGGAGTTATTGACGAATACAAAGCGAGAAAAATCAAAATGGAAAAAATGGAACAATTACAAGCAAATTTAGAATTTGTTTGCAAACACGAAGAAAAACCTGAATTATCACAAGAAACCCAACAACTCTATAACTACGCGCTTTATCACGACCTGCATAATATGTGGACGGGCAAGCGGGGCGATGAGGTCTGGAATGGGTTGGCACGTTATTATCGAATTGCAGCAATGAATGGCGATTACAAAGCCAATATTCGTTTACAGTATTTACTGAAAAGCGGACGCATTAGCTCCGATATGCCACAAACGGAAGTGCATAATCTCAATGAAGAACTGGCCAAACAATTGCCTGCCACTGCGTATTATAATTTGTATGGTTATTTGGATGTGGGCTATGGTGTACGTACGGAGAAAGATGGCAAGTACGCCTATCTTCGTAAAGCAGCGGATTTAGGGAGTCGCGAGGCACAATATGTCGTTGGGGATATATTAACTGATATTAATGATGAAGAAACAAGACCGTTGCGTTTAAAAATCTATGACCAATTGTTGGCTTGTGCTTCAGAGCAAGGATTAGGTCAAGCATCAGTTATGTTAGGTATTGGACTTCAAAGAAAGAACGAATACCAACAAGCATTGGAAGTGTTTCATCAAGGAACAAAGAATGGCAGTTCCTCTTCTGCAAGTCGGTTGGAAGAAGCATTTAGTGGCAAACAAAAGGATGGCGATATGGATTTTCTAAATTTATCAGAAGATTCTGAACGTTCTCGTCGTTATAAAATTATCGGTGATTACCTTTATGAAAAAGACTATCTCCAACCCAAAGTTCCTGATTTGGATGATATTGTGCCATTGCCTCCAGCGCCATTGCCGGAATGGGACGGTAAAATCGCCTTTCAGCGTTGGTATGAAGGGGAAGCCCCGCCCAAACCTGATGAAGCCCTGGTGCGTCGTTTGGCATGGCAGGCTGGGTTAAACGGTGATACTGGTTTAGACGAAAAAAACGGCATGCCGAAGAAACCAACAAAATGATTAAAAAATTAACCGCACTTTTGAGCTGAATGGTTTAAAAGTACGGTGGTTTTTTAGGGTGTTTTATAATAGATATTTTCCATTTTTTTCTTGCTATTTCCCGGAGTGACTAATGGTAGCACGTATTTTTAAAATCATCGTCATTATCATGACGGTCTTGATTGTGCTGGCAATATGGGCAGGCATGAGTTTATTTGAAGGTGTTGATTTAGGTGGTGCCGGACACTCGACTTCCCCCGGAGTTATTGACGAATACAAAGCGAGAAAAATCAAAATGGAAAAAATGGAACAATTACAAGCAAATTTAGAATTTGTTTGCAAACATGAAGAAAGGCCGGAATTATCACAAGAAACCCAACAGCTATATAACTACGCGCTTTACCATGACTTACACAATATGTGGACGGGTAAAAAAGGGGATGCAGTATGGAATGGGTTGGCACGCTATTATCGAATTGCAGCAATGAATGGCGATTACAAAGCAAATATTCGTTTACAGTATTTACTAAAAAGTGGACGAATTAGCTCCGATATGCCGCAAACAGAAGTACATAACCTTAATGAAGAACTGGCAAAACAACTGCCTGCCACTGCGTATTATAATCTGTACGGTTATTTGGATGTAGGCTACGGTGTACGTACGGAGAAAGATGGCAAGTATGCCTATCTTCGTAAAGCGGCAGACTTGGGGAGTCGGGAAGCGCAGTATGTTGTTTCGGAAATGTTAGGTGATATTAATGATGAAGAAACCTTGCAAATGCGCCTAAATATGATTAAACAATTACGTTCTTGTGCCTCAGAGCAAGGATTAGGTATCGCTTCAAATTTCTTAGGTATTCATCTTCAGAGTGATAAAGATTACAAGGATGCAGTAAAGGCTTTTTATCAAGGCGTTAAAAATGGAAACGCAGCTTCTGCCCGTTATTTATCAAATGGTTTTGGAGGAAGTCAAAAAGAAGACGATATGTATTTTTTAAACTTGCAAGAAGATCTGGAAAGATCTAAACGATATAAAGCTATTGCAAGGTATTTATCTGATAAAGACTACCTCCAACCCAAAGTTCCCGACCTAGATGACATCGTGCCATTACCGCCAGCTCCATTGCCGAAATGGGACGGTAAAATCGCCTTTCAACGCTGGTTTGAAGGAGAAGCCCCGCCTAAACCGGATGAAGCCCTTGTTCGTCATTTGGCTTGGCAGGCAGGATTAAACGGCGATACAGGGTTAGATGAGAAAACTGGGATGCCGAAGAAACCAACAAAATAACGAAAAATTGACCGCGCTTTGAGGCTGAGATGGTTTTAGTAAAAGTGCGGTCATTTTTGACGGCGTTTTTTTCAAAAGCATTAAAACGAAAACGGTATTCAGTCATAGTGAGTGAATACCGTTTTTGATCTTAGCCAAGCATCTCTTCAATTAATCGGGCGATGCTATCGCTGTCGTTTGAGCCGATAACCCGTTTGGTCTGCGCTTTCACCGCCTCTTCCGCATTACCCATGGCAACGCCGAGACCAACCGCGGTGAGCATACTGATGTCGTTGTGGTTATCGCCAAAAGCAATGACATTTTGTGGTTCAACATTCCATAGCTTCAGCAAATCAAGCAGACGCGCGCCTTTGCTGTTGCCGATATTGGCGACATCCACACGATCAACCCAAGACCATTCGCAACTGAATTCTGAGTCAGGTAAGGCACTGACTGCATTTTCTATGGCTTGTCGATCGGGTGAGCTGATGACAAATTTCCAAATGTTCTCTTTGGGATTATCAATGATTTCTCTGAAATCAGTAACTAAACGCACGTTTGGGCGCACCTCAGGCCCGCAATTCATCACCCATTGAGTGAATTTTTCCATGTGCGGATTTAAACGGGTATAGTTCATCGCGTCACGGCTATACATGAGCAAATGAGTGTCGAATTTGTCTGCAATATCAATGACTTTATGGCATTTTTCGGAGGAAAGCGGATTGGCAAATTTCACTTCATCGGTTTGCGGATAATACAGATAAGTGCCGTTGCAACAAATAATCGGCGTATCCAAATCCACTTCATGATAATAAGGTTTTACGGCAGTATGGTGGCGTCCGGTGACGAAAACCACGTTGATACCCTGTTCCCGAGCCCGTTGAATAGCGCGTTTACTGGCAGGGAGAATATTGCCTTGGCTGTTTAATAATGTGCCATCGAGATCGAAAGCGATCACTTGATATGCCATAAGATTTCCTTTGGGTTGAGCGTGATGGGGGAAAGTTGATGTTTTGTAGTATAGAGCGAAGCACAGAAAAAATCGACCGCACTTTAGAGCATCTTTGCCAAAGTGCGGTCGATTTTATACGTGTTTTTGCGTGCCGAAAGGCGGTTATTTGTTTACAATGTGCCACATGAAACCGAGTGGGTTTTATTCCATTATTTCTAAGGATGTCAACATGAAAAAAATCGAAGCGATTATTAAACCGTTTAAATTAGATGATGTGCGTGAGGCGTTGTCTGATATCGGGATTACCGGCATGACGGTGACGGAAGTGCGTGGCTTTGGGCGCCAGAAAGGGCATACGGAACTTTATCGCGGCGCAGAATATATGGTGGATTTTCTGCCAAAAGTGAAAATGGAAATTGTGGTGCCGGATGAGTTGTTGGAGCAATGTTTAGACGCGATTATTGATACGGCGCAAACAGGCAAAATCGGTGATGGTAAGATTTTTGTATATGAGGTAGAACGTGTGATTCGTATCCGCACCGGAGAAGAAAATGAGGATGCGATTTAACTTATGACAAAATCCTCTTCATTATTCAAAGGCTTGGTGGCTTTAGCTGCTATCGTCATTATTTTGGCAGGCATTAAAGCCGCATCGGAAATTGCGGTGCCGTTTCTGTTATCCTTATTTATCGCCATTATTTGTTCGCCGTTACTGAATTATTTAACGTCGAAAAAAGTGCCCTATTGGTTAGCCATTACATCATTGTTATTGTTAATTTTTGTGATCTTTTTCTTCCTTTTCGGGTTAATTAACAGCGCAATTCAAGAATTTAGCCAATCAATTCCGCAATATCGTCTATTATTGGCTGAACGGGTAAATAGCTTGGTGGGATTGGCGCAAGAGATGAAAATTCCGTTAGATATTTCAGAAAAAAGCATTATGGATAATTTTGATCCAAGTGTGATCATGAATTTTGTTCGACGTGTATTTTTGAGTTTCTCCGGTGTAGTCACCAACACCTTCGTGTTATTGTTAGTGGTGATTTTCATGTTGTTGGAAGCGCCTTATGCCAAACATAAATTTGTTGTGGCGTTTAGTGATGATCCGAATAATGTGGGACAACAAGAACTTTATTTAGATCGTATTTTAAACGGCATTATGAGTTATCTTGGCGTTAAAACCATGATGAGCTTGCTGACAGCCATTTGTGTTTGGGTGTTGTTAGAAGTGGCGGGCGTGCAATATGCGATCTTGTGGGCAACGCTCAGTTTCTTGTTAAACTACATTCCAAATATCGGTTCCATTATTGCCGCCGTGCCGATCATTGTGCAGGCATTATTATTGAATGGTTTTATTGTCGGCTTGGGCGTGTTGGTCGGCGTGGTGGTGATTAACGTTGGCATCGGCAGCGCCCTTGAACCTCGCTTAATGGGTAAAAAACTCGGTCTTTCCACTTTGGTGGTATTTTTGTCTTTATTGTTTTGGGGATGGTTATTGGGTACCGTAGGGATGTTGCTTTCCGTGCCGTTAACCATGGCGTTGAAAATCGCTTTAGAAGCGAGCCCTACAACGGCAAAATATGCTGCGCTGTTGAGTGATTCATCAAGCCTTCCCACTAATAAATAATGTGTTGTAAGAGCCTTCAATATAAGGCTCTTTTTCTTTATATCTCAATCTTATGCTATAATTCTGCAACTTTTTATCACCTTAATAGCAAATAACTTAAGGTTTTTATTTATGAAAAAATTTTGTGTATTTATTTTATTTTTGATTGTCGTTTTAGCCGGCGCAGGATTTTGGGGATTTCAGCAGTTACAACAATTTGTGCAACAACCGGTGAATGTGCAAAACGATCAATTATTAACCATAGAACGTGGCACAACAGGCAATAAATTGGTTAGTTTGTTGGAAAAAGAACGTATTTTGGATAATGCTGCGCTGTTGCCTTGGTTGTTGAAATTACATCCCGAACTCAACAAAGTGAAGGCAGGAACCTATTCTCTTAACGGTGTAAAAACCGTGGAAGATTTACTGAAGTTGCTGAATTCCGGCAAAGAAGCGCAATTTTCACTGACCTTCGTTGAAGGCGAAACCTTCAAAACTATACGAAAACGTCTCGAAAATGCACCGCACTTAAAACAAACTTTGCAGGGCAAGTCTAATGACGAGGTTTTTGGGATGCTTGCTATGGATACCAACCTCAATAAAAATTTAACTGAAAGCCATATTATCGACGGTTGGATTTACCCCGATACTTACAATTACACACCGAACTCCACCGATTTAGATTTGTTGCAACGTTCAGTGGAACGTATGAAAAAGGCTTTAGATAAAGCATGGAATGGACGGGATAAAAATCTGCCGTTAGCTGATCCTTACGAAATGCTTATTTTGGCCTCGATTGTGGAAAAAGAATCGGGCGTGGCGGCAGAGCGTCCACAAATTGCATCCGTGTTTATCAATCGCTTAAACGCCAAAATGAAATTGCAAACCGACCCTACGGTGATCTACGGTATGGGGGATAATTATAACGGCAATATTCGCAAAAAAGATTTAGAAACGCCGACACCTTATAATACTTATGTCATTGACGGTTTGCCACCAACGCCTATTGCAATGCCAAGTGAAGAGGCCTTGCAGGCAGTAGCTCATCCGGCGCAAACGGAATTTTATTATTTTGTGGCGGACGGTTCGGGCGGCCATAAATTTAGTCGTAATCTCAATGAACACAATAAAGCGGTACAAGACTATTTGCGCTGGTATCGTGAACAAAACAGGAAATAATATGGCCGGTAAATTTATTGTTATCGAAGGCTTGGAAGGCGCAGGCAAATCCACTGCCCATCAATGTGTAGTGGATGTTTTGAAAGAATTGGGCATTGATGATGTGGTGTTTACCCGCGAGCCCGGCGGCACGCCTTTAGCAGAAAAATTGCGCTACCTCATTAAACATGAAACGGAAGAGCCGGTAACGGATAAAGCCGAATTATTAATGTTATATGCCGCCCGTATTCAATTGGTGGAAAATGTCATTAAGCCCGCTTTGGCTCAGGGCAAATGGGTAGTCGGTGATCGTCATGACATGTCTTCCCAAGCCTATCAAGGTGGTGGTCGCCAACTCGAACAACGTTTGCTTCAAAGCCTTAAGGAAACCATTTTAGGCGATTTTGAACCGGATTTAACGCTGTATTTGGATATTGATCCGGCTGTGGGGTTGGCTCGCGCCCGTGGTCGTGGCGAATTGGATCGTATCGAACAGCAAAACTTAGATTTTTTCCACCGCACTCGAGCACGTTATTTGGCGTTAGTGAAAGACAACCCCAAGGCAGTGATTATCAATGCGGAACAACCCGTTGAGCAAGTGAAGGCCGACATTCAAAGTGCGGTCAAAAATTGGTGGATTTCCCTTTCAAGATGATTTCCTTATACCCTTGGCTTGCGCCTACCTATCATAAAATTACAGGGGCTTTTGATGAAGCCTTGGGGCATCATGCGTTGTTGCTCCGTGCTGATGTTGGCCTTGGCGTGGCGCAATTATGTGAGGCGTTAGCACAGCGTTTAATGTGTCTTACGCCAAACGGTGACGAGGCTTGTGGTCAATGTCATTCTTGTCATTTAATGCAGGCCAATAGTCATCCCGATTTCCAACATATCGCGCCCATAGAGAATAAAGACATCGGCGTTGATCAAATTCGTGCCATGAATGAACAGGCCACTCAGCATGCGCAACAAAATGGTAATAAGGTGATTTATATTGAGCAGGCTCATCGCCTAACAGAAGCGGCTGCCAATGCTATTTTAAAAACACTGGAAGAGCCTCGCCCAAACACCTATTTCATTTTACATTGCGATATACAAACCACTTTGTTGCCAACGATTTATAGCCGTTGCCAAGTGTGGAATCTGTTGCCGCCGGAGACGGAAGTTGCGTTGCAGTGGTTGCAATCGCAGGTTTCTGCAGAAACACTTGAAATGTTGACCGCACTTCGCGTGAACTATGGGCGCCCGCTGTTGGCGCTTGCGATGTTGCAACAAAACCAATTAGAACAACGACGTGAATTTTTGCGTCAATTTTGGGTATTTTATCGCCGCCGTTCACCACTCGAGTTATTACCTTTTTTTGCCAAAGAAAAAGACACGGCATTGCAGCAACTGGATTGGTTGTTGGCTTTTTTAAGTGATGCACTAAAAGCAAAATTGCAGGTGAAAAGCGGTTGGATTTGTCAGGATATTGAACGCGGCGTGGTTCAATTTGCGCAAGGGCTTTCTGCCCCCGCATTATTGCAGGCCGGCAATATTGTGCAAAAAGTGCGGTCGGATTTGCAGACGATTAATGCAGTGAATCAGGAATTAATTTTATTGGACGGTTTGACCCGTCTTATTACCGACGTATTTGAAGGATAACAAATGTTTATTGTGGACTCCCATTGCCATTTAGATGCATTGGATTATGAAAAATTACATGAAAATATTACCGATGTCGTGGCAAAAGCCCACGCCCGTGAAGTGAAACATTTACTGGCTATCGGCGTAACACTCAGCCGCTTTGAAAAGGCTTATGACGAGTTAAGCAAATTTGATAACATTTCTTTGGCCTGTGGCGTACACCCGTTAGATTTTGAGGAAGAGCCTTTCGATGAAGAACGCCTGCTACGATTGGCGCAAGATAAAAAAGTGGTTGCCATTGGTGAAATCGGGCTGGATTATTATTACAGCTCAGAGAATAAGGCCGCGCAGCAAGCGGTGTTTGCTGCACAAATTCAAGTGGCGAATCAGCTAAATAAACCCGTGATTATTCACACCCGCGAGGCGCGAGAAGATACCATTCGTTTATTGCGAGATAATCATGCAGACAAGTGCGGTGGCGTTTTACATTGTTTTACCGAAAATGAAGATATGGCAAAAAAAGCCTTGGATCTTGGTTTTTATATTTCTATTTCCGGTATTGTCACTTTTAAAAATGCTGAAGAAATTCGCAATGTGGTGCGTAAGTTACCGTTAGATCGTTTATTGGTGGAAACCGATTCGCCGTATTTGGCACCTGTACCTTATCGCGGCAAACAAAATCAACCGGCTTATACTCGTGAAGTGTGTGAATATGTGGCTGCTTTGAAAGGCCTTTCGATAGAAGAAATGGCTCGTGTCACCACGGAAAATTTCGAGCGTTTGTTCAAAATTCATGTACAATAATTAAACAATCTCATTTCAATAGGACAACATGATGAGAAAATTTCTAAAATATTTTTTTATAAGCGTGCTTTTTGTTTTTCACCTGTTTTTAGCAGCCGTAGTGAATTATTCTATGCCGAGCTATGACGTCACGAAAGTCACTGGCGTGGAAGTTAAGCGGGTGGATAAAGACGGCCCGATAACCAAATCTAATCCGGCAGACGGCCCGACCCGTGACGTGTATTTTATCAATACTCAACATCCTGACGGCAAAGTCATGGTCTATCGCAACGAAGATACCCGTTGGGGTTTCCCGTTCTATTTCAAATTCGGTTCCGCTAATTTACAGGCGCAGGTGCAAGCCTTTGGTAATGAAGATAAAACCGTCCAAATTAAATATTACGGTTGGCGCCTTACGATATTTGATGAATTCCGTAATGCCTTGTCGGTAAAAGAAATTACCGAAGCGGATTCGCCAAGCCATCCGATTTTCTCTTATATTCTCTATATTGTTTTATTCTTTACATTCTTTTTCTCTGTCCAATTTATTCGCGGTTGGTTTGATAGCGAAAATTAGGCTTTCTTTTTCTTTCTTTTCGTGCGGTCAAGAAACACATTAAAAATCGACCGCACTTTTCCCCGTTTAAGCCAAGAAATCGAGAACATTATGAGTTTATTATCAGCTACTTTACTTTTGATTCTACTGATTATTATCAGTGCTATTGTGTCTTCTGCCGAAATTGCTTTGGCAGGCGCGCGCCGCATTAAATTGCAAAACATGGTGAATGAAGGTAATGCTAAGGCCGCGTTGGTATTGAAATTACAAGAACAACCGGGACGTTTCATCACCGTGGTGCAAATTGGCTTGAACATGGTTGCGGTGCTTGGCGGGGTCATTGGTGAAGCGACAATTCGCGTACATTTGCAAGCCTTCATTAATCAATACACAGATGCCGCTTGGGTTGAAAGTGCTGCCTCTTGGTTAGCGTTTGTGATCGTAACGGCCTCTTTTATTTTATTAGCCGATTTAATGCCAAAACGCTTAGCTTTAATTAATCCTGAGGTGGTGGCTTTGCGCACCGTGCGCATTATGCAACTGTGCATTATTCTGTTAAAACCGATTGTGTGGATTTTCGACTCTTTAGCGAACGTGATTTTCCGTCTGTTCAAGGTCTCTACTGTGCGGGTAGAAAGCATGACGCCGGAAGACATTGTGGCTGTGGTGGATGCCGGTGCTGAAGCCGGTGTGCTGAAAGCGCAAGAGCATTATTTGATTGAAAATATTTTCGATATGCAACAGCGTACGGTGACATCTACGATGACTACTCGCGAAAACATCGTCTTTTTAGACCGCACTTTTAATCGTCAACAGGTGCTGGATACCTTGACGAAAAATTCTCACTCTAAATTAATTATTTGCGATCAGGGCTTAGATCATATTCTAGGCTATGTAGAGTCACACAGCTTGCTCACGTTGTTCTTAAAAGAAGAACAAGTGCAGGTAACTGATCATCGCTTATTACGCAAACCGTTATTCGTGCCGGACACACTATCTTTATATGAAGTGTTGGAACTGTTCAAATCTACCGGTGAAGATTTTGCCATTATTGTGAATGAATATGCCCTGGTTGTCGGCATCGTGACGTTAAATGATGTGATGAGTATTGTGATGGGCGAATTGGTTTCTAATGAAGAAGAGCAAATTATCCGCCGTGATGAAGACTCTTGGCTCATTGACGGCGCTACTCCGTTAAACGACGTGAAACGCGCCTTGGATATTGAAGCCTTTCCGCATGACGAGAACTACGAAACTATCGCCGGTTTTATGATGTATATGCTACGCAAAATCCCGAAAAAAACGGATTTCGTGTTGTTCGAACGCTACAAATTTGAAATCATCGACACCGAGAATTTTAAAATTGACCAACTGATGGTGTCTTTTCGGAAGGATGTTGCGGAGAGTAATAAGGATTAAGGTTGGTAGCGTTTTTCTTCTTTATCTTTGGGTTATTTCGAGAGAAATTGATTATAAGTGCATTAAGCCTCCATCGTCAGAAAGAGGAAAAGTGCGGTCATTTTTTCAAGTGTTTTTCCTTGCCTTTCAAAAAATGTTGAATTTTCTTTCCCTCTCCGTAAACGGGCGAGGGGAAGAATATGAAAACAATCTCCAAATCCACCGCACTTTTACACACAGATTATTTCTTTTTCAGCAAAATCAAAAATCGACAATCGTAAGGATTTTGCTCGTCAGCAGAGCGATATTGCTCAAATTCAATGTGCCATTCGTCCCAATTAATTGATGGGAAGAAAGTGTCGCCATCCAGCTCCGTTTGGATTTCCGTGAGGTAGAGGCGATCGGCTTTCGATACATATTCGTTGAATAATTGACCGCCACCGATAAGCATGATCTCTTCAGAATCACGGACAAAATCCACCGCACTTTCCAGGCTGTCTTTCCAAATCACGCCGTCATGCTCAAAAGGTTGGCGGGACAGAACGATGTTGGTACGTTTCGGGAGGGGACGTCCGATGCTTTCAAAGGTTTTTCGCCCCATGATGACGGGTTTGCCGGTGGTGTTTTGGCGAAACCAAGCAAGATCCGCAGGCAAGTGCCATGGCATTTGGTTATCTTTACCGATAACGCGGTTTTTGGTCATGGCGACAATCAGGCTTAAGCTCATTTATTTTCCTAATTTATTTAACAAGTTAAAGTGCGGTTACTATACCACAGGTTTTTCCCGATAGAACAGTAAGCCTGGTAATGCCAAGCCGAAAACCAACGCGCCGAGAATAAAGGTAGTGTTAATAAAGGAGGCGATCATTTGTTCAAATAAAGCGTCGGAGAAACCGTAATGGTGAATTTGTACGATGGCGATCATCGCTTTGTATGCCTGTACACCCGGAATCATGGGGATAATGGCGGCGACAGTAAACACTTTTGGGTGTGCCAGATAACGATGAGATAAATGCACGCCGATAAAACCGATTAATGCGGCACCCACCAAGGTGGCGAAGACAATAGGAATATCACAATGAATGAGAATGGTGCGGGTAACGTGTCCTAGGGCGCCGAGTAGGGCGCAATATTTTAACGCTTTCGGCGGCACATTAAACACCAAGGCGAAACCCACTGCCGGAATCGCGGCAAAAAACATGTCGTCCAATAATAGAAGTAACCAATCCATCTTAATGCCCCCAAGTAGTGATGTTGAGTACGCTTAAAGCAAATACAATGCCGAGGCAAGCGCCGAAAGTAAGAATGGTAGCGATTGCCCAACGGCCGATCCCCATGTTCACATACCCTTTTAAAATATCCGCCAGAGAATTGATTAACGGAAAGCCGGGCACTAGCAATAACACGCTGGAAGCTAAGGCAATTTGTGGATCGTTACCGATCTGATATTTCAAGCTGACACCGGCAAGAAGGGAAGCAACGAAAGAGGTCACGGCAAAGACGATGACCGGATTATAGTGCCGTTTAGACAATTCCTGACGCACGAACATGGCAATGGATGCGGCGATGAAGGTGATGAGCGAAATCAGTGCGTCGCCGCCCGATAAATGGGCAAAAGAGGCGCAGGATAAGCCAATCATCAAGAGCACGAAATAACGGTTATATTTTAATGGCTTGAGTTGTTCGAGTTTCTTCCTAACCAGATGCAGGTTGTATATTTTATGTTCGGCAGAAATCACGATGCGTTGAACGTCCGTCACCATTTGCATATTAATGCCTTTGTCGGTGTTTTTGCGGGCGGTGGTAATGCAGTGATCGTTCGCCAATGTGGTAATAATGACGGCGTTGGCGGTGAGGGCGCATTCTACGCTTTCTACACCTAATGCCAAGCCTAGTCGTTGTGCCATTTGCGCCACGACGGTGCTTTCCGCACCATGTTGCAGCAATAACAGTGCCGTTTGCACGCATAACCGCGTGACTTCCCGTTGATCATCGGGCGTGATGTTTTCCTTTTTCATAATGAATCTACCTAAAATTAATTAGTGTCATTATAGACCTTTCTCATGGAACAAAAAACGCTTAATAAATACCCCCGAAATAGGCTTAAAAGTGCGGTCTGATTTTTGGATAAATTTCGGGATTTATGCTAACTTAAACGCATTTTTTCGATGAGGAGTCAGTATGCAACATCATAATAAAACTATTGTAGTGAAATTTGGCACCAGCACGTTAACCCAAGGTTCCCCAAAATTGAATTTGGCTTATATGATGGAAATTGTGCGTCAACTTGCGCAATTACATCAAGCCGGTTTTCGCTTGGTGATCGTCACCTCGGGCGCTATTGCGGCGGGGCGTCATTATTTGAATCATCCGCAATTGCCACCAACAGTGGCCTCTAAGCAATTATTGGCGGCAGTGGGGCAGAGCCAGCTAATCCAAACCTGGGAAAAATTATTTGCGATTTATGACATTCACATCGGGCAGATGTTGCTAACCCGCGCCGATATTGAAGATCGCGAACGTTTTTTGAATGCCCGCGATACATTACAGGCGCTGTTAGACAATCAGATTATTCCGGTTATCAATGAAAATGACGCGGTGGCAACGGCAGAAATTAAAGTCGGGGATAACGATAATTTATCGGCATTGGTGGCGATTTTAGTGCAAGCAGAACAGCTTTATTTGCTCACGGATCAACAAGGGTTATTTGACAGCGACCCGCGTAAAAACCCGCAAGCGAAATTAATTCCCGTGGTGGATAAAATCACCGATCATATTCGTTCTATTGCCGGTGGTAGCGGGACGAATTTAGGAACAGGCGGAATGTCCACCAAAATTATGGCTGCGGATGTCGCGACCCGCTCCGGCATTGAAACCATTATTGCACCGGGCAACCAAGCCAATGTGATTGTGGATTTAGCGTATGAGCAGGCGATTGGTACGAAATTCACCGTGCAGGCGGATCGTCTGGAAAGTCGTAAACAGTGGTTATTTGCGGCACCATCGGCCGGGGTGTTGGTGGTGGATGACGGCGCCGAAAGTGCGGTGTTAATTCAGCATAAATCCTTATTGCCGGCAGGTATCATCGAAGTCAGCGGACGTTTCTCCCGTGGTGAAATGGTGCGTATTCGCACGCGATCAGGCAAGGATATTGCGCTGGGTATGCCACGTTATAATAGCGATGCGTTAGAGCTTATCAAAGGCAAACATTCGCAAGATATCGAACACATTTTAGGTTATGAGTATGGTGCGGTGGCGGTGCATCGTGATGATATGATTGTGTTGTAATAACCTCAAAAAAACAAAAAACGGCGTTTGATGACGCCGTTTTTTTATGGGTAAATGTTAATTAAAGAATATCCAATAATTCCACTTCGAATACCAATGGGCTGAATGGCGGAATTGCTGCACCGGCGCCACGTTCGCCATAGGCCAATTCATGTGGAATAGCCAAGCGCCATTTGGAACCGACCGGCATCATGGAAAGGGCTTCAATCCAGCCTTTGATAACACCGTTAACCGGAAATTCGGCCGGTTGGCCACGAGCGACGGAACTGTCAAATACGGTGCCGTCAGGTAATGTACCGGTGTAATGAACGCGTACGGTGTCGGTAGCGGATGGTACGTTGCCATTGCCTTCAACCAACACTTCATATTGTAAGCCTGAATCTGTCACTTTCACGCCGTCTTTTTGTTTATTCGCCTCTAAGAAGGCTTTGCCGGCGGCTTCGATTTCTTTAAATTGTGCTTTTTGCGCTTCATCCGCTTGTTGTTGTAATTGTTGTAACGCATGGCTGATTTCATTGAAATCTAAGGCTGGCGCTTGCTGGTTTAAGACATCATAAATGCCTTTTGCTACGGCTTCCGCTTTCACCGCCAAGTGGCTGTCCAATAATTGTTGGCCGATTTGCAAACCGATACCGTAACTGCCTTTGGCTTCGGTATCGTCTAATTTCACTTGACTGAAGAATTCTGCTGTCATGTTGTTTTCCTTTTTGTTGATAAAACTATTTAATGGTGGCGAGGATTTCACCCATTCTTACCGGTACTTCTACCTGCAAATGTTCCGCTAATTTCACACTATCGGCAGGGAATAAATTAATGACCGTTGAACCTAGTTGAAAGGCGCCCATTTCTTGACCTTTGCGTAATTCGATTGCGCTGTCGCCTTGATATGTCCACACTTTGACTTCTCTTGAGCGCGGCGGATTAATGATACCCGCCCAGACGGTGCTCATGCTGGCTGTAATGGTGGCGCCGACTAAAATTTGCACCATCGGGCCGAAGTCCGTATCAAATACACAAATTACCCGTTCATTGCGGGCAAATAGATTCGGCACATGTTCTGCTAAAAACGGATTGACCGAGAATAAATCCCCCGGCACATAAAGCATTTTACGCAGGGTGGCATCGCACGGCATGTGGACACGGTGATAATCACGCGGGGATAAATAAATCGTGGCGAATTCCCCGTTTCTAAAGGTATTGACTAATTCTTCATCACCCGCCAATAAATCAGATAGGCTGAAAAAATGCCCTTTGGCTTGTAATAATAGGTCGTCGTCAATATGGCCGATTTGGCTTACACGACCATCGGCCGGTAAGCAAAGTGCGGTTGGATTTTCATTTATTTTTCGCGCGTCTTCTTTTAACTCACGAATAAAAAATTGATTGAAACTTTTGTAGTCGCTGAAGTGTTCTTTTTGGGCTTCGCTCATGTCCACGTTGTATTTTTTCGCAAAAAGTTGGATCACAAAATGCGTTATCGAGCCCCATTCTTGCTTAGCAAACCAGCCTGCCAGTTGGGTTAAATAGAGTTGCGGTATAACATATTGAAAAGCAACTTTCAGACGTTGCCAATAGGTGAATTTATTCATAATGGTTATTTTTTCTACAAGATTAAATGAATGAGGGGTGATTATAACAACTTATTCGGCTTGTGCAATGACGAGCACTTTTGTGTATTTGGTGTCGCGGAAGAGAAAATTTTCCGATTTTGTGACACATCCGACAAAAATGAATTGCATTTGCAATGTTTGATAATGGTGATGTTGAGTATAATCGAGTGAAAAATACCCCAAATTTCTACCGCACTTTTAACCTAACGAAGGAAGCCAATATGGAACAGGAAAAATATTTTCGCAGTGCCGATGACACCGAACTTTTTTATCGTTATCGCCCGGCAAAAGATGCTAGTTGTAATAAGGCAATTGTGTTGTTTCATCGCGGGCATGAACATTCAGGACGCATGATGTTTGTAGCTGACGAACTGGGTTTTGATGATTTTGCTTATTTTGCTTGGGATGCGCGCGGACATGGTTTGAGCCCGGGCGAACGCGGTGATAGTCCGAGTTTGGGCACCTCCGTTGCCGATATTCAGGCATTTATGCAGCATATTGAACGGGAGTATGGCATCAAGGCGGAAAATATCTGCGTGATCGCGCAAAGTGTCGGTGCAGTGTTGGTTTCTGCTTGGCTACATGATTATGCGCCCAAAATCCGTTGTGCGGTGTTAGCGTCACCCGCTTTTAAAGTGAAACTTTATGTCCCTTTTGCCCGCGCAGGGTTAAAGCTGATGTATCGTCTGCGTGGCAATTTCTTTGTGAACAGCTATGTGAAAGCCCATTACCTTACCCACAATAAAGCCCGTCAAGAAAGTTACAATAACGATAAACTCATTGCTCGCGCGATTTCTGTGCGTATTTTGCTTGGTTTATATGAGGCAGCGGATCGTGTGGTGGCGGACGCTCAGGCGATTACCGTACCAATTCAGCTGTTCATTTCGGGCAGTGACTGGGTCGTACATCATAAGCCACAGCATGATTTTTATAATCATCTAGGCAGTCATATTAAAGAACGTCATATTTTAAACGGTTTTTATCACGATACATTAGGCGAGGAAAATCGAGAAGTGGCGTTTAAAGAAATGCGCCGTTTCATTCGTCAGCGTTTTGCCGAACCGTTACAACGGGTAGATGTTACCCAGGCGCATATTCATAGTGCCAGCCGTATTGAGGCCGATGAGCTGGCAACGCCGCTTTCTCCTTTTAGCCCTCGCGGTGCATTTGGGGCCGCTTATCGTCGATTGATGAAACTTGGTGCAAACTGGAGCGAAGGCCTGAAAATCGGCAAAGAAACCGGTTACGATTCCGGTAGTACGCTGGATTATGTATATCGTCACCAACCACAAGGAACCAATAAATTTGGTGTGTTAGTGGATAAAAATTATTTGAATGCTATTGGTTGGCGCGGCATTCGTCAGCGTAAGGTGAATATTGGTAAAGCGATTCAACTGGCGATGGAAAAATTACGCACAGCAGACAAACCCGTACATGTGCTGGATATTGCCTCTGGTCATGGGCGCTATGTGCTGGATGCGTTAACAGCCGACAGGTTGCCTGATTCTGTGCGATTACGCGATTACAGCCCAATTAATGTGGAAGCAGGACGTAAGCTAATTGAAGAGCGTCAGTTGCAGGATGTGGTGACTTTTGAGCAAATCAACGCCTATGATCGCAATAATTACCAAAACCTTGATCCCCGCCCGACACTGGGGATTGTATCCGGTTTACATGAACTATTTGCCGACAACGATTTGATTATGAATTCCTTATATGGCTTTGGCGATGCTATTGAAGAGGGCGGTTATCTAATTTATACCGGACAACCTTGGCATCCGCAGCTGGAGCTCATTGCCCGTTGTTTAACCAGTCATAAAGAGGGCAATCCGGAGTGGGTAATGCGTCGTCGCAGTCAGCAGGAAATGGATCAGTTAGTGGAAAAAGCGGGTTTTGAGAAAATCCATCAATGGATTGATGAAGACGGCATTTTTACCGTGAGTTTGGCATTAAAAAAATAGTATGCCTATGAAAAAAGCGGTGTCGCATCGTCTCGGTTATTTAGTTGCTGTAGGTGTGCTGTTCTACGCAACTTACGGCTTCAGTAATTGGTTTAGTGCACAACAGGAGAATGTGGCGGAGATTGTCTTTGCTTGGGAAGAACATATTCCTTTTCTGGCATGGACAATCGTACCTTATTGGTCGCTCAATGCCATGTATGCGTTGGCGTTCTTTTTGGCTCGTGACAAGCGGGAATTACAACATTATGTGGCACAATTATTATTGGCGCAGTTGATTGCCATCTGTTGTTTTCTTCTATTTCCGCTGCAATTTAGTTGGCAAAAACCGCCTGCAGACGGGTTTTCAACGCTGTTATTCGATTCCTTGGCGACTTTTGATCAACCTTATAACCAAGCGCCGTCGTTACATATTATTCTGACGATCATTGTTGGTTCATTTTATTGGCGTTATTTACCGAAAATCTGGCGTTTGCCTTTAATTATTTGGCTTGGATTAATTGCGTTATCCGTATTGACGACTTACCAACATCATTTTATTGATATTCCTACCGGTGTTCTGGTGGGCTGTTTGATTTTATGGGCGTTGCCTTATGAAGGAGCAAGTCCGTTACATGGTACAAGAGCCGATAGATTTCGTTTTAAGCTCATGCGATATTACTTAGCGGGCGCGCTCATTTTCTTCCTGCCGACTTTTCTTGGCGGGGCCTATCTTTGGTTTATTTGGATTAGCATTGCATTATTGCTGGTGGCATATGCTTATCTATGGTCAGGGGCAAAGTTATTTCAAAAACAACCGAACGGCAGACATAGCATGGCGGCCACCCTATTGCTTTTGCCCTATTTGTTAGGTGTGAGACTGAATATTTTTTATTGGTTACGACATCAAGTGAAAGTGTCGGAAGTGTTACCTGGAGTGTTTATCGGTAGTGTCACGCAAGCGGCAAACTTTGAGGCCGTGTTGGACCTGTGTGCCGAATATCCTTGTATAAATCCGCCCAAGGATTATGTTTTCATACCAATGTTGGATATGGTTCCCCCCGAATCTACCGAGCTTGTGCGGACGGCGCAGGAAATGCAACGTTTGCACAATAACCACCAATCAGTATTGATCTGTTGTGCTTTGGGTTATGGCCGCAGTGCCGCTGCGATGCTGGTTTGGTTGGCAGTTTATGGAGGTTGTGATAATTTAACCGAAGCCCAACGACAGCTTCGTGTTGCGCGTCCCAATATGATATTGCCCGCAGCTACGAAACAAAAAGTGTTGGAGGCGATCTATCTCTTGCAAAAAACGCGATAAAAACTGACCGCACTTTTAGGAGGAAATTATGTCTGCACAAGCCCGTTTAACCTCTCATTTGCTTGCTACGGCACGTTACATCGGTGTATTGAATCTCGTGGTGTTTGCGTTGTCTTTCCGCCTTGATTCAGGCTTCTTCTGTTTACAGATTTTACTTTGCGCGGCCTTACTCTATTTACATATTCGGATTTATTTTGATCAAATGCTATTTAGCGATTTGGCACATCAGCACATTACTACGGAAGAATTAGATAAGGCACTTGGTGTGTTAAAACGGAAAATGCCACAAGGCGACCGTAATATTGCCGAACGCGTGCAAGGTGCTTTAAGGTTGTGGAAGTATGTTTTATACGGTACAGGAATACAGTTATTGTTACTTTTTTTAGCGAGTTGATTTTATGTTTTATAGCAGAGTGCAATACTGTATAACCTCGAGTAACTCTATGTAATTCAGTGTAAATTTCTTGTAAATCCGTAAAATTTGAGGGTTTTTACGTTACAATAATACCCAATTTTTTCATCACTTATCTAGGCATGCGGTACCTAAGGAACCTCTCATTTTGTGATGGCATCTCTTTTAAATTCTTCCTACATTTTAATTACAATAATCATGATGATTAATAAACAACGTGTTGCACAATTCTTTCATGCGGCATTAGAAAGTTATGAGCAAAATTCTGTTGCTCAGCAGAAAATTGGGCAGCATTTGCTTCAAATATTATTAAATAATCAGTTAAGCGGTTTTCAGAATGTGCTGGAAATCGGTTGTGGGACCGGGATTTTTACCCGTCTGTTAATGCAAAACATTCACCCGAAAAGTTGGGATTTAAATGACTTGTGTGATGTTTCCACTCAGTTAAAAAATAATCTGTGTACCCAACCACTTAATATTAGAAATTGATAACAGGTTAGGACTTAAATTGAATTAAACGGAATTAAGCGGGAAAGAATCAATGAAATAAAGGGCTGAAAGAAATTTTGGCCTTTTTTGTTGGGTGGTTTTGTCGTTAAAGTTGGTTTTAGAAAAAAAGTGGCTAAAATCTAAAAAGGGCGGTTTTAGCCACTTAATTGTAGAAAAACAAAAAGGCGTTTAAAAAACGTTTAAAGACCGTTTAAATTACGCTTTTGCCGATGTAGGCAACTTGTCCGATTATCTCTAAATTGTCCGCTTCCTCTTTGGTTAGCGTTATCGGGGCGTACTCTTCTTTGTTGTCTGAAATGAGCTCTATGCCGTTCCAGTTGAGTTTTACACGCTTAACCCACACGCTTTCGCCGTTTTGCACTAAATAGATTTTATCGCCCTTGATCTCTTTTTTAGAGAGGTCAACCAACATCTGATCGCCGTCATCAATGGTTGGGCGCATGGATGTGCCATCTGCCCAAAATACGGCGGCGTGCGTTGGTTTAATGCCGAGCTTTTGCAACAGGCTGTCCGAATATGGCACTTGCCCGTCGGGCGCGGTTACGCCCTCGTTAAAGCTGCCAAAGCCTGCCGACACGTTTACCGAACAAAAGCAGTCAATCATTGAAACTCCGCTTATTTCGTGCTTTTGTGCGCGTTTAATCGGAGGACTATCAACATCCCCGTTCTTCTCGCCAGTTAGTAAATAACTAGGCTCAACCCCTAATTCTTCCGCAAGGGTAATAATCATTGAAGCTATAGGCTCAGTTTGACTTGTTTCCCAATTCTGCAAGGCAGATAACGAAAGCCCCAAATTCTCTGCCATGGCATTTCTGGAGATTTTTTTCTGCTCTCTTAACTCTCTAATTCGACTTCCTATTGATGAGTTGTTTTTAAACTTAACACGCATAACTTTAAAAAATCCTTGTATTTTCTTTAATGTTTTTAAAGTTGAATTAAAAGTTATTGATTTCAAAGAGATACAATAAACAACCCTTAAAACAACGCTTAATTTTTAATCAATTAACTTTAAAATGACTTTTTTAAAGTTGATTGAGTTGTTTTTATGGTTTATTATCCTCATTAGATTAACGAGTGAAGTTATCTAATGAGGACATAAATGGAAACTAAAAAAACAGCTATTGATTGGCATAGAGAAGACATCAAAGCTGCATTAGCAAAAAAAGGTTGGTCGTTGCGCCAGTTATCGTTGAAACACGGTTACAGCAACGGAAGCACGTTAAAAAATGCGTTAGACCGTCCATGGTTGAAAGGTGAACGCATTATTGCTGAAGCGATTGGCGTACCTGCCGAAGTGATTTGGGCATCTCGCTATGAGCAACGCAACCTTAAAAAATATGCTGACAGATAGTTTTGAGGTTATTTATGAGCGTAAACAACTTAAAAACACACTACTCAGCAAAAGAATTAGTTGGTTTAAGTTTAGCAACTTTGCCTAATTCGGTGCAAGGAATACTTTACCAAGCTAAAAAGAATTGCTGGGCAACTCAAAAAAGAGTTGGTAAAGGCGGTGGTGTTGAATATGCCGTGAAATCCATGCCGGAAGACGTGCAAGCCGAAATCGTGGTGAAACTTGGCAAAAGTGCGGTGAAAAATCTCCCAGTTTTAGCCGAGGAAAGTGCGCCTGTTGATGCGCAGTTGTTGTGGGCGACCTATGAACAAGGCACGGCAAAGCAACAACAAAAAGCGCAAATGAAGCTTGGCATTATGTTTGCGGTGGCCGAATTGGTCAACGGTGGCGTGAAGATTTTGGATGCGTTGGCATTGGTATGCCATAAACACAACCAAGATGGCGAGAAATCGGTCACGGTGAGTGCACTTAAGTCTTGGTGGTATCAAGTTAAAGACGCTGATCGTAGTTTGTGGCTACCGCTTTTAATGGATAGCTACGGTGCGCACAGCGAAAGCCGCGAGGCCGCTTTTACCTCTGAAGCCTGGGCATTTTTCCGCGCCGACTATTTCCGTAATGAGCGCCCTCAGTTTGGATCTTGTTATGAACGCTTGAAACGTGCGGCAAGTGCGAACGGTTGGGTTATCCCAAGCCCCTCTAGTATTAAGCGCAAAATCTTGCGCGAAATCCCAAAAACCCACCAAACCTATTTAAGAGATGGCACTTATGCGTTGAGCCGCATGTATCCATCGCTCATTCGTACCGTTGCCGGCATTGAAGCAATGGAATGGGTCAACGGGGACGGTTATAAGCATAACGTTTGGGTGAGATGGCATAACGGCCACATTATCCGCCCTAAAACGTGGCTTTGGCAGGATGTGCGCACCCGCAAAATCTTGGCGTATCGGTGCGATGAGTCGGAAAACACCAACATGATCCGCTTGGCGTTGCTTGATGTCGTGAATAAGTACGGTATCCCGAAACACTTAACCATCGACAACACCAAAGCGGCAGCCAATAAGAAAATGACAGGCGGGGTGAAAAACCGTTACCGCTTTAAAGTGCGGGAAGATGAGGTGCAAGGGATTATTCCGGCGCTTGGCATCCAACTGCACTGGACAACGGTGCGCTACGGCCGAGGACGGGGGCAAGCCAAGCCGATTGAGCGTGCATTTTCGCACGGTGGCTTGGGTGAGCTTGTGGATAAGCACCCTTTACTTGCCGGCTACCACGCAGGTGACAACGCATTAGACAAGCCTGATAACTACCAAGGCAACAAGGCGGGCGTGGACTATGAGAGTTTTATTTTAGCCCTCGAAGAAGGCATACAGATGTTTAACGAACGCCAAGACCGCGCCACTGAAATTTGCCAAGGCAAACTGAGTTTTAATCAAGCATTTGAACGGGATTATGCGGTTGCCGAGAAACGTTGGGCAACGCCTGAACAACTGCGCTACTTACTCACATTACACGAAGAAGTCACGCTAAAAGACAACGGCACCTTTACGTTAAAAGCCGGTGGCGAAGTGCAAGGATTACGCAACCGATACGAGGCTTACGAGTTGATTGGTACAAGCCACAAGAAAGTGGTGGTGCGTTACGACCCGAACAATTTGCACGATGCGGTTTGGGTGTACAGCTTGGATGGAAGTTATTTAGCCGAGGCGCACTGTACGGTGGATGCCGCCTTTGGCGACACAAGTGCGGCACAAGACCACTCTCGCAAAGAGCGCGAATTTGTACGCCACACCCAAAAAGCGGCGAAAGCGGCACAGGATATGGCAATCCAAGAGGCAGCCGCCTATATGCCACCGGTGGAGTTTGAAGAAAACCAAGAGGCGGAAGCCCAAATGTGGCAAGTCATTAAAGAAGGCACCGCATTACGCAAAGTGGAAGTCGTGCCGGAGGATGAACAAGAAGACGAAGCCGAACAATGGCTGATGAAAGGCATCGCCATGTTGAAAGAAGAAAAAGGGCTTTAAAGCCAGTTTAAACCACCTTTAAGGAGCGAAAAAAATGACATTAAGAGAGCAAATTAGCTTATTAATCAAACAAGGCAAGCTCACGCAAGCCAAGTTAGCGCGCGAAACGGGCGTAAACGGCGGGGCATTGAGTGCATGGCTAAACGAAAAATACACCGGCAATGTAGAAACAGTGGAAGAACCCATTAAAAACTGGATGGCCTTAAACGAACGTAAAGTGCAGGTGTTTGTTGAAGCGCCAAGTTTTATCGAAATCCCGACTGCTAAAACGGTGTTTGGTGTGCTTGATATGGCGCGCATTTTGCCAACGATGGTGACCATTTACGGCGCCAGTGGCGTAGGCAAAACGAAAGCCTGCCAAGCCTATCAACAACACAACACCAACGTGTGGATGATTACCGCAAGCCCGGCACGCGCCACGTTAAGCAGTATTTTGTATGAATTGGCATTAGAGCTTGGCATTAATGATGCGCCACGCCGTAAAGACCGCCTAAGCCGTTTAATTGTTAAAAAGCTACAAAAATCAAAAGGTTTGGTGATTATCGATGAAAGCGACCACTTGCCTTATGACGCTCTTGAAGAAATCCGCATTATCCAAGAAGAAGTCGAAGTCGGCTTTGCCCTAATCGGTAACGACAAGGTTTACAACCGCATCCAAGGCGGGGTGAACCAAGCGCACGAATATGCGCGCCTTTGGAGCCGTATTGGTAAGCATACGCCTATCAAGGGGAGCAGTAAGGCCGATATTAAAGCGATTGCAGGTGCTTGGGGTTTGGATACTGACGATAAAGATTTGATGACCGTACTTAATAGTATCGGCACCAAGGCAGGCGGTTTACGCGCGTTGACGCAGTATTTAAAACTTGCCGCTATCACCGCCAAAGCACAGGGCACCGCAATTACATTAGACCTGATTTTAATCGCACAAAAACAAATGACCGGGGGCAACTGATGAAAACCTTAAAAACGGCTTTGATTTTGACCGCACTTTTGAGCGGTGTCGCCCAAGCGGAAACGCTGAAATGTGCTGATAGCGATGAGTTGTGTTGGCAACAAGCGGCAAATGCAGAATGGCGCGAAGAATTTGGCGATATGCCACCGCCATTGACGGCCGAAGCCGAAAAAGAAGTGCGTGCATGGCTCGCCAAACACTACCCAAACACTGATTTTAGTAACCCGTAAAAAAAGGAAAAACAAATGGAAACTCAAAAAGTAACAATCCCCGAAGGCTATCGCAAAGACGCACGCGGCGCGCTTATCCCTGAGGCATCAATTAAAGAAATCGACAAAGTGCGAGATGAGTTGGTGCTTGAAATTGTGCGCAAGGCCGTAGCGACTAACCAAGTCATGAAAGACTTTAAAAGTGAAGTGTTTGGCGACATCGCCGCCTTTGTCGAACTTTCCGCTGCGCAGTATGGCGCAAATTTAGGCGGTAAAAAAGGCAACGTCACACTTTATAGCTTTGACGGTGAATACAAAGTGCAACGCGCTATCGCCGAATCATTGCAATTTGATGAACGCATCCAAGCGGCTAAAGCATTAATTGACGCCTGTTTGCAAGACTGGACAGAAGGCAGTCGCCCTGAGCTTAAAACCATTATTGACCGCGCGTTTGACGTGGATAAGGAAGGCAATCTTAACTCAAACAAGATTTTAGCCCTACGCCGCGTGGACATCCAAGACCCACGCTGGAAATGCGCGATGGACGCTATCTCCGACAGCGTGCAGGTGGTTGGCTCAAAAAGCTATATCCGAGTTTATAAACGCGTCGGCGACACCGACAAATACGAACCAATTAGTCTTGATTTAGCAAGCATTTAAGGAGCGCAAAATGAACTACTTAGGATTAACAGGAAGAAAAGAATATCCGGACCTAATTAATTTAGACCAAGTAACCATCATTAAAGCGGATAAAAACGAAGATGGGACCGTAAAACTGACATTTAACTTTGTCAACGGGTCAACTGTGACGGCGGATAGAGTCACCGCAGCAGATTACACCCGAATATTAAACTCAATTAGACGGGATTAATCATGGAAATGACCTACAAGGACTTATCCGAGCTGGCCGTTGAAGTGGAACGTGCGGGGGATTTGAGTTATGCCGCGACGCTTTGGTTTAAGGCGGCAGATATCGCCAAAAAAACGGTTAATCAAGATTGGGCAATTACGCGCGGTGAATTTTGCGAACACTGGCACCCAAGATTAAAACGCAAGAAACAAACGGAGGTAAAGCAAGATGGATGAACGCTTAATAACACTGCTGAGTATATGGGGGTGGGCTAGCTTTGCATTGATTGTGATCTTGCTTGCTTGCAAAGGCCGATAAAGCCCATTTACAGCGCATTTAAGCACGGTTTAAGTGCGCTGAATAATGAGTTTTAGAATAACAACTAAGGAGCGAATAATGGCTAAATATCTCGTCAGGCTAGATTGCACGGTGGAATTTGCAATTGAAGCCGAAAACATGCAACAAGCGATGGACGCTTGCGATTTGAATAACAATGACCTCACCCAAATGGCGCACATCATCACCGAAGTGTATGACGTGATTGAGGTTGAGCCTGTGCCATCCAAAGGGGATGAATACTATGATTGACAAAGATAAAAAGTCGCATGTAACTATCCAATTGGCACAGATTATTGAGCAGTTAGAAATGGCCAAGGAAATGTGGCAGGAAGATGATGATAAAGCGTGCTTGAAGCTATTACAGGCAGCAAGCAGAGAAATGAAATGTGTGGCGTGGAAGATTACGCCGGTGTTGGAGTGAGTATGGCAGAGCTAACAACAGAAGACCTAAAAGTTGGGCATGTTTATTCGGCGAAACGCCCTCAAACATACGGATTCGCCCGTTTATTGGGAGATAGACAAATCCTTTGGGTTGGGATGATTTATGACAACAAAGAAGGGTTCGTCCAGGGGTTGCAATATGACAGCCCGTCAGTAAAAGATGGACGGCATTATCCGAAAATTAGCGTAACCAAATTTTTAAAATGGGCAGACGCCGACATAACCGAAATAATGCCTAAGGGCGAATGGAGAAAGGGGTAAAAATGAAACCTGAATTTAGATATTTTAAATGTGCATTAAATGTTGAACCGGTTAAATCACTTTATCAACAATGGAATATCGACCACGAACAACGAAACAAAGAATTAGACGTAATTTTTGACACTATCCCGTTTTATGAGTTTTGGCGCGGCAGTGAAAGTCGAATTTATGGCATTGTATGTAGCGAAAACAATCCTGAATTTGAAAAAATTAAAGAGGATAAAACCTATAAATTTGAAATGATTGAAGGTGGGAAAGTGAATATTACCGGCAACAATCGCACCAAAGCCGGCAAGGCGTTTAACGCTAAAATCCAAGAACTCAGAAATATATTAAATCAATATCCAAGTTTTAATGATTTTATGATAAGCGAGTTAGCGCTTAATTGTTGGGTGTTTGCGAGTAACATGGCATATATCGCAGTGTGTGGTGTGGCAAGCGATCACTTTATCGCAAAAATACCGGGTGAAATCAGAAGGCTTCGGTGGTGATGATTTTCCGGCAATCCCTGAGTGTTTAACGGAAATCAAACAAAGTGAATTTTTGATGTTACAAGGAAAATAAAAATGAACAAATATTTTGCTTATGACGCGTTAGAACGTGAGTTCACAACGCACGATACATTAGACGAAGCTAAATCACAAGCACAAGACTGTGTCGACCAGATATTTGAATTTGGCACAAATGATGGATTTGATACTGACCTTGAAGACGCTATAAAAGAGGGGTGTTTTGGGGTTGTGTTAGGCGGATTTGATTTACCGACCAGACCGCTCACCGAAGAGGAAAAAGAACTCTATGCCGATGAGTTCATTCACATGGTTGAAAATCCTCCGGTGCTTGTTGAGTATCCACAAAATGGCTGGATTAAGTGTTCGGAACGGTTGCCAGGCGATTGGAGTGAAGTTTTATTTGCAATGAAGGTACCGGAATCCGAATCCGGGTGGCTAATTAGAACGGGCAGCTACTTTGAAGATGGTATGGGATTTTGTAGTTTTGACGGTGTAGAGTTTGAAGGTGTAACACATTGGAAACCGTTGCCACAACCACCAATCGACTAAAACCCATTTACAGTCCATTAAATCTTCCCTAACCCTCTTTACAAAAGAGGGGAATAAGTTAGATGAAGTGGGCTGAATAATGTGTTTTAAACCTAGTTTAAAGGAGTTTTAAAGTGAAATTATGCCGTTGCCCGGTTTGCCATAGTGACATCCACTTGGATGTGCTATTAGAAGATGACGCGGGGCGTGAAATGTTGGGTATTATTACCAATTTACGCGGCGACAATGCCCGTGCGTTGGTGAGTTATATTTCCCTATTTAGACCGGGAAAAGCGCATTATCTAACTCAAGAGCATTAAAATTAATGCAAGAGGTGTTGGATATGTATCAGCCGAGTCCGTTGTTGTCCCATGCGCTCACCGAAACTGTCAGTGGCGTGATGAAAAACCGCCGTGAAACCCGAAATGTGGTAGCGTTAACAAATCACAATTATCTCAAAAAGGTGTATGAGGGGGCGAAACCGTTATTTGCTGTGGTGCGCAATGAGCAAGGTAAAAGTACGGTGGAAAATACGGAAAAATTGGAAGAAGACAAGCGTACGGCTGCAATACAGTACATTGAGCAATATGCTGCTATTGGGCAATTGGAATTTGTAAAGAATATGCCGGAATATACAATTTGGTTGGAATGGAAAAATGATACTAGACGTTAAATTAACTAAACCTAAACTTATCCAGCTGATCCATATTGCAAAAAGCAAGTTAAATATGGATGAGTTAAGTTATCGTGTGTTGTTGGATAATCTAACCGGCAAAACAAGCACCACTAAAATGACGATTGAGGAGCTTTTAAAAGTGTACGAAAGCATGAAAGATAAGGGGTTTAAACCACAAGTCAGAAAAGGCAGAACACCGGTAACTGAACATGCGATTGTGAAATCCCGAATCACTCACAAAATCCGCGCAATTTGGATACAAATGCACAAAGCAGGCATTGTTAAAGACGGCTCGGAGCGTGCGTTAAATCGGTTTATGCACAATACATTGTTTAAAGCAAAAAACAATCAACCAAATCAGCTAATCAAGCTCAATGTGCAAAGTTTAGATGACGACGAAGCAACAAACTACTTGAGATTTTGAAAAAATGGCAACGGAGAGCGCAAGTATGACAGACGAACAACACGATTTATTTGCAGATGACCACGAGATGGTCGGGCAGTTATTTGATAAGTTAGATCACATTCCGGATGATGAATTATCCAAGTCTTGGGAAAGCGTGTTAGTCAAATTAGTGCAGTTGATTAAAAGCCGAATTTAGCCGACAAGGAAAGAGCTTTGATGATAAGACTATCGAAAAAATAATCCTTGTCATATCGCACTATCTCGGCGGTCGTGCTATCTACCTGCCGCGCGCAGACAGACTAAAAGAAGCACTCCGCGACTATGCTATCTATAATGATTTTAACGGCGGTAATGTGCGGGCATTAAGTGAGCGTTACGGCTTGTCTGAGCCGCATATTTACGCTATTATCCGCAAACAACGTAACATCATCAAAAAACGCTATCAGCCTGAATTACCCTACTAAATTTAGTGATAGACAATAAACCCGAATAGCTCCTTACTTTGTTTAAACTCCCTTTAAAACATTAAAGGGAGTTTTTTTATGTCTTTACCCATCCACAAAATAGTGATCCATTGCTCGGCCACACAAAACGGCAATCAATTACGCACTGCCACACAAACCGCCGCACAACGCATTGATGAGTGGCACAAAGCCGCGCGGATTTAAACGTGACGCCGCAAAATGCAAACAATTTAACCCGCACTTAACCTCTATCGGCTACCACTTTGTGATTGATACTGACGGCACCGTGGAAAACAGGCCGTCAAGTTGGTGAAGACGGGGCGCATGTAAAAGGCCACAACCAACATTCCGTCGGCATTTGCCTAGTCGGTGGCGTCACCAAAAGAGGCAAAAACCACGGTGAATACACCGAGGCGCAGTGGATTGCACTGCACAAACTCTTACGCAAACTCGAAAGTCAACATCCCAGTGCTCGCATTTGTGGACATCGTGATTTAAGCCCTGATTTAAACGGCGACGGCACGATTACGCCGAACGAGTGGCTGAAAGATTGCCCTTGTTTTGATGTATGGGCATGGCTTGATAGTGAGCAAATGATTAACTTTGACCATTTGTATAAGGGGTAAATGATGGGGCTTCCCGATCTGTTTATTTGCCGTTTGCAGTTTTGGTGCTGTTATATCGTTTATGCATGACAAGACTGACATAGCGATTTTATTTTTGATTGTCGCAGTATGTCTAATTGGCATTATGTTTACTGTGATTAGCGTCAGTTTTGATGTTGTTACCGATTGCCAAGATTACGGCAAATTCAAAATAGGCGTTAATTTTTACCGTTGCGAGCTTATACAGGGGCAATAATTATGTTTTCACAGCTTTACACTAACGCGGACGGCCGATTGTCCACAACCGCATTTATCCAGTTTTTCGGCGCGATTTTAATGGCCGTTATCCTCTGCTTTTGCGCATGGGTTGACCGTCCTTATGTGCCGGAAATGTTTATGTACTTTGCCATTTTTTGCGCAGGCGGTGCAGCAACCAAGGGCTTTGCTAACGCATTAAATCGCAACAGACACAGAGACCCTAATTATGATTAATTTAAGCCTAATTGGCGCGCTTGGCGCCGTTATCTTGGCCATCATCGGCTATGTGTATTTTTAAAATCCGCAGAATTAAATCTCACGCAGAGAGCCTGTCTCGTGCAAACGCGGAATTAACAACCAAAAACGAACAGCTCAAGACCGAAAAAGCGGTCGTTGAGAAACAAGTTAAAAACTACAAAGTGAAGCAAAAAAATGATGAAACAACTCATGGTCTTGGTCGCGACTCTGTTGTTGACGAGTTGCGCAAAAACAACGACTTACGCGCCGAATAATAGTTGCGCAGGCTTTGCCATTATTAAAGCCTCGGAAAAGGACACGCTAGGCACGTTGCGCCAAGTGTTAGCCCATAACAAAACCTATCGCACCATTTGCGAGAAGGAATCACAACCCAATGAATGACATTGTTGATAAAACCCAAGAAAGGGAAGAAATAATGTGGGATAACTGGCGCAAACAACAGGCATCGGCGCAACAATTTGCCAATGCCATGAACACGGCGCGGTATTGTATGGATTGCGGTGCGCTTATCCCCCCAGCCCGCATTAAAGCCATGCCGCACTGTGTGCGTTGTGTAAGTTGTCAACAAGAACACGAAGAATCACAAAAATGATGGAAATTATCTCTTTTATCCAGAAAAACTGGAGCATTATCGCCACCCTTTTTGGCGTTATAGGAACCCTTTTTTGGCTCAAAATGGATAGTAAATATGCCAAAAAAAGCGATATTTACATGCTGCAAGATGGCATCGAAAAAAACGATGAACGGTTGACAAAAAATGGAATTAAAAGTGGACGCGTTACCCACTGCAAAAGATTTTGCATCACTTGAAAAATTGATGACAAAAATTGAAGGCGAAACGAAGGCCACTAACGCCACATTAAGCGCAATTAGCCGCCAAACGGGCTTATTGCTGGAAGATAAAGTTTTGAACCGAAAGGAATAAATCATGCACGATATTTTTACTAAAGACCAACGTCTTGTCATGCTCCGCACGCTTGCGGAAGACGGCTACGACGCTAACGAGTCCATCTTACAAGATGTATTAACCGCCTACGGACACAACATCAGCCGCGATTTGGTGCGCAATCATGCGATTTGGCTCGAAGAACAAGGTTAGTCAAAATCAAGCGCATTGACACCGGCAAAGGTGAGTTTTTTGTCCTCGTCATCACTCAAAGAGGGTTAGACGTGGCACAAGGGCGCGTTATCGTGGACGGCGTTAAACGCCCCGTCACCTCACCTTTAAACCGACTTTAAAGGGGCTTTAAATGAGTGATAAAACCACCCGCGGGCGCGCATCAAAAGTTGATTTATTACCACCGGACATCAAAACCCGCCTTGCCATGATGTTGCGCGACAAGATGTTTTCACAGGCTGAAATTTTGGAAGAAATTAACGATCTCATCCGCGATTGTGGCTTGCCGGAAACCGCACTTTTGAGCAAAACAGGGCTTAACCGCTATGCCAGCAAGATGGAAAAGATGGGGGCAAAAATCCGCGAAAGCCGCGAGATGGCCGAAATCTGGACGAAGCAAATCGGCGAAGCGCCGCAATCGGATGTTGGCAAACTCTTAATGGAGGCGGTCAAGACCATTGCCTTTGATAAGGCCATGGCGTTAGGTCAAGATGATGATGTCGACCCTAAAGTCATTAATCAGCTTGCTTTAGTAGCCAACCGAATTGAGCAAGCACAAGCTATCAACGAGGAGCGGGAGCGCAAAATTCGCAAAGAGGTGGCGCAACTTGCCGCAGAAACGGCGGAAAAAGTGATTTCGCAAGCCGGACTATCGCAAGAAACCGTTGACCACCTGAAAGCAAAAATTTTGGGGATTGCATGATGAAGTTACCGGATTTTATCCCGTTTGATCCGAAAGAATTATTATTGGGCTATCAAAAGCGCTGGGTTGCTGATGATAGCCCTTTAAAAATTGCCGAAAAGTCCCGTCGAACAGGTTTAACCTGGGCGGAAGCGGCAGATGATGTATTAATTGCGGGCAGAGCAAAATCAGACAGCGGGTCTGATGTTTTTTATATCGGCTCCAACAAAGAGATGGCACGCGAGTTTATTGACGCGGCGGCCATGTGGGCGGAAAACTTTAACCAAGCCGCCGGGCAAATCCAAGAAGAGATTTTTGATGACGAAGACAAGGACATTTTAACCTACGTCATCTACTTTGCATCGGGCTTTAAGATTAAAGCACTCTCATCCAACCCTAAAAACTTGCGTGGTATGCAAGGGGTCGTGTGTATTGACGAAGCGGCATTTCACGAAAAACTAGCCGAAGTTCTGAAGGCGGCTCTTGCGCTTACCATGTGGGGCGCAAAAGTGCGGTTAATCTCAACTCATAACGGCGTGGACAATCTGTTTAACCAATTAATCCAAGATAGCCGCGCGGGTCGCAAAAGCTACTCCATCCACACTATTACACTAGATGACGCGTGCAAAGAGGGGCTTTACCAACGTATTTGCCAGGTGTCAAAACAGGAATGGTCACCAGCAAAAGAAGATGCCTGGAAGCGCGGTTTATTGCGTGACACCTCCACGGAAGAAGACGCACTGGAAGAATACTACTGCGTACCAAAACGAAGCTCCGGTGGTTATATCCCTCGTCCGCTAGTTGACCGCGCGGCGAATCCGGATAAGGTCAAACTTGCATTTGAATGCGACAGCAAGTTTATAGACTACAGTGAGATGGAGCGTATTACGCTAGTCAATGAATGGCTAATCAAAGACGTTTTACCGCACTTAGACGCGCTAGATAAAGATATGCGTCACTCGTTTGGGTGTGACTTTGCGCGTAAAGGCGACTTGAGTATTTTTAGCGTTTGTGCCGTGCAACCGACTACGGCACGCCACATGGATATCACCCTTGAGGTGCGTAATTGCCCTTATGAGCAACAAAAACAAATCGTATTTTTTGTGTTAAAACACATCCCACGTTTTATCGGTGCGGCATTTGATGCCACCGGAAACGGGGGGTATTTAGCGGAGTCCGTGCTATTGCGTTATGGCGCAAGCATGGTCGAGACGGTGCAGTTAAATGATAAATGGTACCGCGAGTGGATGCCAAAATATAAAGCGCTATGAAAGCGGACTGATCCAAATCCCGCAAGATGAAGAAATCATCTTAGACCAAGGGCACATTGTGGTGATTAATGGCGTACCGAAAATCGACCGCGCCCGCAATCAAGGCAAAAGCGGACAGCGCCACGGAGACAGCGCGGTGTCGTATTGTATGGCAGTGCGAGCAAGTTATATGACGGGCGGAGAAATTGAGTTTACACCACTGCCCGCCAAACACCAAAGCGCGACAGGCGGCCGAAATTTTGAATACTCCAACAGCGAAAAAGAAGACCTTAAGGCCGAGTTTGGCTCTGATTGGGATAATATTTAAGGATTACTTATGCAAAGCAAAATTTTAGACATCCACGGCAAACCATTTGCTTTTGATGACGAGCTACAAACCGAAAATGACAGCCGCTTAGGTTGGTTGCAACGTCATTATAGTGAGCACCCGGCAAGCGGTCTTACCCCATCCAAAGCGGCAACATTATTACGTGCCGCTGAAATGGGCGACTTAATCGGACAATGTGAATTGGCCGAAGATATGGAGGAAAAGGACTCACACTTGCAATCGGAGCTCGGCAAGCGCCGTAATGCCATCTTGACAATGGATTGGCAAATTGCCCCGCCGCCTAATGCCGGTGCGGCAGAACAACGAGACGCACAAATGCTCGAAGAAATCTTGCGTGACGCAACGTGGCTGGATGATTGCATTTTTGATGCGACTGACGCCATTTTGAAAGGGTTTAGTTGCCAAGAAATCGAGTGGGAACCGGGCCTTGTCAGCGGCCTGAAATTAATCCGTAATGTTAACTGGCGCGACCCTGCGTGGTTTATGACGCCGCAATATGACCGCAATACATTACGCTTGCGCGATGGCACAGAAAAAGGCGTGGAGCTGGCTAAATTTGGATGGATTACGCATATAGCCAAGGCGAAAACGGGTTATTTGTCCCGTATTGGTCTTGTGCGCACCTTGGTTTGGCGTTTATTTATCGCAACTACTCCGCCCGAGATTTTGCCGAGTTTTTGGAGATTTATGGCCTGCCATTGCGCCTTGGTAAATATCCGGAAGGGGCTACCAACAACGAGAAAAATACATTGTTACGGGCGGTAATGAGTATCGGTCATAACGCAGGCGGCATCATCCCGCGCGCCATGGAGATTGAATTTGCCAAGGCGGCTGACGGCAATGCGGCAGAATTTATGGCGATGATTGACTGGGCGGAAAAATCCATGTCTAAAGCGATTTTAGGCGGCACGCTCACCTCGCAATCTGATGGCAAGACCTCGACCAATGCCCTTGGCAATGTACACAATGAGGTGCGCCAAGAATTACGTGACGCCGATTTAAAACGCTTAGCCGCAACGCTAACCCGTGATTTGGTGTACCCGCTTTATGCGCTTAACTGTAAGTCATTTAACGACGCGCGCCGCATACCACGATTTGAATTTGACACCGCCGAAAGTGAGGATATTAATAGCTTTGGTGAGGGATTGGGCAAGTTAGTTGACATCGGGTTTAAAATCCCGTTGCAATGGGCGCAAGATAAAATGCAAATCCCTGTTGCAGCCGAGAATGAAGACGTATTAAGCCGAACACAGCCCAAAGCCGAACCGGAAGACCCGCGCAAAAAAGCCATATTAAGCGCTAACCTACCGGAGCTTAAATTTAACACAATCCACCGCGACCCCGACGACTTAATCGACGAGCTGGAGCCTACGGCAGAAGAATACGAGTCGGTGATTGACCCGATGTTAAAACCGATTGTGGACGCTATCCGCACAGGTGGCTATGAATACGCACAAACCCGCCTGGCCGAACTCTATCAAGATTTGGACGATGACGCGTTGGAGCAAATGCTTACCCGTGCATTATTTGTTAGCGACTTGATAGGACGTCTCAATGCCAACCGCTAATCTAGATATGCGCGAGCTATTGCGCATGGAGCCTAAACTTGCCGTTGACTATCTCAAGGCCAAGGGGTATGCCATCGCCTGGAATTGGCAAGAAGCCCTTGAGGATGCCCACGCGCGGGCGTTTACCGTGGCAAAAGTCACCCGCATGGATATTTTAGAGACTATCCGCACGGCCACCGTGGAAGCCATTGAAAAAGGCATCCCGGAGCGCGAATATATCAACAATTTGCGCCCCAAACTGGAGGCGTTGGGATGGTGGGGAAAAGTTAAAGTGTCTAATACCAACGGCACGGAGCAGACGATACAGCTCGGCAGTCCGCGCCGCTTACAAACGATTTTACGCACCAATAAAATCACCGCTTACCATGCCGCGCGCTACGCCGAACAAATGGCCAACGCCGATGAACAGCCCTATTGGCAATATTTGGCGATTAAAGATAGTCGCACTCGGGCAAGTCATTTAGCCTTGCACGAGAAGGTGTATCGTTATGACGACCCGATTTGGGATGTCATGTATCCGCCCAATGGCTGGAATTGTCGTTGCCGGTGCGTGCGTTAAGCCAAAGACGGTTAGACAAAATGGGGCTTGAGGTAAGTCAATCGGGCGGCAGAATTAAACAGGATTGGGCGCTTGCGGGCGTGGATAAGGCCACCGGCGAAGAAACCCATGCCAAAGTGTATAGCCTAACGACCGATAAAGGCACCATTACCACGGACGCAGGATGGAGCAATAATGTTGGCAAAAGTGCGGTAGGAAATGACATCGTTTTAATCCGTAAAATCTTAGATGCCAAAAAACCGTGATTTACGTAGTCAGACTATCCAAGCAATCAACAAAAGTGAAGCGCGGCATAAGGCATTTGAGAATTGGGTTAAAGCCAACCTGAATAATCGTGGGGCAAGTGACCGATATATTAGCGCAGGTATTGTGTCTGAGGATATTGCTGACGATGTTAAGCAAATTACCGGACAAACAAGCCAACGCCTGCTTGTTATGACCGAAAGAAACTTATTACATGCCAATAGTCATAA